>JAWOCK010000001.1:0-17790 GCA_046483845.1 Thermoplasmatota archaeon | reverse complement strand
TTGCTTGTAGATGGAACATCTGTTGGCTGTCAGCCGCAGCTGACGGTTGTGCCCATAGCGTGTGAGTGCGTACACGGGTCACCCAGGCATGGGGATGCACGTTCGAAAAGAGGGATGTATACCCTAAACAATCAAAGCATACCCTCACCCCAGGTGTTGTAAACGCGCGAATGACACATAAGGCCTCACCCGTTACCCCTTAACACAAAACAATCATTACCAGAGAATGGTATACTCGTTCAGTTGACATTGGCACTGGGTCATGGACTTGTCAACACTTCTAGCTTTCGGCTGGAAGGCCATGGCCCGCTATTCATTTCCTATCTTGCAGCTTGCAACACCCTGTATCATACATTAAATTAGTTATGCAACACAGCATAAATAATGTCTGATTATTATCCTGTACATAGGAAGATTACTTGGAACCTATGTCTTAGGAATGGGGTTCAATGATTCGGAACCCGATGTTTTTAGTCGGGTTCCATTATTTCATCTATAATTTATCTTTATCAAAGAATCATAAGGTCCTATTCGTCCATTGTACAGAATAATGTAAATATTAAATATATAATTTTGAGGCATATTAAATGATTGTGTTTTAAAGCTATGATAAAAATTGTATTCTTCATTTCTTTTAGTTATCGTTTCACTATAAACGATTTTCCCATTACCTTGTTCTGATGGATTCGTTACTATTTCAATCTCAATATCTAAGGTACCTATAATATTTGTGAAATTAATATACAAATCTATTGTGGGATAAGAGACTGCTTCTAATATCGAATATCCAAAGCCATCTCTTTCAGCTAGCAAGGGTGCTAAATTCAACATACCTTCTTTATGTCTTCCCCATGCAACGTTTATATTGAACACTTTTACCGTATCATTTAGGATAAGTGTTCCTTCTTTATACTGAATGTTGCATATGATATTGTACTCGGCAGATTCATGGTAAATATGAGACACATTAATTCCGTATCCTTTCTCACTATTATCACCGAAATCCCAAGATACATTTTCAATTCCCACTTTGTGGTCTATAGAAAAGTAAACTCTCTCAAGAACTGAGGGATATTTGTTTGAGATGAAAATACTGTTATTATTTACCATTGTTTCCTTGTCAGATTTGAGACATATCAATAATATCCCCAAAATAACTATAAAAATGCAAATTATCGAAATTATAACGATTCTCGTCTTATTCATGTATAGTAAACGAATTGCTATATTATATTTTTTTCCTTGATACGAAAATCCACCGCAAGTGTAATTATCCTTAGAAAACATACTTTGTATTTAGTATAAAATCTAAGAAAAACACTCGAAGGGAACTCGAACCTCCCCGGGTCATTCAATGAACACCCATTATATTATCTCCGAAACCTTTTCATTTAGAAACACTTCGGATTGTGAAGGAGGTAACATGATTAATGCCACTTTGATACTCGTGCTTAATAGCAACAATGTGTGATACTGCGATGTCACCGGATCCAGTTTTGTAAACGGGGTCAATTGCCTCCAAAAATGAACGGTCCTTTTCCTTCACCAATCGTAAAGGTTTATTCGGATAATAATCTTTACTTCTTCTTGCGGTGGATTTTCATTCATGCATGATGGGCCAATGGCCCATGAGGGTTTTGTAGAGTGTGGAACAAAATTATTCCTTACCCATCCACAACATGATGTGCCAAAGTGAAGTACAGATATTATGGGTCTCAACTCGATCCTCTCTTCTCTGTGGTATAACCCATCCAAATCTTCTTTTATCTTCTGAGAAGGCACTCTCCGATTGGTTTCTCCGATAATATTCACCCAAATATGAGATCGTATCAGTTGTGAAGTCTTCCAGGGTGTCCTTCCATTTTCTCGATCCCCTCAAGGTCGCATTCTTTTTCGGGATTATGAATATTCGAACCCCACGTCCGAACTCATCTTCAATGAACTTCACATGTTTTTGAACAGAATAATACCTGTCCAGACGTATGCTGTTAATTCCGACATCCTTGGCCATGGTCATGGCTCTGATGAAAGCTTCCTTCTCACTGTTCAGACTGGTACCGAAACCAACATACAATCTGGTATCCAGATCCATCAAGTTGAAGGAAAAGGTGAACCTCATCTTCTTATCCTTCCTCTTCTTCGAGGTTTTCCCGGATCCTTTGTTTGATTTGTCCTTGAGCTTCTGTGCAACGGAAGCATAGTGTTTACTGATTGTAAGCGAATATCCAGTCCCATCTCCTGTGCAGTCTAGATTGTTTATCCCTTTTTTCTTCATAATCAAGATATGAAGATTGATCAGAGCAAGATGGACTCCTTCGTCGGAATACAATCTTTCAACATATTTGTAGCTCACATCGATGTCTGATAGAAGCGAGAAGATTGCAAGCATGTTTGACATCTCTCTGTTGCTCTTTTCTATCAGATGTTTGATGAGCAACAGTTCAACCTTCTGTTTTAGTGTCAATTTTCTCTTTCGCCCTCTGTTCTCTCCTTTAAAGATCTTGATAGAAGAGGTTGCTTCGATTATCAGTGGTTCAAGCTCTCTAACAGCAGTTTTGATTCTGTTGGCTAATTGTTGTTCATAGGTTCTCCAGTCTCTTTTCTTCTTTTCAGTCTGTTCTTTGTAATCCTCTATGATCTCGTCGAGGATCCCAACAACTTCCCTAACTCTCTTGGTTGTCAGTTTCACAGTAATGGGATATTGACCACAAAGTATAAAGGGATATCCATAGATATCCCCATTGATGAGAAAGATCAAGGTTGACGATAAGGAACTAAATCTGAATGAACAGGTTGAAGTGGTTTACGAAAAGACGATAACATCATTCGGTAACTCAGCAAAGATCGATGCTCCGAAGAAATATCGTGGCTGGAGGGCGTATGTCATTATCGTAAAGGACTGATCGATTTATTTTGTCCCACACCCCCTCGATGTGAGAATATGGGGTTCCGTTCTCTGCATGTATTGGTCCATATACCATGGAATAATACCAAAAAGACCACTGATTCAGCCTAGGTATATAAGTATCAGAACCTCTTGGTGTACAGCTCTTTGCCTGCTTTCGGGTGGCTCGATCACACGGACGGCGGGCTTAGGGGGTAGAAGAATGAACATATATGTGGGAAATCTTCCGTACGAGACGGGAGAGAATGAATTGAGACAGGCTTTTGAAGAATTCGGTGCTGTTGACACGGTAAAGGTCATAGTCGACAGGTACACCAACAGGTCCAAGGGTTTCGGTTTTGTCGAAATGCCCGATGATGAGGAGGCAAAGACGGCCATATCTGAACTTGACGGAAAGGAAATGGGAGGACGTCCGCTCAAGGTGAACGTCGCCCGTCCCCGTGAAGAGAGAAGGCCAAGGTCCTGGTAGATAACATCTATTCGGATTCTTCATAGAAATGGGTCGGTCCCGTTGATCGGCCCTCTTTTTGTTTTTTATTTAAAATACAGCCAAAGCTTGAGTGCTGTCACAAGGGAGATATTTTGCATATTGCCGTTCGTCGGTAGGCCATCATAGCAGGATCCGTCGACGGGTGCGGACCCCGTTCATCCGCAACAGTGCAGCATCAACGATAAGCTTATCGTGGATGGCTCCATTCAGAGGATGCCTGAATAGTTAACCTTCAAGGGTGAGAACATGGGAGACAGAAAAGAGGAAAGAGAGCTTTTAAGGGAGCTCCCCGATGAAATGTACGCCGACCTGACCTTCATGCACCTCAGGAACATGTGGGCGGTCGACGGTCTCTACTATCTCGGCATCGAGGAGAGGTTCGGGACCGATGCAGCCACCGAGATCGACGCGTTCGTATGGAAGATAATGGGAAAGATAGAGGCAAGAAAAATAAAGAAGCTCTTTGAACTCGGCGATGACCTGGATTCGATGATAAAGGGCCTTAAGTTCTCCGGATGGGCCATGGACCTTGAGGACAAGGAATGGGAGGAGGTGCAGGACGGCATGTTACTCAGGAACATCAAGTGCCGTATACAGGAGACCAGGATCAAGGACGGTCTTGACGTGTTCCCCTGCAAGAAGGTCCGGTTCGGGTTCCTCAAGTCCTTTGCCAAGGTCTTCAACGAGAACATAGAGGTGATCTGTCATCAATGTCCACCGGACGACCTTGAAGAGGGAAAATGGTGCCAGTGGAAGTTCACCATGAAGGAGGGATAAAATGAGAACATCAAGGGAATATAGAGAGAGTCTCAAGGCCATGAGGAAGAACGTTTACAAGTTCGGAAAGCTCATCGAGGATGTGACAGTGGACCCTTCGACAAAAAGGTGTGTTGAGGGACATGCCCAGATATTCGATGCACAGAACAAGGAGGAGTACCAGGACCTTCTCTGCACCACATCGAAATTGACCGGTGAAAAGGTGAGCAGATATCTGTCCATAGTGAAAAGCCCAGAGGACATGACCATGAACACCCGGATGAAAAGGCTCATGTTCAACCTCACTGGAACATGTACAGGAGGACGCTGTGTGGGTTTCAACGCACTGAATTCGATGTGGGCGGCCACCTACGATATGGACCAGGAACTTGGAACGGACTACCACGAGCGGATAAGGTCGTGGCTGGAAGATGCCCAGAAGCGGGACATAACCGTCGCAGGAGCATTGACGGACCCAAAGGGTGACAGGACCATGTCACCATCCCAGCAGGAAGATCCCGACATGTCACTGCATATCGTGGAGAGAAGGGACGATGGCATCGTGGTGAGGGGAGCAAAGGTCATGATAGCAGGGGTCGCCGCAGCGAACGAGATATTCATCCTTCCGGGAACCGGATACAAGGAACCTGACGCCGATTATGCCGTATCCTTCGTCATACCGCGGGACATCGAGAACCTGACCGTGATCGAGGCCAGGCACCCCTCGGACTCCAGGGACCACGAGTGCGGGTTCGATAATCCGGTGGAATACGGAGGAATAACCCAGGCATACCTTATCTTCGAGGATGTCCTCATACCAAAGGAGAGGGTGTTCATGGCCGGGGAATGGAAGTTCTCTCTGAAAGCAGTGCTGAACTTCATCGCCTCCTATAGGTCCGCCATCGGAGGGTGTGTGGCAGGGCAGGGAGATGTCATTGTGGGGGCCGCCGCTCTCATGGCCAGGGCCAACGGCATAAACGAGAAGGTCTTCAGGGACAAGATAACACAGATGATAATAAACAACGAGACCACCTATGGAATGGGCATAGCCGCCGGGGTGCTTGGAAAACCCCATCCTTCTGGTGTATGGGTCCCTGACAGCAAGCTATCCAATGTCAACAAGGTCCATGTCGCCACCCTTCCCTACGACACGAAAAGGATAGCTCAGGATATGGCGGGTGGAATAGCCGAAACGGGCTGCGCACCATCCTGCGAGGATATCCACTCACCCCAGTATGGTGATCTGCTCAGAAAATATCTCAAAGCGAACTGTGACGGCGAGACTAGGGCTAGGATCGCAAGGCTGGTGGAATGGCTCACCATCGGCGGCGGCGTTCCGGGCTGCATGCACGGAGGAGGTTCGCCGGACGGAGCAAAGCTGGTTCTCAACGCCAGGGCCGACCTGGACGCCCTCATCGATCTGGCGAGGAGTGTGGGCAATATAAAAGAGGAGATACCCGCACCCCAGAAGAGAAGAAAATGAAAATCGTACAGTGCTTGGATAATGGTTAAGTAACATCATTTATTACATCAATCTCCCCGTGACCTCCCTTCAAGCACGGATGACATCTGTCCAAGGAGCGGGGCAGTATCAATGGGATGATAACATGCCAGAAGAATGCAATCATACTAACGTTCAGGATTATGATACTCTTTACAAGAACTTCAAGTGGGAGGTCCCCGAATATTACAACTTCGGGTTCGAGGTGGTGGACGAATGGGCCAAGGACAGGACCAAACTGGCCCTGGTGTCGATACATCCCGATGGCGAGAAAGCCAGCTATCATACGTTCTACGACCTGAAGGTGCTCTCCGACAGGTTCGCAAATGTACTCCTCGATCTGGGTGTCAAGAAAGGCGACAGGGTCCTGGTAATGCTTGAATCCATACCCCAGTGGTATGTTGCCATGATAGCCATGTTCAAGCTCGGCGTCGTCCCGATGCCGGGTACTGTCCTTCTAACATCAAAGGATGTCAAGTACAGGATAAACAGGGCCGAGGCCAACATGGTGATAACCGATCTGAACCACGTGGGAAGGGTGGAGAGGATCGCCTTGGAATGCCCCACGCTCCAGCACAAGATGGTCGTCGACGGACCCGTTCTGGAATGGCTCTATTATAAGGATATGATGGACGAAGCTGATGCTAGGCTTGATATGGACAAGGTGGAAAGGAGCAGATCCGACGATCCGATGCTGCTGTATTTCACATCGGGCACCACCGGGCAGCCCAAGATGGTCCTGCATACCCACAGGTATCCATTAGGTCACCTGGTAACGGCGAAGTTCGCTCAGGCTCTCACCTCATGTGATCTACACTGGACCATCTCGGAAACCGGTTGGGCAAAAGCCGCCTGGGGAAAGCTCTTCGGGCAGATGATAGTAGGTGCAGCCATCATACAGTGGGAGACGCCAGGCAGGTTCGACCCCGACGGCCTCCTGAAGGCAATGGAAAGACACGGGGTGACGACCTTCTGCGCCCCTCCAACCGTTTACCGCCTTCTTATACAGCAGGACCTATCAAAATACCACCTCCAGCTCAGACACTGTATGTCGGCAGGGGAGCCGCTCAATCCCGAGGTGATAAAGGTATGGAAGGAGACGTTCGGTCTGGATATCTACGATTTCTTCGGCCAGACCGAGACCGTCTGCGTCCTCTCGAACTATCCCTTCATGCCCATAAAGTATGGCTCCGTCGGGAAACCAACCCCCGGACACGATGTCCGTATAGTCGATGACCAGGGGAACGAACTTCCCCCCGGAGAGGAAGGCAACATCGCCATCTATCTCGGTGGAACGAGACCTCCGGGTCTTCTAAAGGAATACTGGAAGGATGAAGAGGCCATGAAAAAGGCATTTCACCACGACTTCTACTTTACAGGGGACCGTGCTTACATGGACGAGGACGGTTACTTCTGGTTCGTTGGAAGGGATGATGATGTCATAAAATCATCCGGTTACAGGATCGGCCCCTTCGAGGTGGAATCGGCTCTGATAGAGCATCCAGCCGTGGCAGAATGTGCGGTGGTGGGGGCCCCCGATCCCAAGGGCGTGAGGGGCACCGTTGTAAAGGCCTATATCATCCTTGCTAAGGATCACAAGCCATCCGAAAAGCTCACAAGGGATATTCAGGACTATGTGAAGAGGACCACTGCCCCCTACAAATATCCGAGATCGGTGGAATACGTTGAGGAGCTTCCAAAGACCATCTCGGGAAAGATCAAGAGAAAGGAACTTCGGGAAGAGGGTTGATCGATCGGACTATCTCTTGGGTGGAAGGGCCTTACCCTTCTTTTCCTTTCCCGACCCCAATTCGGATCTCCTGCTTTCACCTAGTCCCGGCCCTTTTCTACCTTCGACGATCTCCACTTCCTGTTCCCTTTCCCTCCTGTCGATCCGGTAGTATGCATACCCCATTGCTCCGATGATCACCAGCAGCAGGACTATGAAGAGGACCAGTAGTATCAACGTATCGTTGTCCTCCTCCTCATCCTCCCCGCTGGGGCTAAGGCCAGAGTATGGATCATCCGGATCAACGACCCTGATAGAGACGCCCTTGGTGTATGTCGAAAGACCATCCACGGAGACCAGGGTTATGTTGAGCGAGAATATACCGACCTTGGCGCTCTCTGACGCATCCACATGCAACGTGGTGTTGGCCCCCGAACCAGGAGCAAGGTCCATACGGTCCTTGCCGATCCGGATCTCGAGGTCGGCCCTGTGGACCGGTTCGCCATCCACCCGGGTCTTGATGTTATCATAGGTGAAACCCTTGTTGAATATGGTGAGGTTCATCGTAGCTCCGGATCCCTGGTATACTACCAATTGGGACCTCTGCAGTTCCAGGACCGGATTGTATATTCCAATAGATACCGTGAAATGGGATATCGGTGCGAAATCCTTCCCGTCAGAGCTGAAAACATCAATATAATATGTTCCCGGAGACAGCCTATCCTTCACGGAATATCTGGTATTGGATAGCAAAGAGGTCCATCCCAGTATGTCGGATCCGCTTGAGTAGGTTCCTATCCTGAGGAAATAGTATACTTCATCACCGTCGGGGTCCGATGAAGGATCCCATGAAAGGACAGGTGTCGTGTCGCTGGTTGCCCTGGGGGTCAGGTTCGTGACCGGGTCCGGCGGATGGTTAGCATCCGTGGACACCAGGAGTGTGCTGTTCGTCTGCGGCCCTTCAAGACCTCTCGCTGAGGGGACGATGGAGATGGTATAGGTGTGACCGGGGGTGAACAGCTGGTCCTGTGAGGGGTCCCAGTAAGTGAAACCAGGTGTCACCTGGAATCCTTCCGCAAGGAACCTGCCATCTGTCTGGTCATAGACGCTCAGGTTGTAGGTTACAAGGGCACCCTCCGGATCGAATGACGGGGTCCATGTTATGTGGGGACGAATACTTCCGGTTATTTTGGGTTGAATGGATTCCACCTTTGACGGGGGCTTGTCGGAATCGTCCTCCTTATCTTCCTTCTGTATTATGACCTGGACGTTGCCGGAGCTGCCGATATTGCCCAGTTGGTCACGTGCCCTGATCCTGACATGGTTGTTGAAACCGTATGCCAGGGAGAGGTTGAACTCCAGCTGATGACCGTCACCCTCTTCTTCCAACTCGCCTTCCAGATCGGAGAGGTTCGACCACATACCGAAGTTATCCACTCCGGTGAGGGAATACGACACCTCTATGGAGTCCGGGTCCAGCCCGGAACCCTTATCTTCAAGGTAGGCCCTAAAAGTCACATCCGTTGAGTTCTGTACGTTCCCCGAAGATGGCGAGATGACATCTATTCTCGGACCAGAGGGATCGACCCAGATACGGTGATCTTCACTTATGGAATACCTTCCGTCGTTGATCTCGTACTGTATCTTGTCCATGGCACGGAAACGGATCATGTTGTCCTTTCCCTCCAGTAAAGTGACGTTCACAGAATACAGGACCGAACTGTTATCGATGGGGACGGACATCCCCTTTCTCTGCCAACTTCCCCAACCGCCGGTCTCCGACTGGTATTTCTGGTAGAATATCGACCATGGCTCGACGCCCGACAGATCATCCGTGATGATCACCTGGAGAGGTATGATATTGTCCTTCACCCATTGTCCCGGTTCGGGTTCAACGATCTTGAAACGCGGGCCTTCATCGTCTATGATCGGAAGGTTCCGCATATCGGTCTGCACTATGGTGCTGTTACCTGTCGATGCCTGGGCGGAGATGGAATAGAAAAGGTCCAGATTTCGTTTGATCTTAAGGGAAACGATGTAATCCTCACCGTTGTAATAGTTGAGGTCCTGGCGGGGTATCAGTATCCTTGACATGTTGAAGGGACTTCCGGGGAACGGATATAATATATTGGCCGCACTTCGATAGAAGAGGTTCACCTTCGGGTAACCCGGGGACGGTGCGTCGTTCTCCCTGTCCATGTACGTGGCCTTGAAGGTGAAATCATACCCGATACCACCAACCTCGGGAGACACGCTGTGATCGGTGATGACAGGAGCAAAACCCTCTTCTCCGGATACCGTGGTCCTGGTAAAATAGATATCATCGTCCAGGGAGTTCCGGTTATCGGTCCAAACGAAGAATGAGCCGCCCCTGTCGTTCACGGCAACATCCGGTTCCAATTGGGTCACATCCGGCACGGGGTCGTTGACCGTGTAGACCTCCTCCAGGGTCCCGTTCCAGGAGAGCTTGGTCATCTGAACATCGGATTTGGTGTCCTTGAGACCCGGTGACGAGGTCCAGCATGCAGTTAGGTTGCCCGCATCGTCCAGAGCGGCCCTTGGTTGGTATTGATGGCCGGAATTGTTCCTGGGATTTAGGACCTTGTTAACGGAGAACGTGGTGGCATTGTCCCTTGATACAGCATAATATATATCAGCGGAATTGGTCCTGGGGTCGCTCCAGAGAACATAGACCGCCCCTTCATCAGCTGCGATCTCGGCACCCGTCTGATCGCTGCCTGTGGGATCGGCACTGACCCGCAGTGATCCCTCGAAGGAATCGCCACCGTTCCTGGATGTCGATATGTAGATGTCCTCGTCCCAGACCCTGTCATCGTTCCAGACCACATGGACCAGACCGTCGGCGGGAGACGCCACCGAGGGGTCCTTGCAATCGTACTGTGTGGATACATCGCTGACCCTTATGGCATCGCTGAACGTGTTCTCCGTTTTCAGCATGTGGGAAGAATAGATCTGGTAGGTCCCCATATTGTCCCTGTTGTCCTCCCAGGCCACGTACAGGTCCCCTGAAGGTGAAGAATCGATATCGGGGTCCCTCTGCTCTCCGATGACGGAGTCCGAGATCAGCGCATTGCTGGAAAAGGATGCTCCCTTGTCCGTGGAAACAGCATAGTAGATCATGGGTTTTCCGAGACGATCATCCTCCCAGACCACATAGATCTCACCGTTGGGTCCGAACACGCCCCTAGGTGCTCTCTGCTCTGAAATATCATCCGCAAGGGTGGGTGTTCTGGAGGTGTCATCCACACGTACCTCCGGCCCGAAGCTGAGCCCACCGTTATGGGATGCGGATGAATAGATATCCCAGTTCCCGTTCCTTCTATCCTGCCAGAAGACATATACATCGTTCTGTGAGACCAGTATGCACGATGCCCTCTGCGGGGACCCCGTAATGTCCTGCACGACCCTCTTGTCATCCTCGAAGGCAATCGAGCCGTCCACATGGAAACTCTCATCCATGTCGATCATCACAAACAACGATGACACAAGCATTATGGTCACGATAAAAAGTGTTATTGGTCTTCGGGCTCCGATCATTCGTCCACCTCCCAGTCCTCGCCTTCAATATCATCCATTTCCTCATCAATTATCTCAAGGTCCTCCATCTCATCATATTCCTCGATCTCGTCATATTCCTCCAACTCTGTCTCGTCGATATCCTCGATGATATCCTCTTCGGAGGGGGGCTCGACCTCGGACGTTTCCTCTTCCATGAACGGTGCTGCTGCTTCGGGGACTTCCTCTTCCGGTATGAGATCTTCTTCTCCCGGAAGCTCCTCCTCCGGTTCCACGGGCTCCTCCAGGTGCGGCAGCAGGTCCCCTGCTTTGCGTTTCTTTGGCTTCTTGCCCTTTTTCATCTTCTTTTCCATCTTTTCTTTATCCTTCGGAGTGAAGACCTGTCCGCAGGTCATGCAGTACTCATCGGTCATCCTCACCTCCGAGTTGCAGTAAGGGCAGTAGGGAACGGAATAATCAGGTTCGTACTTGGCCTCGACCATGGGGCCGTGGTCAATCCTTTCCTCTTCCGTTCCTACTTGCCGTCCCCTCAATCTGTAGGCAATGAAACTTCCGAGGAGGATACCGATCAAAAGCATTATGATCAGCAACAGCAGAGAATCCTCTGCGATATCGAAGAGGTCTTTTTCCGCCTCTTCGGATACTTCCTCTCCACTTTGGTCCTCGGTCACCCTGAGCCTGACCTTTTCGGAGGTGACCATGTTGGTGCCGTCGGAGACCTGGAGCCATATCCTGTGGACACCTATCTTATGAAGGGATATGTTCACCACCTCGCCGGATGCAATTCTCTCACCGGAGGGGAAATCCTCGAGATCGGAGAACCATGTGTAGGTAAGGTTGGCTCCTTCAGGGTCGGTGGATGAGGAGGCGTCCATTATGATCTGATCCCCCGCATTAACGATATCCACTGCAGGTATGATGCTGAATACGGCTGACGGGGGAAGGTCCTCTTCGAGCGTCTCCCTTTCCAGGGTGATGGTGGGAGAGATGACCCATCCGTTACCG
This sequence comes from Thermoplasmatota archaeon, assembly GCA_046483845.1. Taxonomy (GTDB): domain Archaea; phylum Thermoplasmatota; class Penumbrarchaeia; order Penumbrarchaeales; family Penumbrarchaeaceae; genus JAYEPK01. The sequence continues at coordinate 5,867 of JAWOCK010000001.1, read as the reverse complement.
GCCATGTCCCTGACCCTGAAGCGTATCCTGTTCAATGGCCCCTCATCGAGCTCCATCTGGACAGATGTCGTGTAGATCCCAAATCCCGCATCTATGAGTTCATCTGTCGGCTCCCAGGGAGAGAAACCTCCCACCCCATATTCTATCCACCCTGACATAGTGGATATGGAATACTCTACATCTCTTGGTCCCAGTCCGGACTCCTCCTCCTTTATCGAGGCGGTTACTGTCACTGTATTGTCCTCTATCACAGATGTACCGTTGGGTTCGAAGTTCTCGAATTCGGGATACACCTCATCGATGAATATGGAAAGGAGATCACTCTCCACCCAGTTTTCAGCATTGTCCATCACCCTCCACTGTGCCATGCCCCAGCCCCTGAACGACGGAAGCACGGTGACGGTTGGCAAAGAGCTTGCACCCGAACCGTTAAGGCCCATCTCGATCCATCCCGTACCATAGAACTCTCTCTGGGATGCTATCCGGTAGGAGATCGTGGAGAGATCGAGTCCGGAGAGAGTGTCCTCCATGTATGCCTCCAGTTCGAAGGGGTCTGGTCCTACGAAATGCTCTTTTTCCTCTATCTCGATCTTCGGTGCTCGGGTGTCCATATTGAAGGAGTAGGGGAGAGATACGGACGAGATGCCTACATCGTCGGTGATCCTCCACTGGATATAATTGCCGTATCCATCGGTGGAGGGTACCGAAGCGTTCAGTTTCACAACACTGCCTTCCCTTTTCCGGGAACTGACCGGCATCCATTCGGATAGAATGTCCAGATCCGATCGGTAGTACCTGTAGTAAGCGGAATCGGGATCGGAACCGGATCCCGTATCCCTTGCTTTGATGGAGAAGGAATTGGTGTCCTCGTTCACCCAGCTGTTCTCCGAAGGCAGGTTGTCGAAGAAGACGGGTCCGTCCACATCGATGAGAATTGTGAAGTTCGAGGGAGGGCCCCTGTTCCCGGCCTTGTCCATTGCCAGTAGGGACAGGGTATTGTTTCCCCTGGGCAGAAGGACAAGATCACCCGAGGCCACATCGTCCATCACCTCCATATTACCGTCCTCATCCACCACCCGGAGCTCGTAATTCTGGATCCAGTAACCGTTCGTGTCCTTGACAGGGTTCCAGAACAGCTCCACGGTCTCATCGTCATCAAAACCCCTCGGGCCTGTTTCCTTTCCATCAGGATAGATGGTGAACGATGATACCGCAGGCGGAGGTACCGTGTCCACATCGAGTGAGAAGGTAAGGTTCTCTTTCCACAGCGCCCCGTCGGGAAGTGAAGAGGGAGAGATACTGAAGAGAAGGTCCCGGGACTGGAGTCCATCGCCCGGCGTGAGGTTCGTGAAGATCAGGTCAGTTCCTTCGGGTACTGCTTCTCCGATAACAAGACCATCGGGCCTCCTTACAGAGAATTCCATCCCACGGGATGAATTATGGGATATCTTATTCCCCGTCATGCCGTGGATCAGGGTTATGTTCCTCAAATGGAAGATACTTGTGGAGTTCAGCCATCCGGTGATCTCTCCCCCCTGAGGTCCCAGTATTTCCATTCTGCCGGAGTCTATTTCGACCGAATGGTCCACGAGGAACGGCCTGCTCAGATAGTTGGTATTGGATCCTGAGGTTCCTGTCACCCTGGTCAGGACCGTATCCGGATCCGGGAAGTCCCACTCCAGCCGGACACCGAAATCCACGAAGTAGGTATGGATCGCATCGTTATCGTAGTAGCTGCTGTTCGGGTCGAGGGACACCTTTCCCTCGTAGGCGCCCGTTGCTTCCACGTACATGTCTCCGGTTGTCACATCGAGTTTGAGAACCGCAGAACCCGGAAGGGAAGTGTTCTTCATCTCCAGTTCAAGGGAGAGTATATCCTCGTAACCGGAGACGGAGCGGGCCGAAAAGCTCATTCCATATGGCTCTTCCAGGGGTTCCAGCACGTTCTTGGACCTCCCCATCTCTCCGGCTATTAGGTCCGCTCCATCGACCATCAATGTGCTGGCCTTGATGGGGCGGTAGAAGAGTTCCTTGCCTTCCCAGTAATATACCGCTCCAGGAGAGGTGATCCCGGTCAGCGGATCCGCTCCGGGGGCACCAATGAGGATGTCAGCCTTGCCATCACCTGTGATGTCCTTTGATGCAACGGCAGCCCCTGCCCTGTCATTGTCAGAGAAACCGGATATCAGGTGAAGCGAGGTAGAATTTATGGTCAATGATCCGGAGAAGAGTTCACCGTTGAAGATGAACACGGCACCGGTCCGAAGTCCGCTCAGGGGATCGATCCATCCGTATGCGCCTATCACCACATCGACCTTCCCGCTGCCGGTGACATCACTTGTTGCTATGGAGGAACCCAATCTCATGTTCCTACTGTCCCCGCATATCGTGACATTGCTCTCGGTTCGGAGCATTACGGTCCCGTTCGGTACCCTGGATGCCAGGAACTCGCCGGTTAATATGTATGCGTTGCCTCCCCCCGGTACACTTCTCTGAAATCCATCCCCGCTGGCAGCCCCCATGATAAGTTCGTCCTTCCCGTCACCGTCAATATCGCCCAGGTCCAGTTCGGTTCCGGTCTGGTCATAGGGCCATGGACCGAATATCTTCAAGGATCCGTCATTGAGCAGATCGATGTCCGATGGCCAGTTATTCCTACCCTTCAGGACATATGCAACTCCCTGCTGGCTTATGGAGCCCCTGCTCGAGCGGGGAGCTCCGATCACCAGGTCCGGGATGCCGTCTCCATCGACATCACCGGATGCCAGGGACTCTCCTATCATTTCGGACTGCATGGACCCAATTATCCTCACATCGTTGTTGTAACGGGATGAGAGGGAAGTTCCTGAAAGGGGCCCGAACAACAGATAGACCACACCGGCGTGATAGCGTCCCTTCGATTCTATCCCCGTATCATAAGGTGCACTGTACGCGAGATCGTCCACACCGTCGTTGTTGAAGTCATCTATTACAAGGCGATCACCGACCCTCTCGACATTGTATCCGTTGACCAGCATCCTGTTCTTGCTGGCCATGTAACCCTGGGGACCCCCCCAATAGATCATGATCTGGCCGGCGTCGTTCATAAATCCCACCGACGAGAGGGGGGCACCGATGGCAAGGTCAGGATAACCGTCATCATTCAGGTCGCCGGTATCAAGTACCGAACCTATCTGAGAGTTTGCTTCGGCATAATTGTAGGATATGTCGGATTCCTTGCTTGCAAGGTAATTGCCCGACCACCCCTCTTCATCACCGAAGAATATGTCGACGTAACCCGTTCTTCCGTCGCCCCCGAGGGAATCTCCCACCACTATGTCGTAGTTGCCGTCCTGGTCGAAGTCCTCCATGACCATGGATTCGCCGAAGACGGAGGATTCGAATTGGCCTATGAACATTGCATCGAATGCTTTTCTCTCCGTGAACAGAGAGACCACTCCCTGTAGTTGATAACCCCCCTTCTCTGACATGTACATGGGGGAGCTTATGAGGATCTCCTGGGCCGGATCATTGTTGTACTGTAGCTTGGCAAATGATGTGAAAGCTTTTGAATCGGCCTGACCTCCCAGGAACCCTTTCTTGGAATCGGTGATGTTCATATTACTCGTATTGTCCTCCAGTTCGAAAATATGGGCCTCGCCGATATCGAAGTCCAGGTTATTGATGCCGTCACTGTAGGGAGCCGTAATGAATATCTCGTTGTGCGGATCATCATCGTGGTTCACGACCATTACACCGGTACCGAACCTGTCCGAGGAATCAACGCCCCATAGGGTGCATTCGGCATCCGTCCTGTCAAGGTCCATCAAACCCGGTCCTGAAGTTTCCGTATCGTTTATCTCCCTTCCGAGGTACACATCCACTTGCCCCGCCATCTTCCTGGATGTTTCCCAGGCTGGGGCATAGGGGAGACCTATGACGAGATCGTCCATTCCATCATCATCGATTGCTCCGATCGCAATCGGAGCCTCTTCATGGCCTTCCTCTCCCAGATCGATGGAGATCATCGGCTGGAAATCGGGACGGAAAGACGGGCCTTGGTGGACGGGTACGGATGAACCTGTAGGAACATGTGGGAAGAGTGGTCCTCCTTCCATAACACATGCATAGCCTGAGCCCATAAAGCGGTATGTGAAAACCAGATCATTGTGAGAATCACCGTTGATATCACCTGTGGCGAGTCCGTTGCCTATATGTGATGCGTAATTTTCGTATTCACCGAAGTAACGAACCATGGAGCCCGATGTGGAGATGTCCACGGACCCTATCCCCGTTTCCATTCCTTCGATGACCTCTATCTCCCAGGAGCCGACGCATTCGTTCTCGTTCTCTGATAGGGCGTTCAATAAACCGCCGTTCCCATCACTTCTTATTATGAGGTCCGGGACGCCGTCTCCGGTCAGGTCATCAGTTGCAATGTCCATTCCGAGCCTGTCACCTGTATCCCTGCCGAATATCCTCCCGAAGAGGGGCACTTTGCCGATATCGAAGTGGGGTTTGAAAAGAGGCCGCTCCCTTCCCTCCAGGATATAGACCTCACCGGAGTCCCTTCTTATATTGGATGGTCCGTCCGCATACGGAGCACCTATGATCAGCTCGCCCCGGCCATCGCCGTTCATGTCCTCGATGAAAAGGGATGTGCCAAGCTTGTCATCCCTGTTGGAACCGTATATCAGAACGTCGCAGTCCAGGTGCCCGTAGAGAGGGGACATCTCGTCTGGGTCCCTTGCAAAGAACACCATCACCGCACCTCCCTTATTGTACATTTCGAACTCCGGAACGCCCACGGCAATGTCGTCCAGGCCGTCTCCGTCAAGGTCTCCTGTTGCCATGGAGGATCCGAAACCACCCGATGATCGTGAATTGAAGATGGTCATTGCGTCTCCCTTTCCCAGGACGCTGTAGTCCTGGACATCCGTGGGATCGATATCGAAAAAAGAACCTCCACTGGTAACAGTGAACAGGGGAATGACCTGTATCAATAGACCGATTGCAACCAGTAGGGATATTGTTGGACAATTTCTGTGCAATTTACTACCTCCTCCTCGGTGGTCTTGTCCTTGAAGCTAAGGTCTAGACCATGGAGCTTTGGCCGGGTTCCAGAAATCAACTGATTAGACTTATAAAATAATTTTGGGGCAGATGTGGATTCAAAGGCTTAAATTGAGCTGAAAGTAGGTCATTTATATGAAGTATGTTTCAGTTCGAGACCCATGAGCGGGAAAGGAGCCGTCAAACGATCACGGATGAGGAGGGAGGACCTGGGATCCAAGGTGATCGATGACAGGTCCCCCGCACTCAAGAAGATCTGTCACGGTGACCCCGCAAGGTGTTTCTGGGTAAGTGGAAGACCACTCCCTCTGTGTTCCAGATGTATCTTCATCTATCCGTTTTCCCTGCTTTTCTTACTGATCGGTCTACCTATCTTCATGACGTATGGGATCCGATCGTACACCATACTGGTCATCTTCATAATATTGGTTATTCCACTGGTCGTGGACGGTTACACTCAATACCTTGGATGGAGGAGTTCAAACAACCTCCTGAGAGGTGTGACAGGTGCTCTTTCGGGTGCCGGTATCGGTCTTGCCGTCGCCTATATGATCGCCAGGATCATCTCCTGAGAGGATATCAGAAGAAGTTCTTGCATTTCGGGCAGTAATAAGCATCCACTTTTTCCTTGTATGACATCCCCGTTCCACATATGGGACAGTATTCTCCCTTCTTCTTCTGCATGGAGCCTGACATGAACTGCTCTCCGTAGAAGGTCTCCTCTTTGATGTCCCCGGGTCTCTTGAAATCGAAATCCTCATCCTCGGAGGTATCCCGCTTTTTCTTTCTGCCTTTCCTTCTCTCCGGCCCGGATG
>JAWOCK010000116.1:0-12440 GCA_046483845.1 Thermoplasmatota archaeon | reverse complement strand
AGAGATATTCCATACCACTGATCGGGACAGTATCCCTTTTCTTCATGTTCGACAACATAATGCTGACGCTCTTTTTTTTGACCTGTGCATTCTATTTCATAGTGCGCTCCAGGACCAGATACAGATACTATTTTGCACTGCTTTTCCTGTTCCTGAGTTTCTTCATAAAGCTCATCGGACTGATACCACTGGCCGTCTTCGGCCTCTACCTCCTCCAGAGATATCGGCTGCGCAGCAGAAATGTGAACATCCAGATAGGTGGTTTCATACTCACCGCCCTTCTCATAGCGGCTCCTTCCATACTTCTTTTTGGCATCATGAACGTGGCGGATTCCACCGTCTTCTTCTTCTCTGACGTGGAAACAAGGACGGAGAGCTCCGGTTTTGGGGGGACCCTGCTCACGCTCATCATCGGACATTCTTCCTATTTCTCGCTGTTCACCAATGCCTTCCTGGTCCTCCTGATAGGCAGCAGTCTTTTCATAAAAGATATCTACAGCAGACTCTTCCTTCCCGCCTCGCTGCTCCCGTTCCTTACCATAAAGGCCTCCCAGGCACTTCTGATGATACCATTCTATTCACTTCTGGTCCTGCTCCTTCTTGACCTATTTCCGGAGTGGGAGCTCTCCGGGGAGAGAAAGAAAAAGAACGGACCTGACATACCACACAGATAAAAATTTCAGGGCCTACCCATGAAAGAACCTTTCCCTTGCCTCTTCCAGGTCCAGGTTATCCGGTCTGATGTATATGTTGAAGGTATCCAAATCTATGGGGATCTCACCCTCGACATCGGAGATCTTACCGGTCCAGGTATAGGCCCTGTGGAACTGGTAGTTCTCCCGGATGAAATCCAGGTAAAGATCATAATTCACTAGGTTGTATGTGAACACCACCACCTTTACCTCATGGTCGCAGGTGATGTTCACCAGATCATTATCCATTAGCGGGGGGGACCGGACCATGGCGATGTTGGTTGCCTCCGGTGGTTGTAGTCTCTCGGCATACACTCCGATAATGGGGTCACCGGAGATGATCATATCCGAACTCTTCGTAAGGGAAGACACTTCATCAGCGACCTGCTGTTCCACCTCTTTATCCGATATCATGACAAGTCCCGTGATGGATACCACCGAGAGGATGATGAACGCCACCGACAGGACCGTGATCACACCGGCCACACCAAAGTGCGGCCGTTGTGCTCCTTTGGTCCCATCCTCTCCCCTACCAATGGCCGCTCTGACCTTTTTACCTGATCGCAACTTCCTCTGTAGATTGTCGAAACCCTTCCCTGCAAGGAAGCACATCGGTGGAAGGAGGATCATCAGGTAGTGATCCCAGATGGCAGATTGAAAGAGTATGAAAATGAACAAGGGGACCAACCAGAGCAGCATGAGCTGAACGGTCCTGTCATTCCTATCCCTGACCATGCAGATCAGCGATAATATCAGGGGAACCGATGCCATTACCAGGAACTTGAACAGCACCCCTGCCCTCCGGTCCAGTGGGACCGGTGGTCTACCGATGTTGCTCAACAACATGCCGGAGAGCGTCTCCTGGAAGCCATATATGAACATCATACCCAACGCGGGCAGGGCAGTGAAGACAACAAGGACCAGAATGTGAAGGAGTGGCCCATTGCCCTCGATCTTTCTTCTCCGGATCCAGCCAACCAGCATATAGACTCCCACGGACAGTATCGGGACCACGGCAAAGAGCTTGGACATGGCAGCGGTAGAGAATAGAATACCCGCCGCCGTAAGGGAAAGATATACCTTCCATCTCCCATTGGGATCATCTCTGATCAGCTGATAATATTTGACCAATGCAAGGAAAGCCAATGTCAGAAGTACCGTGCAGTAGAGATCAAAGCTCGCCTGCCTGGACACCTTGAAGTATACGAAATTGAATGAGAGAAATATGGAGGAGACCACCGCCACTCTCCTGCCTGCGGACATGTGGGCTGTCATTATCAGTGCCGCTATTCCCACCAGGGAGATGATCACCGTCATGGACCGTATTACAAGAGGGTCCCCGTTCAGGACCTGAAAGACCAAGGAGAAAAGAGGGCCCTGATGGGTATTGACGTCAACATACATCCTGGCTCCTTTGTCTACCAATCTGGAGGTCATCAGGAATATGCCCTCATCAGCACCGTTCTTGCTCAGGGTGCCTGAATACCCGGGGAATGTGAGCGGGTTCATAAGATGATAGAGCCTGACAACGGTGGAAACGAGAAGGATCAGAACATAAGGTGCAATGGCTCCTATCCGGTCACTGAGGTTCCAGCCTCCCATGGGGATGATAGTTGGGTCGTAGTAATTATATTTGCCCCGGGTCCAGTTCATCTCTCCGGCTGCTCGAAGACCTTCTTTCCCACCATCTCGAATATCTTCTTTCTGTCACCCGGTCCTGGCATCCTATCCAATTGTCTCCTCAATCTTTTCATCTTCCTCAGGTTCCCACCGAACCGGGGAAGGAACCTGAAGAAGAGGTCCGACAGGAATATGAACGGAACAGTATAGGTCTTGATGTAGGACTTTCCGGCAGGTCGATCGTAATGCTCAATGGGGATCTCCGTGATGGTTGCGCCGACCATGAAGAAGATGGGGAGGATGAAACGGTGGATGCCAAGGTAACCGCGGGGATCAAACGGTGTGCGCAGTGCCATCTCCCTCCTGAACGCCTTAAAACCGGAGTTCTGGTCCTTTATGTCCATACCGAAAACGCCGGATATGAATATCCTGTTGTAAGCTTTGGACTGGAACCTTCTCCAGGGTGTGTCGGCCCTCTTGTGCCTCCATCCTGACACCACATCCCATCCCTCCTTCATCTTTTCCATGAAATGGGGTATCTCCTCCGGCTCGTACTGCCTGTCCCCATCCATTATGATGACCATGTCTCCCTTCGCTCTTTGAAAACCATGGAGAATGGTCCATGCCCTGTTCCAGTTGTCCACTGGATGACCGTTCTCGGGGTCCGCCCTGTGGTGAAAGACCCTGACCCTGTCATAAATATCGACCATCCGGTCGCAGACCTCGGCCGAACCGTCGGTGGACCCGTCCTCTCCCAGGAGGATCTCTCCGTTTATATAATGCTCATCGTAAACACAGAGAATATCCTTAACCAGGGGAGCTATGTTCTCCTTCTCATTGAATATCAGGAGTACCGTGGTCACATCCGGTCTCAGTTGAAATACCTCCGTTAAGGGGACGCTTATCCCAAACGGGAACATGTAAATGAACATTTTCCAGATCGCTGCCTTTCCATAAGAATTGAAGCGGGACAGGTTTCCGCTCAATTATCTGGCTTCCGGAAGTACCCTGTAGATCCATATCACGGAAACGGACCCGTGCACTATCTCGTGCACCAGCTCGCAGGAGCCTGACCTTGCGATAGCGGTCATGTCCTCCAGTACACCTCTTTGGAGGTCGTAGATGTAGAGCAGGATGTATGATACATTGTTATCACGAACCTCCTCAATGGAAGATACCGGGCCCGTGACATTGTCGTAGTAGTATTCCCCGAGCAGGGTCCACCTCATACTTACCCTCCCCCCGTTCCCGGGGCCCTCTACCCATTCAAGGGCCTCCCCGTGTCCCATCCCATTGAGGTCCTTTACACCCGAATCCTCATGGAAAAAATAGGACCACTCCGTGTAATAAGGGTGCGCCTGGACCACTGACATGGACATCAATGCGGCCATGATAAGGAAGACAAGAGAAGGTCTTACCTTCTTTCTCAGCATGGTGGAAGCCTTCCAGATCCCCAAGGCGGAGAGCGCTATCATTGGCACCATTATCCACTGGATATACCTCACACCCTTGAAAGGCAGAAGTGTCATTATGATCAGCATCACCAGGAACCATATGATAAGGAGCCAGAGACCGCGATCCCTGTCGAACATGCATTTCGATGTGCTGAAGAGTGTTCTCCTCCGCAGGGACGCCGGACAATAGCCTCTCCTAAACCTCTTTAAAAAGCAGGCCATGTAGACCAGTATCGTTCCGACGGAGGAGATAAGGACCATGGGATGGACCCTTCCGAACAGGACCACGGGATAGAACCACGGAGGTGGGTACTGGTAAGTGTTCCCCATGAAGTAGGTAAGATGCCCTCCCACCGATTCCACCATCCAGTGGTATATGCCAAGACCAAGCCAATAGGGATTCAGATAATACCATGAGATGACAGCGAAGGTGATCACAGACACCGAGAGGATCCTCGGACCTCTCTTCCTGAGAAAGTCCCTATCCACGACCAGAAGATATATCGACCATGAAAGGAGAATGAACACCATGGTATATTTCGAAGCCAGAGAGGCGCCCACCAATATGCCCAGCAGGACCTCCCTGCGGTCCAGGGACCTCGGGTCCATCCTTTCCAGGAAGCCAGACCTTCCTTTTTCTTTGCGGTCTACCTCCATCCCCTGCCTATCCGGATGGTGAAGGTCCATCCCCTTCCGTTCACCGACGCCCAAAATACCAATAAGGACCACGGCTGCTGCAAGCGACAGGAAGTTCAGGAGGGTGTCCTCCTTTGCTATCATGGAATAACCGATCATTACTGGAGATAAAGAGCCTATCAAAGCTGCTGCAAGACCCGGCCACGGGCCCTTTCCTATCCTGGAGACCAGTATGAACAACAAAAGGGGTGTAAGAGAGCCCAGTATCGCGTTGGGGAGCTTCACGGACCAATCATGGACACCGAAAACTGATGTGGAGATCAGGATCAGATACTTTTCAAGGGGAGGGTGCTCAAGGTTAACCCAGAACCTACCTTCACTGTAATCCTCAACCGCATCCACCTTTGTTGCTTCATCTATGACGAGACCGCTTTCAGCGGTCCCGTACAACCTGATGTAGGATCCTATCAATATGATGATCATCAGCAGAAGGATATGCCGCGGTCCAAGTTGCGTGAAAGGTGATATGAAGAGCTGTAGTATGCCCTTGGAGCCTCCTCCAGCCTCGATCCGGTCCATCACGGTTCCATACCTCCTTTCGTCATCATGCGGTTCAGTTCCCTTCACGCTTTTTCTTTGACCTTCTCTTGAGGTAATATAGTGAGATGACACCGATGGGTATGGAGATCCATAACGAGGTCACAACCTGGGTTATGGAACCCGCCACGGCGCTTGTTTGGTCACCAGTGAGAAGCTCCACCACCGATGCTCCGCCAAGGACATTACCTGACCCGAAGGGGAGTATGAAACCCAGTATGTTGGCAAGGGATACCGCAGCGACCGCTGCGGGGAAAGAGATATTGATGTCCGCGGGCAGGGCGTTCAATATGATGTAGAACCTTAGGGATTCGTTCAGCCATATGGCCGATGTCATCAATACCACCCCGAATGTCGTGGAGCGGCGCCTGACGATGTTTCCAATCGAGATATTGAACCTTTTGGACATATCCTCTATTCTGTTGGCGGCTTTGTGTATCCTACCGCTCTTACTACCTTTAGTAAGGAAAAGAGAGAAGCGGTGGATGCCCCTTATCATGAGCTCATGGAACCGGCGGTTCATGAGAACGACTATCAGTACGATGATCACGGAACCTCCGATGGTGGTGGCGTATACCATACCCTTCACATCATCGTATCCCAATGTTACAATAAGGAATATTATACCGCTCACCGCAAGGACGATTATTGCCAGGATGTCAAGGGATTTCTCTACGAATATCGATGCCAGGCCCATTGTACCCGAGTTGCCCGTATGCTCTTTCAGCATGTATGCCCTGACAGGCTCTCCACCGATCTTCCCGGGTGTGGAATTGTTGAGTGCCAGTGATGTCAAGAAGATGGGGAGGACCTTGATGCCCAGGTTACTGGCACCCATGGCCTTCAGTATGCCGAACCATCTCACTACCTTGCTTGCAGTATTGATGAAGTAAAGTCCAAGTACCAAAAGTAGAGGCAATACACGTATTCCCGAGATTATATCAAGGGTATCTGTGACATCGGCCCTGAGCATTAACATTCCGATAAGGAACAGGCCAAGACCAATGTATATGGCATCCTTGAACCGCTTTTTGAGGTCCATTACTTCCCCTCGACATCAACGAACGAGTGGTCTACCCATGGACCAGTATTTAAGGTTCTTGATGCTGGAGGGAGCAACCGTCCTCCTTCCGTCGAACACCGCCTCCAGGTTGCCATATCCTTCCCATTCTATATCCCGGTACTCAGGCCACTCGGTCATCAGAAATATTATATCCGATCCCTTCAGGACCTCACACTTATCCTCGCTGTAGCCGATCCGGGGCATCTCCATCCTGAAATTAGATACGGCCTTGGGGTCATGGGCTGTTACCTCCGCCCCTCTACGGACCAGTTCCTCTATCAGGGGTAGGGACCTGGTCTCCCGGATATCATCGGTATCGGGTTTGAAGGCAAGACCCAGAACACCCACCTTCCTTCCGCTCAGTGGTCCTGCCATTCTCTCCGCCATCTCCACGAGGTGAAGGGGCTGTATCCTGTTGTTCTCCATTACTCCGTCGAGTATCGGTGTACCGGATCCGAGCTCCTTTGCCAGATGCATCAGTGCCGAAACGTCCTTCGGGAAGCACGAACCCCCGAAACCGACCCCCGCCCTGAGGAACTGTGGTGATATTCTGAAATCCAGCCCGACCCCCTCCATTATCTCATAGACATCCACACCCACCAGCTCGCAAATCCTGGAGATCTCGTTGGCGAAGGATATCTTGGTCGCGAGCAGGGAGTTGGAGGTGTACTTTATCATCTCCGCCGCGGTGGGCGATGTCCTCATCACCCTGGAACCAAGCGGCTCGAACAACCTGTTCAGGGTCCCGAAGGTCCGGTCATCTTCGCAGCCTATGACAACCCTGTCGGGGTTGAGCGAATCATGCATTGCGGCACCCTCCCTCAGGAACTCGGGGCACATGGCTATACCGAAATGCTCTCCGGCCTTCTTCCCTGACCAGGATCCCAGCTCCTTTTTCATCTTTCCCGAGGTTGTGCCGGGGACCACCGTGGATTTCATCACCACAACGTGGAACTCATCCTTCGCTGAAAGGGCCCTACCAATGTCCCTGGAGGCCTCGGTTATATATCGGTCATCCATGGACCCGTCCTCCCTGGAAGGTGTTCCCACGGAGATGAAGGTCACCTCGGCACCCTTCACGGCCAAGGAAGTATCGGACGACACGGTTATTCTCCCCTCGGAGATGTTCTTCGAGAGCAGCTTGTCGACCCCCGGTTCATAGAAAGGCGCCTTTCCTTTCTCTATGGCCGCCAGTTTTTCGGGGACCACGTCCACCAGGACCACCTGGTTTCCCAGTTCTGCAAGTGCCACTCCTGTCGTCAGGCCGACATAACCGGTGCCGATAACGGATACGTTCATGATTGGACCTCAACGGTCAAATGGCGAATTATTATTTTAATCCGAGGTCTCGGCTACCCGTGCACGACCATGGATGCATATCCAACAGCAAGGTCCGATGGGTCCACGTCGTAGCTCGTCGTATAATCAAGAAGGTCCATCCTCTCTGCTCCGAGGACCTTTGCCACCTGCACCATCACAGCGATGGGTCCCATTCCGCATGCGGTGGTGCCCAGTTCCTCCTTCTTCCTGAAGGCACCGTCCAGATCGAGCCTCTTCAGCTTCTCTATGACCGGAAGGTCCCTGGACCTTGCAAAATCACCCGGGGTCGTATCGGAGGGGACCGGGTATCCGTAGGCCCAACCGCAATGGGTGAAATCGGAGGAGGCAACGATAGCTACTTTCTTCCGTGCAGATGACAGCAGTTCACCGATCATTGAGCCCAGCTTTCTGGATGTCTTCAGGGATTGGTCCATCATGGAGATGGATACCTGCTTTACGGATGTGTCGAAATACTGGACAAAGGGCATCTGAACCTCGATGGAATGTTCACTGGCATGGCAGGACCTGTCAATGGGAACGTCGATCATCTCCATCAGCTCCCTGTCAAGCTCCATTACACCCATGGGCGTTCTCCAGTCCTCATCGGACATTCCCACGGCCTTTCCCATCCCGGTATGGTTCGGGCCGAGGAAAAGTATTGTCCTCGGTAGCCCTCCGTCCGCCATTTTCAGGAAACCGCGGGCCGCCGTGGGACCTGAAAAGGTATAACCTGCATGAGGTGAAACCATCCCCAGAACGGAAGATCCACTGGAGGGGCTCTTCCTTCCCGGACCCTTCTTGAAGCATCTTTCCAGTTCTTTCCTAAGGGAGCCCTCGCTGGAAGGGTAGAATCTCCCAGCCGCTGCCGTAGATCTCATGGAGGCTAATGGGTATGGGATTTAATAAGTCTTTACAAGGTAGCTTCGAAGTCCTTGACCTCTACCTTGAAATCATCGTTCTTTTCGATATCCCCTCGGAACTTCAGTATCTCCCTGGTCATCAGCCAGTATACAATTGCCAAAGACCTCCGTCCCTTGTTGTTGGCGGGTATGACAAGATCGATGTACTTGGTCTCGTTGTTGGCATCACAGAGACCGATCACAGGTATCCTCGAGCTGACCGCTTCGCGCAGGGCCTGGGAGTCCGCTGCCGGATCGGTAACTATCAGAAGCTTTGGTTCGGTGTAGACGTCCAGTGAAGGATTGGTCAGTGTGCCCGGAACGAACCTGCCCGGGAACGCGGAGCATCCAATGGTATCCGAGAACATTCTCACCGGTTTCTGTCCGTACTGTCTTGCAGAGACGATCAGCACCTCCTCCGGTCTGTACTTGGAGATCAGATGGGCAGCAAGCTTGATCTTCTCGTTGGTCTTCTTGATATCCAGTACATAGAGACCATCGGACCTGACCTTGAAGATGAAATCCTTCATGTCCGCGCTCTTCTGCTGGGTTCCGATATGCACACCGGATGTGAGATAAACGTCCTCTTCTATCAACAGATCCTGGGCGTTCTGATCATCAGTCATTGGTCCAACTCCTTGGTTTCTTCACGGCCAGCGGGATCATGTTCTTGTCCATTTCCATCTGGGCGATCCTCAGGGGATCGACAGCATCGGATTTCACCAGCGGAGGAGCTCCGAGACTGAGCTGGAGCGTCCTCGCACCGAGGATCCTGGCCTTTTCGAACCGGGTCATCATAGTAAATTCCCCATTACCCGACCTGACGGGATCAGGTCGGTTGCGAAAGGTGTAAAGGTGATTCCCTTATAAACCTTATGGGTTGGACAGCCCCTCGTTCATGGCGCCCTGACGGTATCCTTTGGGGTCCAATACCATTTTGATACCTTTACCATATCCTTCTATCGTATCCCATTCCTCCATCGCCCCGAGGGGATCGTCAACCTCCATGATCCCCAGGAAAGAGCCGTCGGAAATGGTGTAGAGGCGAAGCCTCACATCCCGGAAACCGATCTTTCTGACCTTTCTTTCCACATCAGCTATTATCGACAGCTTCTCTTCGGTTATGCGCTCACCGTAGGGTATCCGGGTCGCGAGACAGGTGGTCGAGGGGCTGTTGTATACGGAAATGCCCCTCTCCTTGAGCACCATCCTTGCCTCCCTCTTCTCCATTCCCACATCCATCAGAGGATGCCAGACACCAAGCTCATCGGCGGCCCGGAGACCTGGCCGGTAGTCCTTTTGATCCTCGGGCATAGAGCCATCCGCAATCTCATGGAAACCGTCCCTTATTGCCTCGTCCATAAGGGAGCTCATGATCTCCTTTTTGCAGGTTCCACACCTGTCCGAGGGATTGGAGGCCATCTCCTCGTTGTCCAGCACACCCACCTTCACCAATCGAAGCTCTATCCCTATCTCATCGGCGGCAAGGCGCGCTGTTTCGATCTCTTCTTCCGTGATGGTGGGGATATTGGCCATCAATGCCAGCGAACGATCACCGAGCGCCTCCCGGGCCGCCAGTGCCACAACACTGCTGTCAACACCTCCGGAATAGGCCACTGCAAGCCTCTCTCTGGTCCTGATCGACCTCACCAGCTTTTGGTATGCCTTCATGATCTCCCCACGCAGGACGTCGATTTAACTGTTATCGCTAGATGGTTCAGTAGTTCCGAAGGTAATTTGAACCCCAGATCAGTTTGAGATGAAATTCGATCTCAATCGGGCTGATAGGGAAAGCAACTTTATGGTTTCGACCAAGTCGTTCTTTAGACCATGGATTTCCGAAGCGATATTTTTCTCCTCAATCCCCTCTCTCAACAATTCCTTGAACAATCTCGCTCGAAGTTTTTTACCTGGTAATACCTTTTCATAGACATTTCTCAGCATTGTCTTGGATAGAACCCATATGTTTCTCATGATCTCTCCCGAAAAGAAATTCAGATACCGGATCGGAAACTTGTTGGAGGTGGTTCTCGGTCTGAATTCATGAACATACATCCGGTAATCAGTTTCGATACCCCATCGAGCTGAATACATATCTGCAAGTTCATCTCTCTTGTGACCTTCATAATTTTTCGGATCACAATACCTGATATTCTCAGCGGTTGTATCTGCCTGGTTGATGGGCATGTTGGTGGAGAACACATAGAACTCCGGATTGTCTGACGATGATGGTTTGGATTGATCGAATTCTTCATTCCTGTTGATGAATATGGTGATGTCAATACCATCTTTTTGTCCAAAGTGGTAAGTAAAAACATAGATCCCATCATTGAACTTCTTTTTTGCCTCCTTGATGATGGCTTTGTTCTTTATGGCAGGTATGATATATGGTATCTTTTTATTCATAAGATACTTGATGATCTTGACGGTGAAGAATTCACGATCTGCCATAAGGTAGTCTATGTTGATCTGATCTCGGGAATATTCCACCACTTCCTTGAATATGTCTTCTTTGTGATCGAGTTGAGAAATGTGTTGTCCGTATACTGTTAGCCGGGAACCATCAAGTGCGATATCCGCTGTTGCATATTTGAAGTTGTAAGCCGTTCCGGCATGTGATTTTCTACTGTCGGTCTTGATGGTTTTGTTTCTGCATTTTCCGTAGTAAGGTTCGAGGTGAAAGTCGATTGCAAGTGGAAGAGGTTGCTCATACACTTTCATTTCTCTGGCTTTGTTGTTTACGGTGTCAAATATCTTTTTGATGTCTTTTCTGATATCTTTTTCTGAATTTCTTCCGAGATACATCATTAACGTATCTGCCGATGGTGATTTCTTGATCTTTCCAGGAAGATTTAGCAGGTTTGAAGACATTTCAGAACATTGACCATCGATGATATTCTTAATCATCAGATCTTTGATATCCTGATCTGATAGGATCACGTTCTTTCCTCTTGGCAGGTTTATGTTCTCTGTATAGATCTCGTTTACGATGGAGTATATCTGTTGGGTTAGATTCTTTTCATTCAGTTCTTTATTCTCCCATTTCTCAAGTATGTTGTAGAGTTTATCCAGTCTTTTCAATCCTTCCATGGCAACATCGTAAACGAAAGTGTTTGTAAGGATTGGTGATGTATTTTTCCTGCAATTCTTGCATGTGTAGTTATTGCAGATGAAAATATGGTCACGGTCGTACTTATCTGGATGTATGATGTGTTTTCTGACAACTCCGTTCCGTTTCACCATTTTGCTTCCACAGTGTATACATTGTGGTTCTTTGAAGTCGATGTTACCTTTGTCATCGAATAAAAGTGGCAGATGATATGCTTGTGGCAGTATTGTACACCCAATAGCTTCTTGTTCAGAATTTTTTCTGTTTTTGTTGAAGTATCTGAAGGTGGTTTGGTATATTGCCATCTGGATTACTCAAATGGTTTACCACTACAAAGAGTTTTCGCATACCATAAATAGTCGGAGCATTCTGGTATTAAAGGGTTATTGATTATCTATAAGTATATGTTTTTTACATAATAAAACCTGTGTGAAATGGAGCGATACATTCGGAACCCTAAAGTCCCAATCTTTCGGTAATAGGTACTTCGAGTAGCTCTATTACCTTTCTTGTCTGTTTGGATACCTCAGCCAGTCTGTCTTCCCCATCGACCTCAACAACACACACCTTGGACAGATATGTGAGAATATCCAATACACTGTATCGTTCAAGAAGTTCCTTTCTCTTCAAGTGATCAAGAACCTGACTATATAGATGCAATGAAATGAAATGAATGAAGAGATATCCCTGCATACTCTCCCTTGACCTCATCCAGGTTATATCCGCATCAAGTGTTTTCTTGAAAGCCTCAAAAGCATATTCGATCTCTCTTCTTTCCTTGTAAAGCTGATACACATCTTCTGCTGACAGTCCAGTATCAGTAAGTATGGACAATGTTCCGAATCGTTTCTTTATCCGGTTATATTCGGCTTTTGTAGCTTTTCCCTCTTCTACTTTGGCCAGGTACATTGATTCATCGTTATCGGCAAGGGTCTTGTCCAGGTAATGGTAGACCATTCTTCCGTCTCCCAAATCGTTAGAACGCCACCATTGAGCATGTTTCTTGTAATGGAAATATTGATTGTACTTTAACTGGGTCGAATGATGGAC
>JAWOCK010000108.1:0-8583 GCA_046483845.1 Thermoplasmatota archaeon | reverse complement strand
ATTGATCACGATTAGTTTAAAATCTGAAATAAGTGCCCCGAGCGACGCGAGGGATTTGAACCCTTGGGTCTTTGGTATTTTCGCTTTTTCCATTGACGCTATGAAAATACCAAAGTGCGCACAATTCTGTCCTCACTTCATATATCTTTCAAGAATTGCTGCTGCATCGGATCCCAGTGCTCCCACTTATTTTCATGCGTCAATTATACTCAGCTTCGGAAATAAGTGGTCAAAAATAATTATACACGCTAAAAAGACAACAGTTATTAAATTTATACTTTTTAGCTGGACCTTGGAATTTGGCATATCGTCAATATATGGACAATTCCAAGGTCCCAGTGCTCCCACTTATTTTCATGCGTCAATTAGAAAATGGTCTTGAAAATAAGTGGTTGACATCAATTATTTACGCGGAAAAGTGATGACCAATAATTAGATTCGCTTTTCCGCTGGACCTTGAAGAAAGAAATATCGTCAATTCTGGACTTTCTTCAAGGTCCCAGTGCTCCCACTTATTGATCACGATTAGTTTAAAATCTGAAATAAGTGCCCCGAGCGACACGCGGAATTCGAACCATTGGGTCTTATTATGGGGAGCATTTATATAATCAACAAAATCAGTATTAATCGATATAAGGTGTTAATATGCCGGAAAGTACATACAAGGTAGTGGAGCTGGTGGGCTCCTCGAAGGACAGCTGGGAAGATGCAGTGAACAACGCGGTGGAGGCCGCTTCAAAGAGCCTTCGGGATCTCCGTGTCTGTGAGGTAATGAAGCTGGACACCAGGATCGAGGACGGAAAGATAGCAGCCTACAGGGCACGCGTCCAGCTCTCCTTCAAGTATCAAGCCGAATAAAGATCGGAACTGCTATAAAGATCCATACGCTCTCATCACTTCGGGTGACAGAAGCTCGGCCGGACCAGACTCGGGCTCATATTGCAAAAGGACATATACACTTTGGAAGCTTTTCAGCAGAAGGCGAGGTATTCCTTCGTACAGGACTTGATTAGGGGCCCCTATGATGATAATATCAGCTAGCAGGCGGACCGACATCCCGGCACATTACGGCAGATGGTTCGTGGAAAGGCTCAGATGCGGATATGTCGATGTGCCAGATCCATTCAACCGCAAACAGGTCCGAAGGGTGGACCTATCACCGGAGAAAGTGGATACCATCGTTTTCTGGACGAAGGATCCCTCTCCTTTCATCAAACATCTCGACACCTTGGACGACAGGGGCTACAATTACTATTTCCAGTACACAGTAAACAACTATCCTGAGATCTTCGAACCCGGAATTCCCCCATTCAGCAAGCGCATGGAGCAGTTCAGGGAACTATCCCGGAGGATAGGAAAGGAGAGGGTTGTGCTCAGGTACGACCCCATCATCATATCGGAGAGGACCGGTCTCCCCTTCCATGAAAGGAACCTGAGAACCATCAGGGATGAGCTCTCGGAACAAACTGACACCCTTGTGATCAGCTTCCTTGATGTATATCGGAAGATATCCGCCAGACTGAGGGGGATAGAAAAGAGACACGGGATAAACATCGTCGATGTTCACGATGCTCATCATCATCATATCGTGGAAGAATGCGTCAGGATGATCAATGCATTGTTCAAGGATACCGCCATCGGGATCACAACATGTTCAGAGCCTTTCGATCTGGAGGATCTCGGGATCGAACACGGCAGCTGTATCGACATCAGCAGGATCAACAGGATATTCGACAAAGACGTTGCGGAGGTCAGGGACAAAGGACAGAGACCCTATTGTCTCTGCAATAAAGCGGTCGACATAGGTGAATACAATACATGTTTATCGATGTGCACCTACTGCTATGCTGTTGGCAAAAGAACCACCGTAATGAGGAATTTCAAGAGGATCGCCGATCCGGATGATGTTGAAGGATAAGCATCGGAAATGTCATTGCTGGAGGCCCCGGTGAATTCTGCTGTTAACAGGACAGAAGGTCCTGAAGTCCTTTATGTGCTCCTTATAGAAGGCAATTAAATCGGAGATCAACTGAAAGATCTTCTCGAGCATATGGCTCTCCGTATCGAAATAGTGACCGGGTCCTGAGGAAAGACCTCTCCTCAGGTCAATACAAGTCCAAGACCACTATAGCCTTCACAGTAAGACGGTCTAAACAAAGGTAGTCGATCTACCGATTTGAAAGAGTGGGGGTTTACTTCAATAAAGTTCTATTGGGCCCGCTCTCCTGCTTCTCATCTCCTCTTCACGGTTGTGTATGAACGGGAGGGTAAAGGTCCTCTTATCCCTTATCCTGACCTCCTCATGGCAGTAAGAACAACGGTAGAAGGTCTTGTGTCCTTTCAATATCGATCTCTTCTCGCTTTCTTCCATCTTTACACCGCATCTTTTGCATCTCATATTGACATCCCCATTTTTCAAAGCGTTGTATGCATTTACCCATTATCATAATAAATGTGGATGGGGAACTCCCGGGGAGACATCACCGGGATGATGTCCTTATCCATGATCCAGTGAGGGGGACAGGAACGTTCTTGATCCTCTTCTCGGCCGCTTTGAAATATGCTTTATCGATCTCGATGCCGATGAACCTCCTTCCTAGCTCGAGCGCAGCAATGCCGGTGGACCCGACACCCATGAAGGGGTCGAGGACGACATCCTCTTCATTGGACCCGATCCCGATCAGATGCTTCAGCACCTTTACAGGTTTCTGAGTGGGGTGGTTGGGCTCCTTCAACCTCTCCTTTCCCATGCATATGGGTGAATCAAGATGATTGTGCATCTCGCTCTGTTTCCCGAAGTTCCATGTGTGTCCTTTGTTCCAGCAGCAGACCACCAGTTCGCAGCTGTTGAGGAAACCTGCTTTTCTGAACTTTGGAACGGGATTGGTCTTGTGCCATACGAAGAACTGAAAGGTATCGAACTCGGGATCGAATACTTTGTGCCATTCCCCCATGAGATTGTAGCTGCAGAATGCAAAGATATTTCCTGTGGGCTTGAGTATCCTCTTGAACTCATCCAAAACGTCACCTGGTCTGAACTCCTTGCGGTCCCATTTCGCAAGATCGTTGTTTATATCCTTCCTCCAGCCGAACTTCATATTGCCAGTTGAATAGGAACTGAGATTGTAAGGCGGATCGGTCAGGATCAGGTCTATGGATCCGTCCTCGATCTCCCCAACCATATCGAAGAGGTCTCGATTGTATATGTGGAAACGTTCTTTCATGGCATATCTGAAGAGGGTTCTTGATATTTGATTCTAGTCCTGAAGATGATCGATAGGCCATCAAAGCAATGACCGGTGGACAATATGGCCGAATGGAACTGCTCCGATCATATGCAGAACATAACATCAACGTTCTGAACGTTGAAGGCATCATAACCGCTATATTCTGATCGTGAAGGTGCTGAAAAAGAACGGGTCCACCCGATAGGATCGATCCATATGGACCGATGGATCATACTGAATGATGGGAACATGAGAAAGAGCTTCTCCCGAAAAGGTCAGAACGAGATCCCCGGCAAAGTTTCCGTATCGTCGACACCATCCAGACTTCTGATCTTCTGGAGCACGATGTTCGAGACCTCCTTGAAGTCCTTCGCGGTGATCTTCGCTATGATATCGAACTCACCGAAGAGAAAATGTGCCTCGTCTATCTCTTTCATCCTGTTCAGTTCATCTATGACGATCTTTTCCTGATCGGCACCTGTTTGTATCAAGATGAACCCTATTACCACTATTTCACCACATCGACATATATGCGAATAGGATGATATAAATTGTTTCGATATCAGATCTTGCAGTACCTCGATGGAATCAATAGCCTTTGCCCTTGTCGATGACGTTCAGCATCTTCCTTCCGTCAATGAAACGCTCCATGTTCTCCAGGAAGAGATCGATGACCTCTTCTTCTGCCGGATCCCCACCAACGGAAGCATGCGGTGTTATGATGAGATTCTCCAGATCCCACAGCGGGGAGGTCGCCGGGAGCGGCTCCTTCCTGAAAACATCGAGACCCGCACCGGCGATCCATCCGTCCCTCAGTGCACTCACAAGTGCATCCTCAACTACGAGGGCACCCCTGCCGATGTTCACGAAGAATGCGGTATCCTTCATAGCTCTGAACTGATCCTCCCCGAAAAGGTCCTCGGTCTGAGCGGTCAACGGGAGCGATAGCACTACGTGGTCGCACATAGGGAGCATGTCCATCAGTTCGTCGGGCCCGTAGAACCTACTGGGTATCGAACCCTCTATATCACAGCATCCCTCGGCATGGTACTGATCCTGCTTCTTAATACAGGGGTCACGCTTCAATGCAAGTACGTGCATCCCGAACCCTTCTGCAATCTTCGCCACAGCTCTCCCTATTCTCCCATATCCGAGGATCCCGATGGTCGTTCCGCTCAGCTTTAAAAGCCCGGGCTGGTCGAGCCATCCGAGCCATTCGGACCTATCCTGGTAACTCTTGTACATGAAGGCCTTCCTGGATAGGTTGATCAGATACATGAGAACATGCTCCGATATATGGACCGAATGCGCCCCACTGGAATTTGTAAGGATTATACCGGTCTTTGCAAAGTCCTCTGACATGCTGTCCACCCCCTCCCATAGGAAGTGAACCCATTTCAGACGGGGAGCCATTGATGGATCCTCAGGTATGATGCGCGTAAGCAGGATATCGGCATCATGTATGAATTCATTCAGATCACTCTCATCAGAACAGACCGTTATCATTAGAGTAGGGAACCGCTCCTTGATCATGTCGATAAGACCATCTTCCAGCTCCTTGCCAATTACCAGCTTCTTTGGGACCACCATAAGGGACGCACCGCAGTCTCATGGGTTTCAGGTAAAAAATCATTTCCGGGAATATGAACCAAAAATAAATAGAGAAGCTCCATGTACACATCCACCAGGGCTCTTAGACCGCGGTGTAATATATCATGCAGGCCATCATGAGATCCGGCTGGAATGGCCGATCAGTTCGATGAATGGAGGGAGACCTTGAAAGAAGAGACGAGAATAGAGGAAGTATTCAAGTCCATCTTCAGCAATTCCAGCGTAGGGATCGTTACCCTGGACATAGACGGCAATATTACCTTGGCGAATCCGGTTGCATTATCCCTCTTGAAGGTTGAAAAACTTCCTGACAAACTGAACATATCCGATCTTGATATCATTGGCAAGGAAACACTCGAATATCTCTCCGAGATCTTCAAGGAGAGAAGGAAAAGTACCGGAGCAATGGACAGGGCCCTGAAGATCGTTTACAGGGATGGGGAGCATAAGTGGGTGCAGCTGCGTTCCAATGAGATATCGGGCAAAGATGGCGATACAAAGGGGTATTCGGTTCTTCTCACCGACATAACAGAAAGGGTCGAGAGCGAGAGGGAACTTGAACAGAGTGCCGGACGGTTCGAGATGGTGGTGGAGAGGCTTCACGAGGGGGTCGCTATCACAGATCTGGATGAGAACATAAAATTCGCCAACGGGGCACTTGGAAAGTTGCTCGGCATCAGCCCGGAAAACCTCAAGGGCATGAACATTTCATCATTCGTGAGTGGAAATGACCTGGAAACCGTTCGGTCAAAGACGTTGTCGAGGAAAAAGGGGGTAAGGGACGATTACGAGATAAAGGTCCGGTCTGCGGATGGAAAAGAGAAGGATGTACTGGTCCATGCCAGCCCCTGGACTGATGAGAATGGAGCGCTCCGGGGAACAATGGGTTTGCTGCTGGATATTACCAAGCAGAAAGAGTCGCAAAGGAACCTCAGGGCCAATGAAGAAAAATATAGGGCCACAGTGGAGCAGAGCGCCGAGAACATATACATCTACGATATTGGGTCAAAGAGGATCGTGGAAGCGAATCGGACGCTCCAGAACCTTCTGGGTTATACCACAGAAGAGATGAAGAGATTGAGACCGGCCGATTTCATAGCGCATACCAAAGAGGACGTGAGAGAACATATTGAATGGGTACAAGAGAAGGGGAAAGCCATCATCGGAGAGCGGACATATATCAGGAAGGACGGAACACCTGTGGATGTGGAGGTCAGCGCCAGCCTGATAAAGGAAGGTGACCACCCCATGCTGTGCGTAGTCTCAAGGGATGTGACAGAGAGAAAAAGAGCAAGGAGGCAGCTGATCGAGAAGAAGAACCTGGCAGAGTTCTATCTGGACCTTCTGGCACATGACATGGGCAACATCCACCACGGAATGATGGCAGGCCTGGACCTCTATGAAATGTACGGAGCCGATCTTGATAAGAAAGAAATGGCCATTGGAAAAGTCAAGGAGCTCCTAAGCAGGTCCCTGAGGCTCGCCTACAATATCAAGACCTATACCAAAGTCCGATCATCAAAACCCATACTGAGTAAGATGAAGCTTTCCGATCTGGTCGAAAGAGGTTACGAGGCCGCCGTCGGGTCGTTCCCGGATAAAGATGTGGAACATGTGACCGGATGGGACAATAAGGACCACATGGTAATGGCCGAACCCCTAATGGAGGAGATATTCTATAACATATACCACAATGCCTTGAAATACCAGAAAGGGAAGAGGACATTCCTTGAGACCCGGGTGGAGGAAAAGAAAGATGGGAGGATAAGGATCGAGATAAGTGACCAGGGGATGGGTATACCGGATAGCATGAAAAAGCAGATCTTCGAAAGATCGAGGGATCCCTCCGGGATGCAGCATACGGGATTGGGTCTGGTGATAATCGATACCCTTGTTGAACGCTACTTGGGAGAGGTATGGGTCGAGAACAGGATCCGGGGGGACCACACCAGAGGCTCTGTTTTCAAAATGGAGTTCCCTGGCTCATCCTGATCTTCTGGGATCCATAGATAAACTATTTCAACGGAATTGACACTACATCCATGGTGAGCTTCCATGGATAGAAGAAGAACGGAAAAGGAACCGGAAGAGAGGATCGAAGGGACCAGGGAGAGACAGGGGCCAAATCCCGTTGTGATATTCGGTGCCATCGGAGTTGTGGTTGTGCTGGTGATCATAGTCGCCTTCTTTGCCTTTTCCGGATCGAACCTTGATTCGATATCCGTGGACAATCCGGTCGAGGATGCAGATGGGATAACCTTCGGTCTCACGACAACCAGCGGGAACCTGGGGAAATGGAGCGGAACCGTTGGGATCGAGATATATTACGAGGACCAGGAGGGCCCGGTATATACTGCCGAGGAGGATGTCACCGATGACACGGGCTCCCACCAGGTGGACTGGGATCAGTTTGTCTGGGGGAACGGGAACTATCAGATATTCGCCAAGGCAGAGGGACTCGAAGAGTATGCATACCTGAACCTGAGAAGGGTAGTAACGCACCTGGATGTGGAGTGGTGGGGAAACCCTGTGGACCCAAGAGAACAACCAGGGCATTCAATACAGGTCAATATATCGTACATGTTCGGTAATACCAACATACCAAGGAACGAATATCCGAGCGGATACGAAATGGACTCGGTGGTAAGCCCGCCCATGGGCTCTGACATCTCCATCACTTCGCAGGGCAGCAAGTACAGGCACCAGGAGAGGATAGATCATCGGACCGCGGGAGAGTATGCCATCTCTGGAACGCTCACCAACACGTTCTGTCACCCGGAATCCCCTTACCGCACGATATCCGTAGAGGACAACTCCACGTTCTATTTCGACGCCCCCCCCTTTGCCGTGGTCACAGGGGACACGTCGGTGGAGCTTGATGAAGGTGAAGCGGTTGCGTCCTTCGACGCAAGCGGCTCATGGGACGATGGGAGCATCGTTGAGTATCAGTGGGACTTCGGAGACGGAGGCACCGACACCACCACTTCTCCCAACGTCCAACATGTATATGCCGAAACGGGAACCTTCGCGGTAAGTGTTTACGTAATCGATAATGAGGGGAAGGGATCTGAAAACCAGACCGGTTTGTACAACATCCATATAATCACTGTGATATGAATCAGTTGAAGAAACCGTCAAGCCTCTCAAGTGCAAGCTTCAGGGTGGCCGGGTCAGTGTTGCCGTAAGATATCCTGAGGGCGGGGGGATCCGAAGCACCAAATGGGTCCCCCGGAACGAGGAGAACATCGGTCATATCATAGACATCCTCGGCCAGTTCCATCGAGTCCCTGTATTTCCTTTTACCACGGTATTCAAAGAAAAAGTAGAACGCCCCATCGGGAAGAGGGGCACTGATATCATCCTTTGATGATGACCAGTTAAGCAACATTCTCCTGGAGCGATCCAGCTCATCCAGGTATGCTCCGATATGGTCCGGATGGTCCCTCAGGCAGTGATATGCCAGTCTCTGTGATATCCTCGAAGGGCATATTACCGTGGTATCCTGCACTTTCAGAAGGCTTTCATTTAGTATTCCTGGATATGTCATGTAACCCACCCTCCAACCGGACATTCCAAAGACCTTTGAAAAGGAGTAAAGAGAGATAACGGGCGGTTCATCGCCAATGGAACCCGGGCTTGTGTGATCGGTCCCGTAAACGAACCTGTCATAAGTCTCATCGGATATGAGCCAGATGCCCTTCTCCCTGCAGAGCTCAACAAGGTCCTCCATCAGCTCCCCCGGATA
>JAWOCK010000054.1:0-14591 GCA_046483845.1 Thermoplasmatota archaeon | reverse complement strand
TTTAAAAGCGAACGATCACGCGTTTTTTGTTACGAAAACCGAACATTGGAAGCAACAAGTTTGTGACCTTCAAGCTACATTACAATGGGGATGTTACGGGCCTACCCTCCCTCATAAAGGTCCAGATCAATTTTTTAGAGGAGATCATATTCCCGCAGCATGTCGCGGACCTTCGTTCGCTGTCGACGGAGTTGACTGATAGTGGGGTCAGGGTAGCCTTTCCGGAAGATTTCGAGTTGTACTCTGCCCCCATCAGAATGGATATCTATGATATCGAGGAGATCTTCTGCGAAAAGTTCAGAGCGGTGCTCACCAGAAGAGGGATCAAGGCCAGGGATTTTGTGGATCTCTACAAGATCAATAACATGTTCGGACTGACACCTATGGGATGCCGTAAAGAGATCATCACAAAGACGCTCTTCATGATCGAAAGATACAGGAAATACAAGGAAAATATGAAAGAGAAGATCGATCTCTTGGACGATCTCGAAGCGTACAATTGGTCATACGAGAGCGGGATGTTCATTGAAAGACTGAGAGATGAGGACATATTCAGGTACATCAGGACGATACTCCCGGCACTTGAGGACATTTCCGAAGAAGTGAGTAATAGAGTGAAGTGAAGCCGGATATTTCTCGATCCCAAAATCGCTATGGGCCTCAATCGTCCCTTTCATAGGGATGGATCCCCGGAGATCCTCCCAAGTGTTAAGTAGGTCGAGAGAGGGCTTGATTTCGGAGAGATCGATCCTGTTGTTCTTGTTGGAGAGGGCTAGAGGATGGTTTTGTCAGTATCTTTCCTCATCGTGTAGCGGTTGTGAACCACATGGAGGCAGCGGGGGAGCTCCGCTTCCTATCATGATGACGGATACGGTGAGCAAAGTTCCAAGGTCAACGAAAAATCAGAGATTTTTCTGACGTGAATGTTAAGTTCCATAGTTACTGAATTCTTAAACATTCACATCCAGCTAAATGGATATGATATCTAATGAATTCCATTTAGCGTGTATCATTATAATTAAGCACCATTTTTCGAGAATATATTCCAATTGACGAGAGAAAGATGGTGCGGGTGCCGGGATTTGACGCAGACATAATTCCTCGAAATAAAAACAACACATTACGGAATTAGTCGCGCTTGCGAATCCTGCGGATGGATGAAGCGCAGGATTCCCAAGACCAAGGTTCAAATCCCTGGCACCGATATACCATTCCAGAATGATGATCCAACTGTGTGGAATGGTATATGGTGCGGGTGCCGGGATTTGAACCCGAGTAACCAGCTTGGCAAGCTGGAATGATACCAGGCTACATCACACCCGCATATAAAGGGAGCCGGCTATTACGGTTATTATTTTTAAAGCTTTCATTCATTTCATTCCAGGGACCTCAACCTGCCCTTGGCAACAGAAGAGAGCTTCTTCATCCCGTCCTCGGGGCCCCTGACGAACAGTATGTCCCCCTTCTCGAGCATCTGATCCTTTTCGGGACCATAGATCCATTTTACCTTCCTCTTTATGGCAAACACCCACATGCCTGTTTCCGTGGCGAGGCGGAGCTCCCCGAGCTTCTTGCCGACAAGTATGGACCTGCCCTTTACCTCTATCTTGTAGATGCCGATATCGGCTTCCTTGATGGATTGCTTCAGTATCGGATGGGGCTCTATCTCACGCAGTACGACCTCGGATATGGACATGGCGGCATCGGCAATGGAATCGACGAAACGGGCCATCTTTAGGATCATCATGGCAGCGTCCGGTGACCTCTGAGAGACCTCGCCGACAGCGATCCTCTGGAGCTCCCCGGACATCTCGTCCACGATCTCCCCCAGATGCTCCACCTCATTGGCTATCTCCTTGTTATCGTACAGTAGGGCGGAGTAGGCCAGGTCCACCATCAGTTCGGAGGTGTCCTTCATCTCGAGAAAGGTCTCCTCGACCCGTTTTATCGGATCACTCATCTCTTGTACTCCCCCCATTTCACTTCCCCCCTCGAGTATGCCACCAGTTCCTTCAATCCGTCCTCCACGCCCCTGGCTATGAGGATATCCCCCTCCTTTATCCTCCTGTCCGGTTCTATATCATATATCCATCTGGTCCGCCTCTTGATCGCGATTATCCGGGAGCCGGTCTCGGATTCTATTGCCATCTCGCTGATCCTCCTGTCAATGATATCGGACCCGGGAAGCACCCTGATGGCCCGGATCTTCTCATCGCCGTCCTTAAGGAGAAAAGGGGCAAAGGGTCTGAACTCCACCTCGTCCTCGAATATCCTCATAAGCTGAAGTGAGGCATCGCCCATTATCTCTGCGGCCGATGCGACCTGAAGTATGCCGGACAGCTGCTCCGCATCCTCCCGGTTCCTTGCAGCAAGCAGTACACCGATTCGAACGTTATAGAGGAGTTTATCCAATCTCTCCTCCAGCTCCATAACCTGATTGGCAATGTCCGAGCTGTCGAACAGGATAGCAGAGTAGGAGAGGTCAACTATCTGTTCTGAAAGGTCCTTCATCTCGATTAAGCTCTCCTTGACGCCCACGGTCTCGTACTCGATCCGGTCCAAACGTCTCCTTTTGAACAATCCCATTTCTCTGTCTCCTTTGTAGGAATTCCGAACGGGATTGGGGAATATGTTCTATTTCCTTTATAAAATGAACACCCATTACCAAGGTCGAAATGATCTGTACGGGTCCTATACCGGACCAATATCATGATCATTGCTTTCCATAAGCCTCTTCAGAACATCACACCTGGTATCCCTGAGTGTAGGTCTCGATCTCCTGGCCGACAGAATGGTCCTCTCATCGATCGCCGCCCTGACCCTGGAAGTTTCAAAATAGGGGCCCTTTGCCATTATGCTGCCTCTCGGGTCGATCAGCGCACTTCCTCCCCAGAAGTCCATCCCGTGGTCGAAACCAACCAGGTTCGAATAGGCGAAGAACACCGTATCCTCAATTGCCCTGGCCTTCATAACGCTCTCGAAGAACCTCCTGGTGGTGGAGGGGGATGCCGAGATGCATACGATAAGGTCCGCTCCGGAAAGGGCATAGTACTTGGAAAGTTCCGGGAAGAAGATATCATAACAGATGATGATACCCACCCTAATGCCCTTTACCTCCTCCAGCACCGTGGAGCCACCGGGAGTGAAGTAGGCATATTCCTCGAAGGGTCCGAAATCAACAAGGTGGTGCTTCTGATAGACCCCCTTTACCCCTTCCGGACCCACAAGACATGCTGAATTATATACCTGGCCTTTTATCGACCCGGACCTCTGAGGGAACCCGAATATGACATGGGCTCCCGATTCGGAGCAGGCATCACGCACCCTCTCGAAAACCGGATCGTCCATACCGATAGCATATCTGAACACATCGTCTCCCAGATTATAACCGGTCAGGTACATCTCCGGGAATATCAGAAGGTCGGCATCCGATCCCTTGATCGAGGACAGGATCGTCCCGAGATTTTGTTCCACACCGAAACGGACATGCTCTTCCTGAACCATCTCAAGTTCCATACGATAAAGCATATCGGATACATGGTAGAAATGATTTTTCGAAGGATATCGGCTGACATGAGTGGACCGATCCAAGGGAGCACGTTACACACATACCAAAAGGTTGATATACGCACCCTCTTCTACTTCCTCAAATGGTGGAAAGGCGACGAATGGTCCACTACGAAGGTGAAAATTTGAAAGAAGAGCCAAGGGGGAGCAAGAGAGAAGATCAGGAGAAGGTGCTCCGGTCCATCGAGGACATGAGATCTGAGATCAGGGAGCTCAGGACCATGGTGAACATGCTGATGGAGATTATCGTCGCCATGGAGACCCAGGATGATATGGAACTTGACATGGAGCCCACGATGATGGGATACGACAACCTCTTCAAGAACGGCAAGTACTGCATGTAACGGACCCAAATTAATTGGAGTTCAACCAAAAGCATTGAGCTTCGACCAAAAAGAAGAGGGAGAAGGAAAGAGAAAATATCCGAAAAGGACAGAAGATTTGGTCCGGACTATCAAGGACCACCCCACAGAAGATAAGAACTCAACATCCAAAGAACCGAAGGACTGGACATATTGAATACCATATGAATAAAAACGCCCCCCGAAGGGGGCTCTGATACACACCTTTTCTTCCCCCGAAGAAACAACTCCCACTTGCTCGTCCGTCCTTATCCTGCAACGGATAGACCCCCACATCCCCCACCCATTACAGAAGGGGGATTGTAGGGATGAATATTTATGGTTTTTCACCGGTTGAAGCACTGAACCCACCTTGGGCCGGGAACCTTTAAATAAGAGTCCTTGAGTTCCCCAACACCCAAAGGGCTAGTGATCACCATGAGCAATGGAGAAGATACCACCGAGGAAAAGGGCGGAAGGAAGATATTGAGCCCTGCCACATGGTTCGCACTGAGCTTTGTCTTCTGGTCAGTTGTCATACTGCCTCTTTCCATCGGCGCCTTCTATATCCTGAAGGTCTCCAACAGGCTCTTCGATGTGGACAACAATTACTCCATACTGATGGGGATCGCTGCCGGTCTCATCCTTTCGGTGATAATCGGATATGTATACTCCGATAAAGCAAGGAAACTTGCCGAATGATGGATTCCTTTCATGAAGGGACCAAATCCTATAATAACTGTAACTTAATCCGGTCAGTTGTAGTCAGGAACCCTCAATGAAAAGGTGTGACCTTGCCTGAGAACGATGAAAAAGACCCCGGTCAAGGCAGGCGGTCCGGAAGAAAGGGTCCCTTCAAGAAGGATTATGACAGGATCTACAGGAGGGACACCTCAAGGGAGGTCGAGGAGACCCTGGACCGGGTTGTCTCCGATATTGGGGACAAGACCCCCATATACAGGGATAAAGCAAGGAGCTTCCTAAAGGATACTGGGAAAAGGATAAAGGACCTGGACGAGGAGGCGGGGGAGTACACCGAGAGGATGTTCAAGAGCAAACCCCTTGATGCCGTGATGGGGGGCATCCTGAAATGGAGAAAGACCGTCTTCACGTTGACAGTGGTGGTTTCTCTCCTCATAGGATATTTCGGAGTGTTGGGAAGTGACTTCCTGTCCGATGGTGAACTGGTGATGCAGAGCAAGATCCGGGGGGATTTCGAGGTCTACCTTCCCGGAGGTTCGGACGCTGAGAAGGTACTGATGGAGATGAAGAAGGACTGGTCTACCGACCTGGCCACTGTTTTCATCGAAACCCAGAACAAGTTCGATCCGACAGATGAGACAAATATCACGGACTACGATGTGCTCGTGGAGATGTCCCGGATAGAGGAATCCCTGAACTACAACAAGACGGACAAAGGTGTCGATGACGGAATAGTCTTCACCTTTTCCATAGCCACACTGATAAAGACGTTGAACCATTCCTCTGCAGCGGTGGAAGAGGCAATTTTCAATGAGCTCCCCAGGGACAACATCGAATGGAGGCTCCCCGATGAATACAAAGGCAATTACTCCATACCCAAGAACGAGAGATTGATCAGCGAGTTCTTCTATCAAGCTGGACCTGACGCCATATCATCACTGGTCGCAGATATAAATAACGATGGGATCTATGATTCGGCACTTATCCTCATGGGGTTATCGTCAAAGGTCGACATGGATGAGCTCCTGGACCGTATCAATGAGGAGATAGAGCCTTTCTATGTTGACCCCGGTGTCCGTCCGGGATCAAAGGATACCACCGGCGAATGGAAGGAGAGGTATGAGGAGGGAGAAGTCCACTGCAGGATGACACTGACAGGGTCAACTCCCCTTGCCAGGATGATCTCCGATAGGACCATGAGCGAGATGAAGAAGGTGCTTCCATGGGCTCTCGCCATGGTGGCTGCATCGCTCCTTATCTTCCACAGGACCTGGAAGATCATTATCATCACACTTGTGCCAGTGACCTTTTCACTGATCATCTCCTTCGGTCTGATGGGACTGGCACTTCCCCTGCTTACACCACAGGTGGTACTGGTTGCTCCTATATTGATCGCACTCGGTGTAGCTTACGGCTTGTACATAGCCAACAGATATTCCGAGGAAGCGGAGAACATACCGGATAAGGAGAAGAGGATACGATATGCCCTGAGGACCACCGGGAAGGCCATCTTCCTATCGGCGATGACCACGGCTTTCGGTTTCGGGGCAATGATGACCGTGGATATGGCCACGATGCAGGTACTCGGTTTCGGCCTATCATCTGGCATACTTGCATGTTATGCCACCACCATGCTATTGACACCGACACTGGTGATCTGGACCAACTACCGGAAGATCTCCACTTCCAAGAAGAAGCCAAGGACCAAGAGTTCCGGGCACCGCAGAATAGGTAACGTACCCATGAACCACAGCAGGAAGATCATATTCGGAGGAATAGTACTGGCCATGGTCTCTTTGGCTATGTCCCCTCCATCCACCATACCCGGAACAGACATGGAGATGGGGGGGTTTTCGGTGGTAAAGGCGAATATGGACTATATACGGCTCTCACCAGCCGATGAACCGGTGGTCCAAAAGATGGCGGAGCAGTCGGATACCTTCGGTTCGGGGCAGATAGAGCTTATGCTGGTCAGGGGAGCCAAATCAAGAGATGATGACGGCGACGGAAGGGATGACTACATCCAGGGGAGCATGAAGGACCTAACGGTCCTCAATGATATCAACGACTTCATGCTGGACCTCAACGGGCAGGGCAAGAACGACACCGGTGTCGCGCATGCCGCCGGAATATCCGTTGTGGAGATCATGAAAATGATCGAAATACCGGATATCACCGATTCGGAATCCTACCAGTACATATTGGACCAACTGGAGAGAATTCCTTTGGGACAGTTCGGGATCATCGAGGACCCGGCTGAGACCTTTGATGAATATATCAAGGAGAACGTCGTGGGGAAGAGCTTCTGGACAGCAGTTCAGAATGCACCGGACAATGCTGCGATCACCTGGTATCTCGGAGAATCGCTGGAGACCTTCATGATGAACATATTCTATAACTCCCTTGGACAGGAGATCCGGGGTATGCTCATTAACGACACCTATGCCAAGACCATAGTCTACATGACCCTCCCCAACATGGACATAATCGAGACGGAAAATGCCGTAGAGGACATCAACCGGGCCATCAGTTCCAATTTCGAGGTCACCATCGAACCCGAAGGTGGAAGGACCACTTCAACTCCAACATCAGGATTTGGAACTGTTCTGGTTACCGTCAACGATGTTCTGATAGACAACGCCAACCAGTCAACTTTCATGGCTTTGTTGATGGTATTCCTTCTGCTCTTTTTGGTCTTCAAGTCCTGGAGGATAGCGCTGATCACGATATTCCCCGTGACCCTGGTCGTCTTCTGGCAGTATATTGCGATCTGGGGCATCTCATTCCTCGGAGGCCTGGCTCCCGGAGAGAACATGTTCTCGGGAGACCTGAACCTCTTCACTGCCCTCATCGGTTCGATAATCATAGGGATCGGGGTGGATTTCTCGATCCACATAACGGAAAGGGTGAGGGAGAAGAACTTCACATTGGAAGGGGTAATGTATGCAGCTGACACCTCCGGATGGTCATTTATTGAGGCAACGACCACCATGGTCATGGGACTTACCGCTGTATTTCTGGTCAACATACCCTCAATAAGGGAGTTCATCCTCCTGGTCATAGTACTGCTGATATTCTCCGCATACTCGGCGATCTTCATCCTCACCTCCGCTTACAGGATATATCTGCCCAGATACAACAAGCTGAAGGCACAAAAGAAGATCAAGGGTTGAAAGGTCGCCAACACGGAAAAATGCTCTGCTCTTTTTGATATGCCATACATTAACCCTATAATTAAAATAGGTACAAAGTAATTGGAGCCAAAGTCAGGATCAACTGCCTTTGGCCAAAGGTATTCAAAGTACTTTATGGAGGAGTTAAATGTCATCGACAAGGAGTTTTTCAGATTGGACGAAGATAGTACCTGCAGCAGCGGCCTTTATTCTGATATTGGTTGTTGTGTCCGTTCTTCTATCCCATGGCCCGATAGAAGCGAATGCAGATGAGCTTTACGATGTGCAGAGCCTTACGGCAGTGAAGGAGACATCGCCGTTCAGCGGAGTTCTCGATAACGGAGAGGCGGTTCAGGATATGGACATTATCAATGTCACTGCCCTGAACGCTGATCCTCCCAACTCCAGCGAACACGTTCTCGTCCTTTCGGTGCTTGTGAACGATTCGACAGGGTCCCAGCGGGAGTCCATTAAATGGAGCCTTTCCTATGTGGGAAGCGGTTCGGAGTTCAGGGGAAATATCACGATCAATTCTACACTGGAGTCCTCATATGCAGTTTCCGGAGAGAATCTGACAATAAAGGGTCACGATGGTGACAATATCTCCATAAAGAAGTACAATTCCCCGAATCTGCCACTTCTTCACTTTACGGTCGACCTCCAGGGTCCGGGAATATCTCCCATGGAGACCATCTCTTTCGTCGCACAATATGAGGGGAAGTGCTATATCAAGACTGGATCGGAGATGAATTTCACTTTCACGGACTCCGATCCGGAAACCACATATCAGTGGTTAATAGATAATGAGAAGATAACCTATGGCTGGACCGGAACATCACAGAGTATCTACAACGGGTCGGCCATAGATGTCCCCGCCGGAAGCAATGTTACAATCTGGGTGAATGCGACAGACCGCTACGGCCACTATACCAACTGGTCAAAGACATACCATCCCACAACGTTTTTGAACTCGGAGACCTCCATCAACACCACCATGCCTACATATTCCTCTCAGATACTGTTCATCGGTAAACAAAAGGTAGCAAACGGAGGGTCACTTTCCTTCTCGAACTGTGAGTTGGTGTTCCTTGAGAGCGGAGACACCCTCTCATTGAAGGAGGGCTCATCGCTGAACATCAGAGGGTCCAACATAACCTCGTTGGATGGGTTGTTCACCCTGTCATCGGAGGATCTATCCTCCATGAGCATAGCGGATTCCATCATCCACTGCCCATCGGATGTTGCATCAACGAGCAGCGTCCTGGAGATGGAGTCGGGTACCCTGGACAATGTCACCATCAGTGACCTGAACAACAGGATCTGGATGAAGGGAGGAGGGGTGGAGATGAAAGACTCGCATATATCCACTGGCAGCGCCGGATCGGTGTACATCGACACTCAACATCAATGGGACAGCTCCAAGATAAAGGTCCATGACACCGTCATCAACGGATCGTCCTTTAACCCCGTGATCGTGCACAATACATCAATATGGCGGCCAAGGGACATAGAAGAGTATTACTACAACGATGTGAACAACGTGACCACCACCTTCACATTGAACACCACCAATATGACCGCTCCTTACATATGGCTTCCACATTACATTGACTCCCGCTCCTCCATGGACTCCTTCGACATCCAATACAATCAGAGCGGTACCTGGACCAGTTTTACCGATTATCCAAGATCGAACGTGATATACGATGAGTGGTTGAACTGGGAGGATGCCCGTTTCGACCTTTCCCATCTGCCGGAAGGCACCGTGGAGGTCAGGATCGACTGGACAACGACCTCCGACGATGAAAGCTGCATATACCTGGGCTCCCCGAAAATGGGAGCCGCGGGCATTGATGAGATAGGCGTAGGTAGCGGCCCATTCCAAGGCGACTTGATAGGGTGGACCGCCAATAAGGTAAGCGGCCCATACGTGCAGATGCACAACATCTCGATAGAGAACGCCTTGTACAGTTTCATACACACGGAGTCGAGTGGGCTGGTCGAGCTATCCCAGCTGCACCTTGGGGGGACAGCGGCCGACCATGACCCGAGCAGGCTGTTGACCAGTGATAATGCCACAGTTGAGTTGAAGGATACGGGGCTTGTCTGCAATTCCAACACGCTCATGGCATACGAGCAGTTGTTCGGAGCAGGAAACGACTGGGGCATGTCCTCGATCACCAATTCCTCGGTCTCCTCGACAACTGACAATACCTCCTCCTACGGCATCATGGTCCAGGGAGGGTGGCTTCACCTACTGGATGTAACCCTGGAGGGGAACGATGTAGGGGTATATTCCTATGAAGGGATGGTCTCCCTCCGGACTGTGGAGATAAGTTCGGAGAAGAAAGGATATAGAGCCAAACTGCCTGATGATCTCCCCTGGGACCCCAAATTGAAGCTGGACGATGTAAAGATGATCCACAAATGGGAGGATACGGCCATCTGGATCCACGGCCGGCCCACCAACTATGATATGGACCTCATGATGAACTATACACTCGATTCCAACTACTTCACAGAAGATATCCAGCGGTCAGACGGCCTTGGTGCCGTGGTCCTCGATCTCAAAGGAAACACCTCTCCCGAAGCAGATCTGAAGGGAAGCATAAGGGACAGCCCGAGGCATGGAATAGCGGTGCCACATTGGCCTGCTTCAGGAGCCATCAGGCTGGATGCGGATTCCCAGATCAGGAACATCCGTCTTGACGGTATCTATCTTGGAGATGGTATTCACCTGAAAGCAGACACGAACCAGATAATGAACTGCAGGGGGTATGCGGTCTATGCAGGTGACGAGACCTTTCTATCAATGGAGAAGGACCAGAGCCTGGGCATGGTCCATGAGATGAACAGGATGGGAGGTATCCGGACAGGTAACAACTCCCTTGTTGATATCGCCCGTCTCAGTATAAAGGATACAGGGGGATGGAGTGTGGAGGTCGGAAAGTATTCCACGCTCAACATAACGGACTCCAAGATCACAAGATGCGACGGAGGGGTGAAGATAAATGCCGGGTCTACCGTTATTCTGAGGGGCATCTCCATCAATTATACCTCTGAAGAGAGAGGCATATATTCCAAGGACTCCACCATCTCGATCATAAAGGGGTCCTCTCGATCCGATATATCCAACAACAAGAAGGACGCTGTTTTCATCGATGGGGGCAAACTCCACATCAACATGACCAAGATCGATGACAATATCGGTACAGGTCTGAAATTGTTGAACGTCGATGTGGATGAGATCTGGGACTGTAGGATCAGGAGAAATTCCGGGGACGGCATCTACTTCCACATCCAGAATGATTCCGTGCTCACTCCCAATGGTAATTACGTGACGATCCGTACCGTGGACATAGAGAACAACGGAGGAGTGGGTATATCCGCCACGGTAAATCCAATGGATGTCTCCGGGACGGTGGAGGTAACCCTGAAAAGTATCGTCGTGGGCAACAACAACGGAGGGGACATCATTGCCCCGAAGAATGTTCATTTCGACTGGACCGCGGACCAGAACAGCGTTCGTGACATACTGGGAAGCGATCTTTTCAGCGGAAGGGTAAGGGCAAATATAGACCTCACCATCGGGGATTCCTGCTCTGCAAGTATCAAGAACATGAACATCACCCTGCTGGGTGACGGAAAGTGGATGGAAGTGGGCGAAATAGGATTCCTGAAACTTGAGAACTGCTACATAAGCCCGGCCCATCCATCATACAGGTTCTCCATTATCGGTCATGAGGGGGCTTCCATCGACATCGAAGGAGGGTTCCTGGGACAGCTGTATCGCCTGGAAGCCAAAAAGAGCAGCTCCTTCAAGATGGACGGAACCCTTGTAAAGAACAGCAATGGGCCCATCTACCTGGAGGATACACCGTTCAACATCATGGATTGCGAATTCTCCGGAATAGGCGGGACCGCCATGACAATCTCGGGAGGGGCAGGTAGTATAAAGGACAGCAAGTTCTCCGGGAATACCATCGGCGTGAAGGTGGACGACCTGGACGGCGACCTGCTCATCTCAGGATCGGAGTTCAAAGACAACAACTGGGGCCTTTATCTTTTCAGTTCATCCGGCCACAATATTAACCTGACCAACTGCCACCTCAGTGATAATTCACCTGCCCCGATATGGGTCGGCAGTGCGGACGTGCGGCTCCTTGACACCTCCATAGACCCGGACAAGATCATGGTTACTCAGGAAGATCGGTTCGTTATGATAAGCTATACATTGGAGGTCTTCCTCTATGACGAGAAAGGTGACTGGGTGACCTTCGATCTATTCCTGGACATGGGACCTGGTAAGACCTACAAATCCTTCATCCAGGAGGCAGGGCGTTTCCGGGGAGAACTCGAGGTATACAAGGTCGTAAAGGACGAGGTCCAAAATAAAGGGGTTACCATCGACCTGAAGATCGAATACGTCGAGGGAAGGGAATACGGAGAGGACAAGATAGGCACCATCGAGGACACCTTTGACCTGGATACAAGGACCACCATAACCTATAACGGATACATGGCACCTACGGTGACCCAGAAGTTCCCAGGGAACCTTGAGGCCCTTGAGGACAAGGGCTTTAAGAACGGTCCCGTAGATGTCTCCCCCTGGTTCAATGACATCGGCAATGATCCGGGCAACCTCACCTTTTCGTCAGCCTCTTTCAAGCCGCAAATAGAACCCAGCATCCAGGGGAGCATGCTCTCCCTGACCTTGAAGGAGAACTGGAACGGCAAGGGCAACATAACGGTAACAGCAACGGACCCCCACGGAAAGAGTCTGACCCTGGTGGTAACCATCAACGTCCTCCCCGAGAACGACCTACCCATAATATCCAACCCCAGGATCATAGTGAAGGACAGCAACACACCAAATTCGCCAAAGACCGGGGACACCATCAAAGCGGTCTGGGAATGGTACGATGTCGATGGAGATCCGGAACCTAGGACCAGCATAATAAGATGGTTCCTGAACGGCAAGCACCAGCCCGACCTGGACAACAATGTACAGGTAACGGATGTGTTCTCGGGCCAGATATGGAACTTCACGATCTATCCCCGGGACCAGAAAGACATCGATTACGATAATCCCGTCAACTCACCCCCGGTAATGATAGGAAACCGGGCTCCTACCCTATCCAGCGTGAGCATCAAGACCGTGAGCCCCAACACCAATACCGATCTGATCGCTGAACCCAGAGGAGGCAACGACACGGAGACCGATGCCGTTATCTATAATTATCTCTGGGAGAAGAGGGTGAGTTCCAATTGGGTACCGCTCGGTGCTCCCAACTCTCCCATCCTGGACAACCGGTTCACCAGTAAGCATGATGACATAAGGGTGAGCTGCTGGGTCTCCGACGGAATATCCATCTCCGAGATCAGAACTGACACTGTCAATATCAAGAACTCGGCCCCTTATGTAAAAAGTGCCCGGATCAATCCCGAGGTTGTCGACGAGCACACGGAAATGGTCTATCTTACTAACATCGAATGGGGCGATCCTGACGGGGATATCGTGACCCTGAACTATGCCTGGATGGTGAATGGGGTCCAGTTGGAGATATCCGATACACTCCCACAATTGATGAAATCGCAGGCGGGGTGGGAATATCCATCCAACATAACTGTCGGAATCACCCCGTTCGACTCCGACTACAAGAAGGGCAATACCTACTATCAAACGGTTTATATCCAGCCTACCGACACCGATGGTGACGGTCTTTTCGATGATGCAAACGGCAACGGCATGAACGACCCGGGGGACGACAAGGATGACGATAACGACGGTTTCCCGGACGAATGGGAGATATACCTGGGAACGGACCCGAAGGACCCTCTGTCCAAACCAAGGGATACGGATGGCGATGGTATACCCGACGGGGACAGCGAGAACTCACAGGATTGGATGGACCTGGATGATGACAACGATGGGGTCTGGGACATACACCCCGATAACCCCGAATACTTCGACACCTATCCACTCATTCCGGGGCTCCCGGGTGATATGGACTATGATGGAATTGGTGACGACCAGGACCCGGACATAGACGGTGACGGGGTGCCCAATAAGGAAGATGCCTATCCCAGGGACGCGGAAAGGTGGAAGGAGCCTGAACAGGAAGATTACCTCTTCTTCGAGATATCCACGTTCATACTGCTACTGCTTATCATAATCACCATCGGCGTTCTCGGTTATCTCATCTATAACGGGACGATCAAGCTTCCAACCCATGCACCTCCCCCCGTAGAAGCAGATGCCGAGGCGATATACGACACAGAAGAGGAGGAAGCAAAGAAGGAAAGACTACCACCCAAGGAAGAAGGTGCGGACATCGTGACCTTGGAAGAGGTTGACAACATGAGGGTCTGCTCCTCCTGTGGCGAGATCGTCACCCTGGGCGATGAGATATGCCCCAACTGCGGTGCCACCTTTGAATTGGAAGAGGATGAAGAGGAGGAACTCTCCTTCGACGATGAGGACGAGGATTTCGAGGAGTTCGAGGATGAGGACTAGTGCTGGGCTCCACCCTCCATCTCGAACTCCACCTCCTCGTCCGAAGTTTCCTCCGATGGGGCCGGCTCTCTTTCGGCTCCAGCGGACCTGACCTTTTTCAGGGTCCTTTTCCACTCAAGGTGCTGTTTGAACTTGAAGATGCCATAACCTCCGAGTGTGATGGCTATCAGCACTGCTGCAATTGTCATATAGATGTAGATGGGGGCCTTAAAGAAACCCTCCAGACCGTCAATGAAACCCCTGTCGATATTTACGGTAAAGGATGCCGTTGACTGCTCCTGCGTCGAGGGA
>JAWOCK010000101.1:0-4288 GCA_046483845.1 Thermoplasmatota archaeon | reverse complement strand
ATCGCACAGATTCTACTCATTGATGATAATCCTGAAATCAGCCGCTCCTTATGATAATATCGACCCTACATTTATAGGGGGACCCGTGGGTATGTTCTATCATGAAGGCACAGATCAGCTTCAAGACCCTTGTTCGAAGGGAGGATGAGGGCTACATAGCTTTCTGTCCTGAAGTGGGCACCTCGGCCCACGGAACAACAAGGGATGAAGCGGTGAGCGAACTCATCTGTCTGATGGAAAGAAGGATCGATGAAGCATTCTCATTTCAGAAGAAACTGACATGAGATGTGACCGTAACCTCTTCCGATATTCATTGCGGTAGGTATATATAAAGCAAGGGAGGTTCGACCAATATGGAAGGGACAAAAGAAACACTCGACGATCGGCAAACCACAAGGGAGATAGTCATACTGACCTATCCCCTGCGGAGGAATGTCTGAGGACGCTGGGAAACGTTCAAATCTCATGATCATCTATCCCGGACCATGGGGAAGGACCAAAGAGAAGACTTTCTGAAGAAGATGCGGATACTGTCCATGATAAAGGGCAGGCTCATAGACATGGGAAGGGACCCCGGAGCCATCGAGAAGATCATGATCGACGAGTTCGACGGAAGGCAGGATCCTGTTATCTCCGGTATGATGGACCATCTGGAACCGGATGACGGGGAAGGTTTCGAGAGGCTCATGGAGAAGGTGAAGGAGAGGCTTGATTGATCTGAAAGTATCAATCCGGGTTACCGGATTGAAATGAACCCAATACTTTAATACTCTCAGTCTCATGATAGAATAATGCCCCCGCTCATCATGGTAGAGGAATCCGTGGAATCAAATAGGCATAAATCAAAGAAAAGGTTGCGGGAGTATGCCGAGGAGGTCTCCGGGATCGAACCCGAGGACCCCGTTCTTTCGGTCTTCAACAAGATGGAAAATGTAAATAAGTGCAAGGTGGAGGCCGATACCAACAAGGTTCATCGAGAACTCCATATTCGATTTTGTCGTGGAAATGGAAAAGCAGTTCGATGATATGTTCTTGGACATCGAGAGCATCAAGGAGCTCCGGAGGAAGGATTGAATTCCTTATCCGATCCCTCAAAAGTGTTAATTAAAGGCAGGGTATGGATATCATTATGAGATATGTACCTTTGATGCTTCTGGTAACTGTCCTCGGCGCATGTCTTGTTTCTGCGGAGGACACCTCTGGAAATGATGGGATAGAGGGTGCGCAGAAGGTGACCGAGGAGGAGTTCACGGGCAATCTGCATCCCGATACGGACCCCGATGATTGGTTCATCGTGGAGGTCCCTCCCCATACATGGGTGGAGATCACCGTGGTGCTGGAGACCCTGAGGGAAGACCACCGAATAACCGTGGAAGCCCTCGACGAGGACAGGGGGAGGGTCCCCGCCCTCAACATGTCGATCGACACGGATGATGTGAAGGACCAGGGCCGCTACCTCAACGACGGGGGGACCACCGAGGACATCCACGTACATCTATCCGGTATGGGGAGCTACCGTTTCGGTATATTCTACGAAAAGGAGTTCGCGGGGGGATGCTTCTCACATATCTATGTAATGGTAGGTTCCCTGCTGGTCTCGGTCATTTTGCTTATTTTCGTATTGAGGAAGAGTGGAGTCTGAGGCCGACCTTCAGCCCCCTTTTATCATCTCCGCATATGAAGCGAAGAATAGCGCGATGTAGAGGAATGCAAGGAGCATTCCTATCATGGACGAAAGCTTTCTTTTGTCGAAGATGAGGCCGCCTATTCCAAAGCCCATGCAGAGGAGGAAGATGATGGGGGTGACGCAGCAGAAAGCCGCCAGGGAGAGCCAGACAAACCTCATTGGGGTGTCATGGTCCCAGATCGTGAACGTCGTGGCGAGCATCAGGCAGCCTACCAGGAAAAGACCGGCTCCCAGTACCAGCGAGATATCCCCGAAGGATGCCCTGCTTGCGGTCCTCTTCTTGATCCTTTTTGACACCATATCAGTATTTCCTCCTGTGGGACAGATATCATTTTTCAAGGTATTTATAGGGTCCCCTTCATCTGGCCAATGTACATATTTTAATTAGAATGGACGTGTTCCTCAAATATGCTTTCAATAGTTCTCGGAACACGTCCAGAAATTATCAAAATGGCCCCGGTGATCAGGTACTGTGAGGAGAAAGGGGTCCCCTACAGCGTGGTACACACCGGGCAGCATTATTCCTACGAGATGGACAGGACCTTCTTCGACCAGCTCGAGCTCCCCGATTGCGACCACAACCTCGAGGTGGGATCCGGGGGCCACGGGGAGCAGACGGGGAGGATACTGGCGGGGGTCGAGAAGGTGCTCCTACAGGAAAGGCCCGACGAGGTATTGGTCCAGGGGGACACCAATACGGTCATGGCAGGGGCCCTCGCAGCATCGAAACTGCACATCAGGGTGGGTCACGTGGAGGCGGGCCTGAGGAGCTTCGACAGGAGTATGCCGGAGGAGACGAACAGGATAGTGGCGGACCACGTTTCCGATCACCTCTTCGCTCCCACGGAGAACTCCAGAACACATCTGCTCCGGGAAGGTATCGAAGAGGACAGGATATACGTCACCGGGAACACCATAGTGGACTCCGTCCGTCAGAACCTCAGGATCTCCGAGCACAAGGTGGACCCCCTGAAGGACCTTGACCTGTCAGAGGAACGGTTCGCCCTTGTCACCGTCCACAGGGCGGAGAACGTTGACGATAAACTGCGTTTCAAGAGCATAATAGCAGGTCTGAAGCTGTTCAAGGACATTTCGGGGCTTAGGATACTCTACCCCATCCACCCCAGGGCCAAGAAGTTCCTGGAGAGGTTCTCCATTGACACATCGGGAATAGATATCGTGGAACCCGTGGGGTTCTTGGAATTCCTCAGCCTGGAATCATCCGCGAAGATCGTGCTCACGGATTCAGGGGGTGTGCAGGAGGAGACCTGCATACTCGGGACCCCCTGTGTTACCCTGAGGGACAACACGGAAAGGCCCGAGACAGTGGACGCAGGAAGCAATATCATAGCCGGGACCTTCCCTGACGACATCGTCGATGCGGGGGTGAAGATGATGAACAGGGAAGCGGACTGGGAGAACCCCTTCGGAGATGGTTGCGCGGGAAGGAGGATAGTGGATATCTGCCTTGGTGAGTGAAAAGCAATATATCCCATGAATGTATTCATCAGCATGACGGGCCGTTGGGATATTATTTCTTAATATCAACGCACTCAATCCTCGACCATCGGTCCGTCGATCCTTCTCTTTCGGATAAAGGGATCGAATGAGGATGAGAACAAAATCCTTAATCGAGGATCCTATGGGGCCATCTTCCGCACCCCTTCCCGGGCGGAGGTTCCACCTGAAAACGATCCGGTTGTGGAAATCCTTGAGCAAACAATGAT
Organism: Thermoplasmatota archaeon; assembly: GCA_046483845.1. GTDB lineage: Archaea > Thermoplasmatota > Penumbrarchaeia > Penumbrarchaeales > Penumbrarchaeaceae > JAYEPK01. The sequence continues at coordinate 874 of JAWOCK010000101.1, read as the reverse complement.
CAAAGTGGGATCTGCAGACCCCAAGGATAATTAGAAGTCAGGATATGATCGTATCCCCGCTGGAGTCTGATCCTATAAATACACAGATGAGATACTGAAAGGCAGTGATGCGGGAAGTAGTGGTTCAAGGACAGCCAGGGCGGGGCACATTCCTGACATGCCGATCCCCATCCTGAAACCTGCATCCGCACAACTAAAATATGGAAAACCACTTTATTGACGTGGAAAAGAGATGACCAACATAGGATGTTAAGGGTATGAAATACAGGATGTTCACAATGGTCCTGGCCATGATGATGTTGATCTACGGACCCATGATGGTTGCAGGAGATGGATTTGACCAGGGAATTGATGTTGGAAATACGGATCAAAGCATCGATCGGTTAGGGAAATATCCCTCCGAAGGGGTGACCTTGCAGGAGGGCCAGGATGCAATGGTGGAGGAATACGTGGGGCACTCTCCGATACGTATCGACAACAATGCGAACCTATCCTCTCAGGGGTGGCCGGGGGCCGGGAGCAAAGCCGACCCGTATGTCATCGAGGGATACGATATCGACGGAAGCGGATACGGTTACTGTATCTACATCGGGAATACAACGGACCATCTTGTGATAAAGGACTGCTATCTGCATGATGCAAGTGGAAATAATGGTTATTACTTCAAGAACTCGGGTCTCCATTTCTGGAATGTCCTGAACGCTACCGCGGTCAATATTACTGTATCGGAAAACGGCTACGGCATCTATTCCGACTGGTCCGACGGCAACCTGTTCCTGGAGAACAACCTTTCCGGCAACAACTTCGGCGCGGAGTTCCACCGGTCCGAAAGCAACGAGCTGAAAAACAACAACATCTCAGACAACGATTACGG
>JAWOCK010000056.1:0-5016 GCA_046483845.1 Thermoplasmatota archaeon | reverse complement strand
TATCCTAACATGTAAGGCTATAAGGAGCACACTCCTCCAGGACCTGGTGCAGGGCAACAGGTCATCAGTTGCTTAGGTTCGGGTCGGGTTTGCAGGCCCTCTCCTCCTCCCATTCCTTGAAGGCGGATTCACCGAGCTCAAAGGCCTTGATGTTCTTCTCCACTGTATGGGGGGGGACCCTGGACTTAATGGCTTCCAGCAGGATCTCTCTCCTGATGGGAAGCTCCTTGGATGCGGAGAGACATCCAAGCATAACCACATTGGTCATCACGGCGCCGCCCGCCTCCAATGCCAGGTGGGTGGCCGGAACATCTACCAGGTCCTGGGTCTTCTTGATCTGGTCCACGATCCTGCATACGTCAGGGTATCTGGAAAGTCCCAGATGGGCATCGACGCCAACATAGGGCTCGTTGTTTATTATCACCTTGGCACCTTGTTTAAGGAACTTCATCTGCCTGACCGCCTCCAGAGGCTCGAAGGATAGCATGATGTCGGCTTTTCTGAGAGGCACGAGCACACCCTTGGCATCAGTTCCTATTCTAAGGTGGGAAACCACCGTCCCCCCTCTCATGGCGAGTCCGTGGACCTCTCCCACCCGGACCTTTATTCCTTCTTTCAGTGCCGCTTCGGCTATGATCCTGGATGTCAGCACGACCCCGTTTCCGCCAACACCGCTCAATATTATGTTCATTCTTTCACCTCGCGGGGTCTTACGGTTATTCCAAGTGCTCCTTTTCTCTTGTCCGGAACGGATATGGCCCCGAAGGGGCACATCTCCACGCAGAGACCGCACCCGTTGCAGTATGGAAGTATCTCCAGGTGGGGTTTGGGGTCCTGCCCCCATCCGAATGCGGGACAGCCTATTTTCTTCATGCAGACCTTGCAACCCACGCACTTATCGAGGTCCACCTCGGCCTTGTACAATTTCAGCTTCTTTTTCTTGATGTTCCTCTCCACCACAAGCGCACACGGAGCCCGGGATATTATGACCGATGGACCCGGTTGTTCGATCTCCTCCATGACAGCCTTGATCAGGTTGTTCGTATCGAAGGCACTGAGGACCTTTACCCTCTCGACACCGCAGGCCTCGACCATCTTCTTTAGGTTGGCGAAACCGGTCCTCTCTCCCATGAGGTTCACCCCGGTACCGGGATTCACCTGGTGGCCGGTCATGGCGGTTATGGAATTGTCGAATATCAAAGAGACGATATTTGCCCTGTTGTGTACCGCGTTCAGAAGGGACGGTATGCCTGCATGATAGAAGGTCCCGTCACCGATGACAGAGATCACAGGCTCGGAGGTACCGGTGTGAGAGAGACCTGAGGCCATGGCTATCGAAGCGCCCATGCAAATGCAGGTATCCATACCTTCCAGCGGTTCATAGGCCCCCTGGTTATAGCAGCCCCTGTCTCCCATGATGGCCCCTTCTTTACCGACCTTCCTAAGTGCTTCCCTTAAGGAATAGAAACTGGCCCTGTGCGGGCAACCTGCACAGAGCGCGGGGACCCTCTTGCTGACCAGTTCCTCCTCGGCTTCCTTGTATGGCTCGGTGAGATCCTCGGTGAACTTTATCCCAAAGAGCTTCTCCATGGCGCTTCCGATGATGTCGGGATCGAGCTCGCCGGACCTGGGTATCAACCCCTCGTCCTTTCCCATTATCCTCACCGGAAGCCTCATCCTCTGGGCAAGCGCCCTTGTCTGAAGCTCGGTAACACCGTCGTTCTCCTCTATCACCATCACCTGGTCCATCTCTCTAAGGAACTCGGTTATGAGCTTTTCCGGGAGCGGGTAGGTGGTAGCCAATTTGAGGACCCTTGCATTTATCCCGATCTCCTCCAGGACCTCCTCGACGTAAGGGAACGTCAGCCCGGATGCGATTATCCCGAATGTATTGTAGACCTCTCCCCTTTCGTACATCTTCCCCTTCTGAAAATCATGGAAACTGTTCCAGGGGTTCTTCTCCGCTATCTCCGCGGCCCTGTCGATCTTCTGATGCAGTATCTTCTGCCTGGGCCTGGAATATGTGGAGATCATCACGAACCTCTTGGGATCCTTGATGAACCTGCCGTTCTTTCTGGGACCTTTTATCTCCCCCAGTTCAATGTCGAAGGAGGAGTGGCATATCCTGGGGGTGATCCTCAAGAATACCGGAAGCTCCAGTTCCTCGGACAGCTCAAAGGCATATTTGGCCATGTCCTTGGCCTCCTGTCCGTTGCAGGGTTCAAGCACGGGGACCTTTGCCAGCATTCCGTAGAATCTGGTATCCTCCGCGCACTGCGAAGAAAACTGCTGCGGATCGTCGGCTGTCACCACGACCAGACCTCCCCTGACACCCGTAACCGATATGACGGTCAGTGCATCCGCAATGAGGTTCACCCCGAGCATTTTGGTGGTCATGACCGCCCTGACACCTCCGAGTGCGGCTCCTGCCGCTACCTCGAAGGCCACGGCCTCGTTCACCGAGAACTCGGCGTGGAAGCCGAGGTCCGGTGCTACCTTGCCAAGCTTCTCCATGATCGTCGATGCGGGTGTTCCCGGGTATGCCGACGCAACGGTCACACCGCCTTCCAGCAGACCCCGGGCAACCGCTTCGTTCCCGGTGAGCAGGACCTTCTCGCCTGCTCCTCCCAGTAGCTTGCTTTTTCTTACCATTTCGATTCACATCCGGATCCTGTGATCTTCATATCAACTGCACAGTGTAAGAACGTAGGCCGATGGTATGAGACTTTTCACCTTCTCTTCCCTTCCTTCATGGGATATGATCATCTCAAAGGAGAGGCCGCCTTTCCGTGGTCTCTTGAGTACCTCACGGCATTTGACCGATCTCAGATCGCATCCCATGCCGATACCTGTCTTCTTGAGATAGGATTCCTTTGCGGAGAACAGAAGCGTCTGTACCAGGTTCTCCCCCACATCGTTCTGCTTCTTCACATCCTCTATCAGGGAGATCTCATCCCTGGCAAAGGCCTCTTCAGCGAAGGAAGGGTCCCTGTGCTCTGCGAGCTCGATGTCCACGCCATGGACCTTCTCGCCAACGGAACAGAGGGCCCATCTATGCGAGTGGGAAATGGATATCTCCATCCTCTTCCCGTCAACTATAGCGTATGGTTTTCCACCATCCTCGGTCTCGACCTTAACTCCTTTCACCGGGACAACGGACCCCTTCCCGGTGGCCAGAGACCAGGATACGCCAAGCTTGGTGATTACCCTTCCCATGACATGCTCTCTCATCCTCTTCTGCGACATTTTCTCTCTTACCATCGATTTCCATTCCTCTTCCCCGAAGTATTTCATGTAATCTTCCAGATCGTCGGAAACTGCGTCCATGTCCACTCTGAATATCCTGATTTCATTCACGGGGGACATGATCTCCTCGAAGGATACGGAATGGTCTCCTTTGAGTTCCTCGTTCATTGACATCAATGACTTAAGCTGGAAATCACGGTATGAGAGCCTTACATTGCCCTCCGTATCGATGAAGTCCACGTCGAACTTGAATATATCGTCCTGACGTCCCTCGAACCTCACCCAGGCAAAACCTTCGACCGATGGGTCGATGTCATTGTAGTATTCGATAACACCGATCTTTGTCGGGAGCGCCATTAGCTTGAAGCGGTCCAGGACATAAGCACCTGCACTCTGGAACCCGCATTCCGTCTGCATCGGTGCCGTGAGCAGGTCGCTGTTCTTCCAACCCGTGGACCGATCCATGAGCTCCGAAGGCGGCTGCCTGTATATCCCAAGTAGCTCCCCGTCCTTGAGCACCTCCATTCCCTTCAGGACCTGGAACAGGTCACCGTGGAAGAGATGCTTGTATATCTCGTCCTTTAGGACCTGTGCGATCACGTTCCTGGGCTTTACCGGGTGTTCTCTCACCTGATTGCATTTCCCTGAGCGTTCTCCAAGGATCACCTTCCCGGTGAAGTGGTCTGCCTCCACCGTGCTCTCAGACCTTCTGGACCTTATCAGCGAATAGAGCCTGACCCGGACGACCGTTCTTTCATCCTCACTGTTTTCCAGGTCCCCTTCAAGGAATACCTCCTTTGCCCCATCCACATTGACCGCCTTCTTCAGGGTGACATCCTCGAGACCGATCACCTCCATGTCCGAAAACAGCAGACCTGCGCACTCTGCGAACATCTCAAGGCCCATTACACCAGGAAGCACCATCTTTCCCATTATAGAATGGTCCGGCAGGAAACCCTCTCTCTTTCCGTCAAGGACCCTTCTGACCTTTATGTGACCTTCATTCTTCTCCAATATCTCGTCCACAAGAACAGCAGGCCCCCTCTCTTCATTCTGTGTGCCCCCGTCATTTCCGGTCTTGCTTCCTTCACCCTGCGATAGGGGTTTTTTACTTTCTTCGGGAGTGTTGATCCCTTCCCCCCAGAGCATTGTACCTTCGCTGTCCAAGGGTCCCATGGAACCCGCATAGAAGACCTCTTGCTCCCTTCCGGAAGTGATCTCGGAAACGGCATAGCGGACACCGTCCTCCACCGGTATGAAGGTGACACCCCCCATCTCCAGCAGTGTTTTCACCGATCCCCTGCTCGCCATCCCAATATCCGCCCATGCGGACCAGCCAACGGCTTTTACGTGGCAGTTAGGATGTATGTCCTTTACGGTTCCGTGTATCTTGTCCAGAAGGTCGTTGGCTGCCGAATAATCCACCTGACCGGGGTTGCCGAACCTTCCGGCGACAGAAGAGAAGTTCACGAAGAACTTAAGCGGGTGCTCCCTTGTTGCATCGATAAGTGCTTTGGCACCCAGCACCTTGGTGTTGAACACGATATCGAAGTCCTCCATCTTCTTACCGCCTATCAGCTTGGACTGTTCGATACCTGCTGCATGGATCACCCCGTCGAACGGACCCACCCTGTCGACAAGGGCCTTGACCTTGTCCGCCTCGGTCACCGAGACCGTATGGTACTCCGCTTCCGAACCGAGCTCCCTGAGGTCTTGGAGCAGTCTGTGTGTCGTCCTTGCCTTTAGCACCCTCCCGTACCTCCTGTCAAG
>JAWOCK010000113.1:0-95737 GCA_046483845.1 Thermoplasmatota archaeon | reverse complement strand
ACGGGGCCGAGCTCGTTTATTCCTCTGCCGCTCTTCCTGACGTACCTCTCCACCCATCTGATCCTCCTCTTCAGTCCGGACCTGTTGGCGTTCTGGATCTCCAGACCGGGTCTCTTGTTCACCTCCAAGACCACCACCCCCTTCCTCTCGTCCACCGTCAGGTCCACACCGACGAACCCCATCTCCATGGCGTCTGCGGCGGCAGAGGCTGTCTCCAGGATATCATCCCACATGTTGAACCGGAAACCGATGAGGGAGCAGCCCGATACGGGATGGGACCTCACATTTCTCCTTATGTAGGTTGCGGAGCTTATGGTTCCCTCCGAGATCGAGATGCCGGCCCCGATAGCTCCCTGGTGTATGTTCGCCTTTCCTCCCGATCTCCTTGTGGGGAGCCTTGTCATTGCCATCAAGGGGAAACCCATCAGGGCCACTATCCTGATATCGGCAAGTCCAGGTGTCATTATCTCACGCAGCCTTCTGCTCAAGGTAAGCTTCTCCTCGACAATGGCCCTGTCCGGGACCCCTTTCGTGTAGTGCCCCTTGATTATCCTCTTTACATGTCTCATTATCTGGTGATCTTCGACCCCCCTCCCCGAGGTTAGTATGTACCTCCTTGCGACCTTTCTCTGGACCACGAGGACCCCCGAGCCTCCGTGCCCCCTGCTGGGTTTGATGACAAAACCGCTTTTCCTCTCCCCGAGCCAATCATTGAGGTTCTCCATGTCCTCTTCGTCCTCCACTATCATGTAGTTCTCCGGTATGGAGACCCCCGCCTCACGAAGCTTTCTCTTTTCCTCGATCTTATCGATGCTCTCCAGTACGTCTGTGGGATTGTATCTGGAGATCATCTTCTTCCACTGCTCCTTGGTAAGTATGTCCCTGGTTCCGTAGAATGAAAGCGGCATCCTGCCCCGGTAACCTTTTTTCAAGTGGCGCTGGACCTGCTTGAACCTGTTGGGCCTTCTCCTGAAGAGATCCGGGAGCAACCCCCTTCTTTTCATTCTTCCCTTGGTCAGTTTCCGACCCCCTTCGATCCGAATAACGGTGATCACTGGACAGAATGGATGATCTTCTCGCCGGGCACCCTCTCCAGCACCATGCCCTCGATCTTGTATGGTAATAATTTATGAGCAGTGGCGGAAGCGAGCTTCAGCTTCTTCTCATTACTTGAATATACGGTAAAGAGAATGTCCTCTCTGTCTACCTGATGGCCGTTCTTCTTGTGCAGGACGATCCCGCTCATCTTGTCATGGGGGCAGCCGGCAGCCCTTGCTATCTTGACCAGGTTCTTGTTGTTGATAGATGAGACGTATCCTCTGGCAGGAGCGGGTATGTCATTCCTGAACTCCCCTAAAGGAACCTCTCCACTTTTTATATCCGGGTGGTCGGTGCCCTGTGCCTCTATGATCTCCCTGAACTTCTTCAGCGCCTTTCCTGAGCTCAAGATATCATCAGCCATCTCTTTGCCCTCACCCGTGAAACCTCCCATCTCGAGCAGTATGCCCGCAAGGGAGGTCGCTTTCTCCACGGTGCTGGATGAAGGGGGGTTCCCTTCGAGCGCCTGAAGCGCCTCGGTGCATTCCAGTGCGGGACCGATGTTCCTGCCTACGGGCTGCCCTCCAAAGGTGATCGCACACTGGACGTGTATCCCTATCTTCTCTCCGATGTCCATGAGATCCCTTGCGTAGGTCCTTGCGAGCTCCATGTTCTTCACCTTGGTATGAGGGCCTGTTGGTATGTCCATGAGCAGGTATTCGGCACCCACAGCCTTCTTTTTCGCCAGTACGGATGCAATTACCTGTGAGTAGGGATCTATGGCAAGCGGATACTCCGCCCTTATAATGATATCATCGGCAGGTGCAATGTTCACACCGCCCCCCCAGGCAATGGTCCCTCCCACCAACTCGGTGACCTCCTTGATCTTCCATCCCGGCATGGTGACATTGGCAATGGTCTCCAGGATATCGGCGGTTCCCCCCGCAGAGGAGATGGCCCGGGAGCAGGTCTTTGGAATGAAGAGACCGGCTGCTGCAATTATGGGAACGACGAGCAGTGTCACCTTGTTCCCCGGGACCCCCCCAATGGAATGGAAATCGAAGATGGGTTCCACGTCCAGGTCGATGATCTCACCGGTCTTAACCATGGACATGGTAAGGTCCTTGATCTCCCTGGGGGTGAGTGGGTGCATGTAAGTAGAAGTGACGAAGGCAGAGAGCTCCACGTCCGAAAGTCGGTGGTTGGTGATCTCCTCGGTAAGTATGTGGATCTCATCGGAGCTCAGTTCGATCTTGTCCAATCTCTTCTTAATGATCTCGATGGACTCGGGTCTCGTGACCGGCATCACCCTTACCGTTTCCTTTTCGGAGACCCCCAGGGACCGTCTGCCGTTCTTCAAAAGACCAACGGTGCCCTGGTCCACCACCGAATCCGTGAGTTCGGTTATTGCGATAATGGAGGAGTCGTCCTTGACCACCTTCACCCTGTCAAGCGACCTGAGCCCCATATCCTTTGCATCTATTCGGTTGATGATTATGGTATACTCCCCCGTCTCCAGGTCGATCTCCCTGACGCTGTAGTTCGAGGGTGTTCCGGCCAATTCGGTATCCTTCGTAGTTCCTATCATTGAGATCCCCTCTCTCATATTTCGATCCACTTGAACCGGTCCTTTCTCGGTCCGATCCCCACGGGCCCTTCCAGTCCGAACATCTCCCTTATGACCTCGGTGGCCAGATATGGGGATACCATTCCCAGTTCGGTGATTATCGCATCAACGTATTCGGGCGGAGTTACGTCGAAGACAGGGTTCTTGAAGACCGCTCCCCGGAACTCCTTCGGGTCCTTCGGGTCCGCGATCTCCGATGGTCCCCTGTCCTCGATCTCCACCAGTGAACCGAAGAGCGTTTCCTTGGAGAACTTGAAGGTCTCGGCGCAGACCAGGAACAAAACCCTGGATTCATGGGCGAAAAGTGCTATCTGTGAGGTCCCGATCTTGTTGATCACCGCTCCGTTGGAGGCTATGGTGTCCGCTCCCACCAGCACAGCGTCAATATCACGCATGAAATGTCTGGCAGCGGAATCAACTATCATGGTAACTGGTATGTCCCTATCCAGCAGCCACTTGGCGGTGATATGTCCTTGCCTCCATGGACGTGATTCGGTGGAATAGACCATTTCCACCCTGCCCTCCTTGAACGCTTTCTCTATGGTGGTCAGTGCTGCCATTGAATTGCAGTGGGTCATTACCGTGGATCCTTTTGGTATCCTTTTGCTGCCTATGTCCGAGATCCGGTCGCGTGCCAGCTCCGCTGAAACAACGAAGTCCTTGGACCTCTTGCTGACCTCCGCCTTTATCTCGTCGACACTCTCCAGCTTCTCCGCTCCCCCCAAGGTGAGCAGGATGGAGTTCCTGAGGGAAACAGCAGTGGGCCTGGTGGAGATCAGGGTATTGGCCACCCTTTTTAGTTCGGATATCAGCTCCTCCTTGTCGGTCCCCTTCCATCCTCTGGTATGTTCAGCGATCGCCTCGGAAGCTGCCCTTGCTATCTTACCGGCACCGCGGATCCTCATACTTGATATCCCTTCGGCCACATCCTGGACGGTGTCATCTGTCCTTTCGTCCTTCATTGGGACCATCACCCTATTCCTCACCGTTCCGGACCTTGAACATGGGTCCGTAGGCGGGGATCACGTGGTCACAATAGCTCAGGAGGTCCGTAAGGTCGGTGAAGAACTCACCGGGATTGTTGGTACTGCAGATGTTCTGTTCCCTTATCTTCGAGAGTGCCTCATCGACGGTGGGATCATCCTTGCTCGGAACGGCATAACCAGCGAACAGCACCATTTTTCCCGTAAGATAACGGCTGGTCGGTTCAAGCAGCTCCGGATTGTTGGGCATGTGGCAAAGCAGGACCAGGGCGCCCCCCTCGATGAAAGATAGGGTCTGCAGCCTGAGGTAACGGTCTATCCAGTGGTACCTGTTACTTATCGCAATCTTCCTCTTGTTAGATCCCTCGACCTTGGTCCAATCGTCCTTTTGTAAGTGTTGCAGCGCGTGGACGAATAGCCCGTCATTGCCAGTGTGCAGTTCATGTGCCTTGGTGGTGACCAACACGTTCACCCTCTCCACCTGTATGCCCTTCTCGTGGATGGCCTCCTTCAGTTCTTCCTTGATATCGGAGGAGCCGGAATCCACGACCACGGTGCTCGTTGAGGTCCTGATCAAGGAGACGGACGAGGTATCGGTCACGTTCTCACCTCTTCTCCCCTCCACCAGTGGAATGATGTCGAACCTCCTCACACCGATCCGCTTTCCCTCGTCTTCTTTCTGACCTTTCGCTACTATTTTCTCACTGTCTTCGCATTCCCCTGACATTGTGATCGAACCTCAATCTCCATATCACTATTTGAATTGTTTCAATGTGTTCATGGAATATCGGGTCTGGTACCTTCCCTCACTTTTACAGCTATTCCGGAATCTGCCTCCAACATCATCCTACAGGATACCTTTGCCACTCCAACGGCGTATAGTTCATCGGATGCATCCACCACAAGGACCTCGTCCCCGGGTCTGATGCCAGGATGGGCATCCTCCACGAACTTGCAGAATACGTTGTATCCTTTGGCGTTGTATACCGCGGTCTCCTCCTGCACAACCACCCTCTGGTCAAGTGGTCTCGATCCCTTGTGCAGTCTTCTTGCGGCCTCGGCCTTGAGGTTCAGATGCCCGTCATCCGCTCTTATGGATAACAGATGTGTTTTCTCTTCTCCGCTGACCTCCATCACGTTCCGTATCCTGCCCGTCCTTCTGGATCTTATCATCCTCAAGGTCCCATCGTTCGGGATGATCAGGCTCGAGGGTCTTTCATCACTTTGCAGTGGGATCTGCATGTCGATCATTTTCCGCACTTTCTCTATGTCCTGCGGGTCCCTTTGGGATTGCCTTTCGGATATATCCAGAGGATCCAGACCGTTCCATTCTCCGGGTCCAAGGTCATGTTTTCCAAGCATTTCCGATTCAACATCTTTCAGGTGTTCTTCGAGATCGGCATCCAGGGAACCCGGCGGCGGGAAAATGGATTGTGAGAGGGGGTACATATCGATCAGAGCATATGGTATTGGTCCGAGCGGGGAGCGGACCAATGGCAGAAGCCCTTCCGACCTTATCTCATCAAAGTAATGTACCACTCTTCTGTCGTGGGACATGGTCCAGTCCGTGAGTATGATGCTCTTTTCGTGCTTGGGGGGCAAATATCGATGGAGGATCATCTCCCTGTACCTTTGGAACTCAGGCCTTGCGAGGGATAGCCCGCTGCAGCAGCTGAACCTTCTGGTGGTCCTGGGAGCGTTTTCCTCAAGGAACTTCGAGTGCTTTCTCAGACCTCTCACGGCGGAGTACATCTGTGGATTGGACATGGCACTTCTTTCTATAACCTCCCACAGGGTCCCTTCCCTTATTGACGCCCTGATGTTGTCCAGTACCCTTCTCAAGGTCCAGAGATTGTGTTCCGAGAGTAACATGTACCTTTCCTTTTCGGGAAGGCAGAGGAGGTCTGCGGGGTCCTTTCCGGAACAGGCGGGACAGCTACAGGGAAGGATATCCATCTCCTTCAGATGGTATGTTCTGAACTCGGTCATGTACCTTCCGTCCCTTGCGAACTTGGCATAGGAGGCGGAATCGAACAGATCACATCCCAGAGCTGTGGCCAAGGGCAGTAACATCGGATGGCCTGCTCCGAACAGATGGGTCGGTATGGAAGGGCCGAGCCCCATCTTGGAAGAGACTATGACATCGACAAGAAGAGGATAGTCATATGACTCCATAATAGGAACCACCCCTCCAATGGGTGCATATCTGACACCAAGGTCCTTCACCGCACGTCCGGACCTCCTGCGAAGGTCCAGGTGCCTACCTCCTTGCACCGGGACCGCCAATTCCATGTCGAGTCCCAGCTCGATCGAATCCTTTGCTCTTTGAATGGTGGTCCCGAGGTCATCTAAGGCTCCCTGGTGGTCCCTGTCCGGGACCGTGAACCGGTCCAGGATAGTTCCGATGTCCGAACCGATGCCCTTCTGGAACGATACTATCTCCGTCGGATCGACATCCACCTCCCCCCCATCGCCGTATACATAGGACTGGAAGGTGCCGGAATCCGTCATGATCAGGCCCGGAAAATCCAGGAAAGAGTGCAGCCCCCTATCACCGATCTTTTCACGGAGTTGGGGTGTGTTCCTGATTATGAACGAGTTCGTGATGATCATCCCGAACCCGAACCTGTCCCTCAGCTCTCCGGGCGATACCGCTTCCCCCTTCAGATATTTGTTCGGGTTCACCACCGGCATAAGTTCTGGAGTGGTCACCTTCTTTCCGTTGAGGGATAGCTCACCTGTCCTGCCTGCAAGGTCCATCTCCTTTATCTCGAAGTTGAAACCCGTCCGATGGAGGTCCTCTTCTTTCAACGGATCATGCTCCCTTTTCCTTCATGGTGTCGGGGTTCACCAGGTTCGGGGGTATTCTTCCCTGGATGACGTCTGTGATGCCCCTGGACACCATCTCCGCCATTTTGTCCCTTGTTCTCACGGTGGCGGAGCCGATATGCGGGACCATTATCACATTATCCAGCTCCATGAGGGGTGGAAAGACCTCCGGCTCATTTTCGAAGACATCAAGTCCGGCGGAGTGGATCCGATCCTCCTTCAAAGCCCTATAAAGTGCCTTCTCATCCACCACGGGCCCTCTGGATGTGTTTACCAGCACGGCATCGTCCTTCATCATGGAGAGCTCCCTTTCGCCGATCAAATGGTAGGTGTCCTCCGTCAGGGGACAGTTCAGTGATATTATGTCGGCCTCTCTTAGGATCCGGTCCTTCTCGAGGAACCTGGCCCCGAGCTCTTCTTCCAAGCCTTTATTTTTGGTCCTGCTGTTGTAGGCAAGGTCCATGCCGAAACCGCGCGCCCTTCTAAGAACAGCACTTCCTATCTTTCCGGCACCGATCACTCCCAATGTCATGCCCGAAAGGTCCTTTCCAAGCATCAACCTGGGCCCCCAGGTCTTGAACTTGCCTGCCCTGATATACCTATCGCCCTCCGGTATCCTTCTTGCAGCAGAGAGGATGAGAGCGAATGCCAGGTCGGCCGTGGCATCGGTGAGCACGCCCGGAGTGTTCAGTACCGGAATTCCCCTACGGGTCGCCTCCTCCACGTCGATATTATCATAACCCACCGCATAGTTCCCAATCACCTTCAGTTCACTTCCGCTCTCCATGGCTTCGGCGTCCATCCTGTCGCTGAGCAGGCAGATCACCGCATCCTTGCCGACCAACCTCCCCAGGAACTCATCCCTGGGTATGGCGCTATCCTCTTCCCATATATCGAGGTCGGCGAATTCGGACAGAATATCCATCCCGATCTGAGGTATACGGCGCGTTATCAAAACCTTCATCATACCACCTTTTGAATATGCGGGTTCACGACCTGCGCATACTGACTAAATTATTATAATGATTGCCCTATACGAAAACGACGTCATTGAAGGACGGAGACCCAAGGAGATGTAAAGATGGCATTAAAAGTGTATTCCAACGCCGCCGAGCTCAAAGGTTCAGGCTATGTTCCATTATCAGCAAGGGAATCTCTGGCAAAGGAGATCCTGAAGAGGGTCCAGGAGTACAGGGGCAAAGGCTATTCTCTGGATGAGAGCCTGTCGCTCCTCTTTCCTAGGACCGTGGTCGACAGAAAGGCGATGGAGAGCCTGATAGCTTCGCTGATCGGGGGATCGCATCTACTTCTCTTCGGTCCATCGGGAACGGGCAAGACGAGCCTTGCAAAGGAGCTTTGGCAGCTTTTCCCAAAGGAGGTGTATTCGGTCGAAGGATGTCCTGTACAAGATGATCCGATGTCGGTAGTGGATGAAGCTCATTTCTCCGTTTCCCCCTGCTGTCCTTCATGCGAGGCGCGTTTCGGCATCAAGGGACAGGATTTCCACCCGTCCCAGGTCGACCCCGCAAAGGTCCCGGTTTCCATCATGAATCTCAAGGAAGGTTATGGTCTTGCAAGGGTTCAGGGTTCTTCCGAGGTATTCCCCGATAATCTGACCGGTGTCTACAACCTGCATAAACTTGAAGAACTTGGTGACCCGACCAGTCCGTTGATCCTTGAACCCGGCAAGCTCCTCCAGGCCAATAGAGGATTACTGCTCGTGGACGAGGTCGGCAAACTGCCTCTGGGAACGCAGAACGTTCTGCTCCAGGCACTCCAGGAAGGTATAGTAACACCTGCCAAATCGAGGGAGACCTTTCCGGCAGGTTTTGTGGCCGTTACCACCTCCAACCTGAAGGACCTCGATGCCATCAACGAGCCCCTGAACGACAGGCTGTCGAACATATACGTGGATTACATAAAGGACCATTTGAAGAACAGGTCCATCATCGATGTCTCCTTCAGAAGGCCCGACCTGGATATGCACTTCCCCGAGATATACATGCATGCCGGCGTCTTCATCGTCGAGGCCTGGAGGGACCTCTCCGTGGACATTCCCGAGCTCTCCGAGATCGGCTCCAACCGTACCATACTGGATACGGTGTCGCGCTCCGTAGCCTTTTCCAAGCTCTCTGGTGGGACCTCGATATCCTTCGAAAACTTCAAGAAGGGCGTGAAGGACGCACTCTTCGGCAGAATAAGGGCAAGGGGTGGAGACTCCTTCTTGAGGAATGAGGAGATACTCACCGAGTTCCTCGAAGAGAACATCGACCTGGCCATGGAAAGGGCTTTCAGGATATATTGGTGTACATTTTTCAAGAGGGAACTGGATTCCAGCGTTTCCAGGGCTGAAAAGCTTGCACGGTCCATGTCCTCGGGCACCGTTCCCAAGGGAGGGGACGGGGATCTGCTCAGGGAGTTTATACTCAAAACAGAGTCGAAGAAGGGTCCCGCCTCGGATGAGGAGGTCATCTCCGGGGTGGTCCGGATCATGAACACAATGAAGGATTTCGGTTGTACCGAATAAGCTGGAGGTCTGAGCTCAGTTGGCCAAGAATGAAGAAATACCATACCCTCATATCAAGGGAGCAGGAATAGTCCTTCCAGATTGTTCCAGGGGTGTGTATCGCCCTTTCAGGCTCACCAGCAGGGAAAAGAGGGGACTGATCCAGAACATAGCCACCAAAGGGCTGAAAGGAATTGATGATTTCCTGGATCCCCCTCCAGCCTCCGGTGCCGTGGATGAGAGGATGAGGGAGGTGAGGAAGAAGATAGAGCAACAGATTGAGAAGGTCAGGTCCAAGAGACGGGAGAACCTGGACCGGCAGATAAGGAGATTGAGCGAAAAGGCGGAGATCGTCGGTTCAAAGGCCCACGATGGTCTTCTCGAGGACCAGGGCCAATTCAGAAGGTTCTCCTCCGAACAGATCAGGGGCGAGATACTAGCAAGCGAGCTGGTATCCATTCTGGAGGGGCGGTCGGAGCCCAGGGAGTATGTTGAGAAGGTCGGCCTGCTGAGAAGGATCTGGAGGTCAGTGAAGCACTTTTTCATACGATTGGCTTCTCTTATCATGAGGTTCTTTCGTTTGATATGTTCACTTTTCAAAAAGAAGAGCGGAAAAGAGGTGTCGAGGGAACGGAAAAAGGAGCGGAAAGGTGCCATATCCCTGCCGTTTCCGGTAATTGAGGGGGAGCTGTCCCGTTTGGAGGATAGAATGGAGGATAGATTGAAGGATGACAGCGGTCTGCAGAAGGCGGTGAACCAGCGACTGTCGGACAGGTACGGCTGGGATGAAGGCTATATCCAGCTCAAGAGGTCCTATGACGAGGATTGGTACATGGAAAGGGCAAAAGAGGTCCTGAGAAAGGAAGTGAAGGAGCAGGCGCTTTCCAAAGAGGAGGAGCTTGAAGAGCTCAAGAAGAAGAAGAAAGCATCACTCTCAGAGGCCAGAAAGAGAGAGAGGAGATTGCGAGAGAAGGCGATGAAGCTGGAAAAGGAGATGGAAGGTGAGGTCCGGGAGGAAGCCCGCAGGGTGGACGAGCTGACAAGAAAAGAGATGAAGGACCAGCTTGTGTCATCGCTGGCTTTCATGGGTTATCTGGAGAAGAGGGATGACATGAGGGCTCTGGACGATGCGGAGACCCAATGGGAGATCACCGAAGCACTGGTGGAGAAGTTCTCCGAGTTCATTTTCTCGGAGATAATGGAGAAGGAAGGAGGGGTGAAGGACAGAAGAGGCCGGCACGTATCCGATGCAGGCGTTTACGAGAAAGCAAGGATGAGGATGATCGGTGAAGAGGCCAGAATGGACATGCTTCAGTCCATGGTAAATGCCAGGACGAACCACCCCGATGACAGACATATGGAGAGGTCCGATATAGTGGTTAACAGGGAGGTCACCACCTCGGAACTGCACGGGGTCCTGCTCGTGGATGTCAGCGGCTCTATGGAAGAGAACATGAGGCTCGAAGCTGCAAAGAGGTCCGTACTTGCTCTGACCCAGGCATTGAAGAGGGAGAATCCCAGGAACAAGGTGGATATAATACAGGTGTCCACCAGGGCGTCGCCGGTGTCCCTCAAGGAGGTTCTGGGCCTGGAACCAAGAGGGTTCACTAACCACCAGGAGGGTCTGGCCATGGCAAGGAAGCTCCTAGAGGGTTCCAGGTATGACAGGAACCTGCTGTTCATGATAACGGACGGCCTGCCGGAAGCATATGTTGACGATCAAGGACAGGCAGTTGCGGGGGACCTTGAAAAAGCAATGGAGCTGACCCTGGAGGAAGCTTCCAGATTCAACAGAGTGCAGAACCTCACCTTCCAGATATTCCTACTTGAACCAAAGGACGATATGTTCGTGACTTCCGCAAGAAAGATCGCAAGAGCAGGTTCTGGAGACCTCATAGTTGCCGACCCGAAGGAGCTCGCCTACAAGGTAATAGGCGAATACATGGACACGGCCGGCAATCTGGAAGGTATTTGATCAGGACCTTACGATCACCGTTAGGAATATGAATATGGCCAGACCGGCTCCTAGAACAACTCCTAGAAGCACCATCAAGGGCTTGAGCAAAGGAGCGGCCACCCAGTGGATTATGCCGAATATGGTATCATCCGGGTAGCTCTCCTTCAATACAAAGTTGAATGTGATCCATATTCCCCAGTTCAGAAGACCGATCAACAGCATGGGTACAGCCACCATCTTCGACCTCTTCTGACCGAACTTGAAGGTGAAAAGACTTGTCAGGACCGCCATTGTGGAAAAGGACATGACGAAGGAAAAGACAAGGTATGTGAAAGGATCGTTGTGGTAGGCATCCTCCCTCTCTTCGGTGGTCCTTCCCTGGACCGAGCATGAGCAGGCTACAAGCGCAAGGCTGAGCAATATCAGCAGGACAGCATGTTTCCTTATCTTTGCACCTTGGAGGGTCATCTGTTTCATCCGCTCTGGCGATCAACTATGTGAACTTTATTCCGGTCAGGGTCTTGGTATCGATGACACCGGGGATCGACCTGACCTTCTCCACAACTATCTGACCAAGTGTGTTGAAGTCCTTTGCCTCTATCTTGGCTATCAGATCATATTCTCCGAATAGAGGGTGGAGTTCAACTATCTCCGGAACGTTCATCAAGGATTTGAACACATCATGCTCCTTTGCCGGGGCGGTACTGATTAGAATGAAGCCTATTACCATCTGGTCTCACCTGTTTAAGGCATTGGGAGTATTCCCTATATACTTTTCGCAGTGGGTTGGTCCAGACATTTTTTCCGATTTTCCTTAATGAAAATATGGTATTATATGGCAACTATGGAGAGCGGTGGAACCTATCCCATACATTAATTAGGATAGTCAACATTACGGGGTTGTTTCCAAGGGGTGCCTTCTGCTTTCGGCTGGTGAGGAAAAGTGACCAAGAAGATAAAGATTGGAATTACCGGATTGCCGGGGGCCGGTAAGACCCACGCCCTCAGAAAGGTCGTGGAGATGCTGGAGATGGAGGAGATCAAGGTCGGCGGAATGATCACGGACTCCATCAAGGAGAATGATGAAAAGGTAGGTTTCATGGTCCAGGATCTCCTGACCAAGGAAGAGGGCGTCCTCGCCCATGTGAATTCGCCTTCCGAAGTGAGGTTCCTCGATTATGGTGTTAACATAGATACCCTGGACAACATCGGAGTGAGAGCCATTGCCCGTTCACTTGACAATGCCGATGTCATAGTCATCGACGAGGTAGGTAAACTGGAAGTGGAATCACCCAATTTCGTGGAGGTAGTAAAGGACGCATTGGAAGCCGACAAGCCACTGCTTTTGACCTTACACAAGAAATCACGCAATCCCCTTCTTCAGGATATCAGGAGAAGGGACGATGTCAGGATCCTGGAGGTCACACCTATCAACAAGAATATCCTTCCTTACAAGATCATTCCTTTGATCAAGGAAGAGATCGATATGCGACCCCCCCTGGACATGTACTGAATATCATGGGATCACCAGTCAATCTTTTATAATCGGCCCGCTTTACATCCTTCCAAGTATAGTCATGGTACACTTTTCGTTCCAATGGATGTACAGTAATCTACATATATGATTACCCCGGATGAAAAGCTGTAGGAGACGTTAAACTGACATTTCCGAATGGAGGAAAAGCATATGGATCAGGAAAATAAACATCCCCGGATGCTCCTTTTGACCATTGGTGTTCTGTTCATGATGGTCGCTGTGGGCATGGGGGGTTATGTATTATACAGATACGTGGACGATCTGGATATCGACCAGCTGAAATTCGATACATGGCTCAACGATAAGAGGGAACTGTTCGGTCAACTGACCGAGGTGGCTCCCGTAGATGAGCAGGGTATGCCGCAGAGGGACGACTACATAACCAGGTCGGGCGGAGGCCAGCTTGAATGGCAGACCACCCTTTTTGAGGCAGAGGGGGAGTATCTCTCATCCCCTGCCATCGTGGACCTGAACAATGATGGTGACCTGGAGGTCGTCATAGCTTCAGCAGGCGATTATGTCTATGCCCTTGGTCCGGATGGGAGCTACTTCTGGCAGAACCCCTATTCCGATGATGTGATCGATTATCTCGGCCAGACGTCCGGAACATCCGGGCTGGATTTCGATCCTCCCCATATAATGTCATCCGTGATAGCCGCGGACGTGAACCTGGGGGACACGCCCGAGATCATAATCGGGGTCAAGGACGGAGCCCTATGTATCGGTGCGGACGGTGAGAAACAGTGGAAAAAGGGACTTACCACAGGATATTACTTCTCAACGCCCTGTATCACCGATCTCGAGGGTGAGTGGACAGGTTACAAGGAGGACCTTGAGATCGTTCTCGCTTCCGACGATGAAGGGAGAAGGGGATGGCTCGAGGCCTTCGAGGTCGATGGAGGGGCCATCTTCAGGGAAGAGGTACCCACCGGAGGCGAGGGCGGGCTCATCGGCTGCTCCGTTGTCGCCCACGACCTGGATGGGGACTTCTACGATGGTCCCGAATTGATCAACCCGGATCCCTCCAAGGAGAGGGATACCGAGCTCATAATCGGGAACCACGACAGGGGACTCAGGATATGGGTCAGGCGTGGTGAGAACTCCGAGGGTAAGCCCAACTATGATGAGACCACCAGCGGAATGCTTGCAGGCCACCAGACCTATGCGACCACTGCCGTGGCAAACGTTACCGGCTCACCCGAGGAGGAGATATTCGTAGGGTCCTCCGAGGGATATCCGAGGACCTGGACCGGTTGGGGAGGCAAGCTTTATGTATATACTCCGGGCGGTAAGAAGCTCTGGGAGTACTCGACCGGAAGCTCCAGGGCATCCATATTCAGCTCACCGGCCATAGCCGACCTGCAAGTGGCAAAGGACGATCCGGAGGAAAAGCACCTGGATTACGAGGTGGTCTTCGGATCTGACAACGGAAAGATGTACGTGCTCAACACGGAATTCCACAATCTCATGTGGTCATTCGATACCGGTGGGAGATGTATGTCGTCACCTGCAATATGTAACATAGATAATGATGATGAACTGGAGATCATCATCGGGTCCGATTCGGGCAAGATATTCTGTTTCGACGGGGATCCGTCCGACGGCATAGATGAAGGTATATCTTATCCCGGGGACGGACCCAATCAGGATGTCCTCTGGGTCTACGATACGGGAAACCCCATAGGCATCTCTTCTCCGGTGGTCGGGGATATCGACCTTGACGGCTCCCTTGAGGTGGTCGTCGGCGACCAGGAAGGGCATGTATACTGCATCTCCGCTGGCGGCAGGTGCGTCAAGGGGCAGACAGACTGGCCCGAGTTCCATAACGATCTCAACAGGACTGGTTTCTACAACCCTCAGACCTCATACGGTGTGGACATCTATCCTACAGTGGACGAGCACGGACAATCAGATTCCGTTGTGAAGTATGTCCAGCCCGGTCAGCAGGAAACCTACAATCTTACAGTGGAGAACACTGGTAAGGGCATCTCCGTCCTGAACAGGGACAAGATCTACGTAAAGATCCAGCAGGATTCGGTCCCCGAGGACTGGAAGGCATGGCTGGATACCCCCGAATACAAGGGAAATCCCGACCCGGACTTCGTCAAACTGGCCTCAGAGGAGACCGCGGACCTGACCCTGTATGTCGAGGCGCCTTGGGAAGGTGACATCGGAGAGATGGCGCGTATCAATGTCACGGTGAACTCATCGCGGGATGAGTTTGCGGAGGACACCATTACGCTCTTAACGGTCCTGGACCTTAACGTGGATTTCGATCTGTTCTATCTGAAGCAGGTGGATACGGATCCACTCTCGGACTACAAGGACAAGAAATGGGACAAGATCAATCCGGGAGGTGAGGGACTGTACACCATGTCCATAAACAACAAGGGCAATCTCAACGATAGCTACCTGATGACGCTGAGCACACCTCCAAGGGATGCCGGGTGGAACTGGTACTTCATAGAAACGGGAACGTTGAACGCTACGGTTTCTCTGACAGCACCAACGCTGGCGGACCAGTTCGGAGGAGTGACCGGTCAGACCTTGACAGTAAAGGTCGAGTGTCCCATAGGGGCAAGCAAGGACACCCAGATCCCGATCCTGTTGAAAGGTACGTCTGAACTATCCAGATCCTCGGAGATCGAGGAGATAACGAAGAGGGACGAAATCATAATGGTAGTTGGCGAGCAACACGAGTTACAGCTCAAGATAGAGGAGTCCACCAGATACGTGGACCCCAACGGCACTGTTGAGTTCTATCTACTCATCTCCAACCTGGGCAACAAGGATGTCATAAATGTCCTGCTCAATGTAGAGGGGAAGACCTCGGGATGGAATGTCAAGTATCCGGAGGAGCCGATACCGGTTTATCAGGGCCAGACCAAATCCGTACCCCTCAGGGTGAAGGCACCCGGTTACGCACGGGCCAACAGCAAACTGGTCCTGAACGTGGTGGGGAAGATAGAGGGTGCTACCAACATCCGGGCTACGGCGCCATGCACCGTCATAGTGAACCATGTGCATGATTTCGATGCGGTTGCTATTGATAAACGGGTAAGCGTCGATCCGGGCAAGTCTGTCTGGTTCACCATGCAGATAAAGAATCTCGGGAATGGGGAGGACCTCATAATTCCTTCGGCCTATGAGATACTCCTTGACTGGAACCTCACCTTCTACAACAGGGAAGGTTTCCAGAAGTATGAGGTTCCCATTGACTACGATGAGAACATCTTCCTGCAGGGACGCATCAAGGTGCCCGAAGGGACGAGGACAGGACCCTATGTGGTAGGAGTGAACCTCACCGGCCAGGGATCCTCCAGCATTGTCTATGTAAGGGTAAATGTGAACCAGACCTTTGACCTCAGGGTCAAGACCATAGACGGCGATAACAACATGACAGCGGACATACGTCCCGATCAGGAAATCCCATTCGTCATAAAAGTGTCCAACCTCGGCAACGGTCTGGAGACCATAAGTCTCAAGCTCGGCGCGAGGTACGACCATACCAATGATGCAATGGATGTCCTATATGATGGATGGGAAGGTAAGTTCGTTGCTGTGGCCAATACCCCGGACTTTACCACCAACGTAAGGCCTTACGACTTCAGGGAACCCATCGTGATCTCCAATCTGCGGTCGGATGTGTATTATACTCCGAACTATACCGCAGCTGCGGAGTCGGGCATCGATCTCTCCGAGATAAGGGAACTCGACCTTGTTCTGGACAAGGGGCAGACCGCATGGGTCCATCTGACCCTCAAGGCCCCTGCATTCGACTCGGGCCAGAGCAGTCAGAGCACCATTGAGGTGGCGGGCAAGGGTATCGGTCCTGCTGACTATGATGTGGCAAGGATCATACTTACCGTCCTGACACCCGATCTCGAGTTCGTCGGAGGTATCGAGTTCTCCGGAGGCACTTCCGACAGTGCCGATGCGATGGTCGGTGATGTGCTCACCATCATGGTGAAAGTAACGAACTCCGGTGACATACCTGCAGAGAACGTGGATGTCCAGCTACTGATCGATGGCGTCGAGAAGAAGGTCTCCACCCTGCGCTCTATCAAGAATGACACGGACGATGTAAAGACCGTGATATTCTCATGGGTCGCAGAGGCGGGAGAGCACGAGGTGAGGGTCGAGATAGATCCGGAGAACACCATCATAGAGAGCCACGACCAGTTCACCCGGGGCGGAGAAGGTGACAACAACTACGTGAAGACCACTGTTGATGTGGAGGGTTCCTTCGTTGTGAAGGAGCTGGTGAACGACTATCCGATAGTCTCCACCATGCTCATCATCCTCCTTGCCATAGTGGTGCTGGTGGGAGTTGCACTTCTGCTCAAGGGCGGAAAGAAGATCTCCTGAAGAACATATGGGGATCCAGATATGTGGGGAGCCTTACTGGTTCCCCTTTTTTTTTGTACATTTATGTAAATGACATATAGCACAAGGTACAAGAATGGTCTGAAATGCTTCTGTCATTCTGTTCAGACCTGTTCGTTCAAAATAAGGATCGATCAATTGGGAGGCGAGGTGCCGGTGTTGAAGATGTACGGCCGGGCTGCAAGATCCTGTAATATCACGGAACGAGCCTGTGTCTGTCCCTCGGGAACAGAACGGTCTCCCGGACGTTCAATGCTCCGGTGATGATCATCGTCAATCTGTCAGCACCGAGCCCCCATCCAGCATGGGGCGGCATACCATAATCGAAGGCCATGGTATAGAAACCGAACTTTGCCGGATCGAGCCCTTTCTTTTTCAAGAGCTCTTTGAGGACCTCCGGTTCGTGGACCCTCTGTCCTCCGGAGACCAGTTCCTTCTCCCCGCAGTTCAGGTCGAAACTGAGTGAGACCTCGGGGTCGTCCGGGTGTGGATGTATGTAAAAAGGTTTGAGCTTCATGGGCCATTCCGTGACGAAATATAGGGAAGGCCTGTCCTTTGCGATCTCCCTGAAACCCTCAAGTGGAATGTCGTCTCCCCATTCTATGACCCTTCGATTGCCATTCTTCTCGTCCAATATCTCCAGACCCGCCTTCTGGAGCTTATCTATCACGCAGCTGTATTTCAGTCTAGGGAACGGTCTTTCCGGGGCTACGATGGTCTGATTCAATGTCTCCAGGTCAATGAAATTGTTGTTGAGTACATTTGAATAGACCCTCTGGACGAGCGTTTCAAGTATGTCCAGGCTGTCATCCAGGTCTGCAAAGGCCATTTCCATATCGATGGACGTATACTCGTTGAGATGTCTCCTGGTATCGTGCTCTTCAGCCCTGAATGCCGGTCCGATCTCGAACACCCTGTCGAGCCCTGTGGCCATCATTGTCTGTTTGAACAGCTGGGGTGATTGGTTCAGATACGCTTTCTTTTCAAAGTAGCGCATCTCGAAGAGTGCGGTCCCGCCCTCGGTGGCTGTTGCAACGATCTTCGGGGTATGTATCTCGATGAAGTCCTCTTCAAGGAAAACCTCCCTGGCGGCAGCGAGTATGGTGGAGCGTATCTTGAATATGGCCTGGTTCTCCGGCTTCCTGAGGTCCATGAACCTGTTATCCAGCCTGGTGTCCAGTTCCGCATTTACCTTGTCCACCACCCCCAGCGGAAGAGGTGTCTTTGCCTCGCCCAGGACCTCCACCTTGTATGGTATTATCTCCCAACCGGCCTTGGCCTGCGGGGATTGTTTGATTATCCCCCTTACAGCGATCGCGGATTCCCTGGGAACCGAGACTATGAGATCGAAGAGTTCCTTATCCATGGTCTTGGATAGTGCGGTTATCTGGGCGATCCCCGATCTGTCCCTGAGATGCACGAACGCCATCTTGCCGAGATTCCTGGTGTACTGTACCCATCCACAGAGGGTCAGTTCGGTATTGTAATCCTCTTCGTCGATATCAGCTGCGAACTTGGTCCTTTTCCTGAGCATCTCATCTGTCATCTGGTGCACCCCTGAAGAGCTCCTCTTTTAGTGACAGATGTTCCAGTTACCTATTAATTGTTCACACTTTGTCCGGACCAGTAATTGGAACCATCGGTCAATCGGCAAAATGAATACTCCTATATATATCCGTTCATTCCATATCCCATCACGATGTTCGAAGGACGGACCCGACCCTTGGTAGATGCCCCTCCATGCATCAAGGCAGCTCCTTGAAAAGTGTGGTCTCTGTGAATATGATATACTATGTGACCATTCCAAACAGCTGGATATATGGGAAAAAATACGTCCAATAAGAAAAACCGCGAACACCATGGAAATACACCGGAGAGGGATGATATCTTCTTTGACCTTCGACAATAAGTATAAAATCACCAGTAACCATTATATAAGTGTTAAATATTTTTCACCGTTAGGGTGAGCTTAAAGGGGACTAGTTCACTCTGGACAAAAACAGAAGTGAATTAAGGAACGAAAATAGGTGGTGAATGATAATGAATATGATGGGAAAAAGAGCCATGGCTCTAACTATTGCCATGGTGCTAGCGACTGTGGCTTTTAGCGGTTTGATGTTCGTAGGTGCAGACGATCATCTTCCCGCTGAACTGACAGTTACAGTAACGGACAATTACGGAACTGAAGATGATGTGGAAACCTATGAGGGTGACGAGGTCTATTTCAACCTCACGGGATGGAGTGCTCTGAACGGTTCTGCGGATTATACCGTGCAGATAATAATAAATGAGGGAACACCCGAGGACATGATGTACAATGAAACCTATGACTTCTATCATTATACGATGATAGATGTACCCTCGGGCGAACACGTATGGAACGTCACTGTCGTGAACGATACCGACAGCGACGAGAGGTATCTTGAAGGAACACTTACAGTCCACGAGATGCCCTCCTACAGCGGAACCGGAGCGGTCATGCTGCTTGAGGACGAAACGACCATGTTGGACCTCAGGGACAATTTCAGTCCGGAGGGCATGACGGTGGAAATAACCAATGAGACCGAGCTCGAGTCCGAGGGATGGACCATCGAGCCGGATCCGGTGAACGCCACTGTCTGGAACATCACTCCTCCTGCGGAATGGTCCGGCGACCAGGAGTTCCAGCTCACCGCCACTCATTCCTATGGGGAGATGATCGAGCAGATGATCATGGTTACCGTGGATGAGGTGGACGATCCACCTGTCATCGAGTCGATCACCTACAATGACGCTCCACTGATCGCTGAGATGTGGAACTACACCTGGGTAGATGAGATAGAAGGGAATATGAGCGAATGGAGAGAGGTCATCAATCTCACGGGTGAAGAGGACATGGAAATGATGTTCATGGTCAACGCCATGGATGTGGATACCGAAATGGTGAATCTCACCTACGAGTTCGCAATGGACGATCTGCTCGATCCGTACTCATATGAGAACCAGCTGAACGAGACCAACGAGACCATACCCGAGAACTTCACGGTAATTCCCGACCCGGATGTGAACGGTGCTTTCTGGGCCACAATGACCGTAAGCGATGAGCTCAATCATGATATGGTCTGGCTCTACATGACCTTTGAGGCCGTCAACGATGCACCCACCATGGAACTCGCAGGTGTCGGTCTGGGTGAGCAGCTCGACATTGAGACAGGCGAAGACATCAATGTATCCGTCACCTATGATGACATAGATGATGAGATGGAGAACCTTACCGTCATGTGGTACATCGACGGCATATCCGTGACCGGTTGGAATATGGACTATTTCCTCTACAACTGGTCCGATGCGGGGGTTTACAACGTGTCCGTCCTGGTCGAGGATGATGACGGGGCAACGTCCGAGGAGCTCTACTTCTGGGTGAACGTCACATTTTCCAACACCGTACCTGTTATCTCCGATATAGAGGTTGATAGCACCACGATACTGACCACGGATGACCTTACCATGATGGTGAACTACACCGATGCAGAGGATAACGTGGCCGAGATACTCTGGACACTTGCTGATAGTGAGTGGAACGTCACCGGAGAGACCGTCACAGTGACCGCCGGGACTCTTGCTGCCGGTGAATACGAGTTCTCCGTCCTTATAACCGACGAGATGGGCGAGACCGCATCGGACTCGATAACCATAACCATAAACGAACCTGCTGTCGACGATGACGATGATGATGACGATGATGATGGCGACGGTTTCCCGATACTCATCGTGATAATCATAGTTCTGGTCCTTCTTGCTGTGATAATAATCATTGTTGTCATAGTGATGAAGGGAAAGAAGGGAGATGAAGAGGAGCAGCTCGACACCGGTCTGCCCGAGGAGGGTGGACTGGAAGGATAGGAAGGCATGGAGGAGCAACCCATAATGGAGGGTATGGAGCAGCCCGGAATGGAGCAGCCTGCCCCCGAGCAGCCTCCCGAAGGCATGGAAGGTATGGAGCAGCCCGGAATGGAGCAGCCCCAGCCGGAAGGACAAGTGCCTCAGCAGCCTCCCGCACAGCCCGAGGCACCCGCACCTCCTCAACCGGAGGGACAGGCACCTCCTCAGCCTCCCGCACAGCCCGAGGCACCCGCACCACCTAAGCCACCCGAAGAGCAGCAACAGTGAAACGGGTCATTGAGGAACCAAACGGGCACCTTCTTTGAAGGTGCCCTTTAATCTTTTTTTCATCATACTTTTAATACCAGTGCAGGGATTACCATAGCTGGGCGATACCATGATCGGATCTCGGCCGAATTCCAAACGTGTCATCATTGCGATAACCGCCCTTCTCATCATGACCACTTTCACGGTCCGGTTCTCTTCCTCGGAGCCGAGCAGGGATTCCTTTGATAACGACTCCTTCGAGACAGCCGATGAGATCCATGTAAGGGTTGAGCCATGGGAAGGTTCGCTGGACCCTACCGATACACATGATTTCTACGTCCTCATGGGCCTTGAAGGCGATAATGAGAACGACCAGAGGAACACCCAGTTAATTAGAATAGGTCTTCAGAAGAACAATGGATCGGCTGTAAAGGCAGTGGTCTACGAACCGAACAGGCTTGAGCTCGGGGCCGTCACCTCCGATGGAATGCTCGATGAGATCGAATTCATCGTGCCCAGGGATGGAGGTTTCTTCATCGAAGTGTTTGCCCTTACCCTGGGGCAAAGCTGCTCTTACGGCATATATCTCGGCGGAGAGACCGGTGTCGATAACAGTGACCTTCACGACAGGAACAACGTTCCTCCCGGAACGGGGATCACCAGTTCGGTGAACATAGCTGATTCACTCGATCCCAGGGGTGACCTCGTCGATTATTGGCATATCACGATCCCCGGTTACAGGGCCATGGAGGTAAGTATGAGCTTCCTGGAGGGGCTCCCGTTCCATCTTCAGGTCCTAGACGATAACATGACCCCCTTGGAGAAGCTGGGATCCGATGATCGGTTCGTGGTGGAGAACGGAGAGGCGGATGAACTGAAGATCATCCTCAGGGCATACCTGCTGCTCTCCAACGATGATAGGCCCAACACCAAGAAGACATATTACGTGGAGATGGTGATATGGTCATACCTTACAAGACCCGAGATAGATCCCCAGGACGAATGGGACCTGATGGAGACAAATGAGGACACCCCGCTGTACCCCCCGATCAACCTCTCCCAGCATTTCCGGGAACCCAACAGCGATCCGGTTGAGTTCAAGTTGGTCAACGAGCCGGAGCACCTGGAGGTCCAGTTCAACTATACCGTCATCGATCGGCAGCTCATGGATGATCTGGTCTATGTGGAGGTGGAGGTTATCCCGGAAAAAAACTGGCATGGATCCGAGGTACTCACCTTCATGTGCAGCGACAGAGACGGGAATGTCACGGATTCGGTGGAGATACTGGTCCACTCCGTGAACGATATCCCGTATATTACAAGGATCGGGGATGCTGATTACGATGGGGGCATTTTCAACATGTTCGCCCTGGAGGATATCCCCAAATCGTACGAGATAACATACTTCGATGATGATGATCCCCTTGAGAACATTCATTTCTCCTCCAACGAGACCTATGACTTCCTATCTGTTGATCCCTCCAACGGGACCGTTACCATTGACGCGGTCCAGAGTGATGTTGGTAATTTTTGGTTCTCTCTTTCCATGACCGACGGTAGGGATACGGTGGTAGTGGATATCAATCTGGATATCCAACCCGTGAACGATCCTCCACCCGATCCCGAGATAATCGTTGTGGAGGGCAACATATCCAGCATCCTTCCCGGACAGGAAATTGTACTGAAGGCCGTATCGGGCCCGGACGTTGACGGTGATGAGCTGTTCTTTTACTGGGATTGGGGAGACGACAAGACGGACGAGGGTGAGATATCCTCACATATCTACGGAGAGGGTATTTACGGTAACAGGACGGTGGAACTGACCATATCCGACGGCCTTCTGGAAAAGAGCACATCGATCAAGATATATCTGGAAAAGCCCGAGGATATCGCCAAGGACAACGTTGAGATGTTCTTCGATGATGTCTCAGGTGATGTGGTCAGGTTCAAGGAGGAATGGAGACAGTCCGATCCCGACGGAGAGCGCAAGTTCAAGGTATCCAAGGTCAAGGAGCCGGGTGTGGACATAGTCTCCCTGAAGAGCGAGAGGAGGGGTAACGATCTCCATATAAGCCTCAGGGTGAGGGATTCCGTCCAGATAGACGGGAGCTTCCATTACTACATTTATGTTCTTCCCTCCGGTTATGAGGAGCCCTTCGTGGATCTCAAGAACGTCTCTGGCTGGGACAACATATCATCCAGGGCTCCGGCCGAAGAGCCATATGTTTTCAGACAGTATGTCGGAGACCCCTCCATTCACAATGGAAGTAGCGGCGTTATCCACAACAAGCATACGCTCATTTGGGTGGTTCCGCTCCAGGAATTGAAATCGGCCGGGCTACCCCTTCCCATGGACGGTGACGACTTCACCCTGTTCGCGGTAACCGAGCATATTGTCCCCTACAGCGAGAGCAAAGGACTTGTGGAACGTTATATAATGAGCGACACGGCCGGTTCCGGTGCACTGGTGATAGGTGATATCAGCACCAGGAACACCACTTCCGGAAGCGGAAGCACGCCCTTTTCGGACCTGGGCACCACCACTGTCATCGGGGTGGTTGTGGGGTTGATAATCGCCTTCTTGGTCGTGATGGCACTGGCCATGGTTCTGATGAAGAGACAGATAAAGGAGAAGAAGAAGGAAGAAGAGGAGTTCCTCCAATATGTGGAGAGCATGAACAGGGATGGAAGAGGACTCTTCGAGAGGGATGATGAAAAGGAAAAGAACTCCGGTGATTTCGAGAAGGTCTATGGTGCTCCCAAGTTGGAATCCTTCATGACACCGCCGGAGTCGGACCGGGAAACCGCCTCATCCGGGAACGATCTGTCACCCAATGTCAAGGTGAACTGGGATGAGGACGATGGAACCGAGGAATGAGGCCATATCCATATGTGAAGGTGTAATCGATATTTTATATACCAGTGAGCCATATTTCGGAAGGCAGAGAAGATAATTGGAAATCATTCTGAAAGCTTGTCGAGGTGTAAAATAAATGGGCTCTGAAATAGGATCGATCAAGGATAGATTGAGCAAAGGCCGGGAGAGGGTCAGATCCCTGGAGGATGGCGGCCTTGACCTTTCCAAGGTCCGATCGATCATCGATGATCTCGATAGGAAGGTCGATGAAGCCCCTGAGGATAAGATAAGGTCAGGCATTGATAAGCTGGAGCTGTATCTGGACAAGATGGAGGAGAAGCTCTCCAAGAAGAAGATCAGAAAGAAGATCGTATTGAAGAAGGAAGGAAAGAGGGAGAAGAAGCAGGAATCCGCAGAGGAAGGGGAGAAGGGTGTTCATAAGGAAAAGAGAGAGGAAGAGGGGCCCGTGGCCGACACCGATCAGGATAGGGAGCGGTCTGAAGAGGAAATAACCGCAGAGGTGCAAAAAGATCGGAAGGGATCGGAACAGGGAACCGATGAGACATCCGCTGCAAAGAAAAGCAGTGCGGAGCCTTCCTCAGAAGAGGGTGAGGTATATCCTGAGGAAAGTGTTCCGAGCGACGAGGAGCAGGGTAAGGGCACCGAAAAGGAGGACTCCGAGCCGGGGTTCGACGAGGAGAAGAGATCCTCCGATCTGAAGATGATCAGTTCATATCTTGATGAGATCCGGGATCTGGAGGGAGATATCTCGGGAATATCATCCCACATGGATGTACTCGAGAGGTCCTTCTCGGAGAGGGATGCAGCAACCTTCGATGAGTACTTTCCTTTGGTCAAAAACTGGGCAGAGGAATATCTCCTCGATCTTCGGAGGAGTCTTATCGACACGCTGTCTGAATCGATACAGATGATGATAGATGTCCACGTTGCTTTCGATAAAGGGGAGGAGATAGGAGATGTACCGGCCAAGGTCGACCAACAACTGTCCGGATCGGAAGAGGCCGACCTCCCGTCCTTGAAAGAGAGGATCTCGAACCTTTCTCGAATAGAAGAGGAACTGAGGTCCGGTTTCGAAGAGCTGAAGCATGAAGCAAAGGCGTCCCTCGAGAAGCGGATGAAGGAACTGGGTGTCAGGCTGTCCGATATGGAAGAAGAGGTCTACATTGAACCTTATCAGAATAACCTTAAGATAGCGAGAGAAGCTGTCGAAAAAGGGGAGTTCATCATGGCCTCCGGGACCCTTGATGAGATGGAGAAGATGATGGACGACCACGAGAAAGCCATGAAGACCAAGAAGCTGGAGTCCATTCTTGTCTCCATAGAGCCGATGCTTGAGAGGGTTATGGAGACCAGAGGGGAAGATAGTGGAGATTATCGAGAGTTTCTCAGCCAGAAACAGAAGGTCCTGGAAGCATCCCGGTCGGACATCGATCGCTCTCTGGAGATGGTGGGAGACCTTCTTGACCATGCAACGACCCTGGTAGCAGAGCTCGATGAGAAACGAGTGGAGGAACTTGAAAGAAGGATCAGGGAACAAAGGGAGATCGCATCCAAATATTCATCCATCATGGACACGGGTCCCGTTCTAAGGATAATAGAGAAGGCGGACATCAAACTGCAGGAAGGTACTGTGGAAGAAGCCTCGGAACTGATGGAGAGGGCCTCTGCCGCATTCGAGAACCTCCGCAGGAAGAAGGACAGGGAAGAGACCAGGGAGAAATTGAAAAGGTATGAGGCGAAGGTGGAGGAATACAAGAAAGCGGGACTTGACGTCACTCCTCTGAACGACCCCCTCACGGAGGCCTGGAACGCACTGGACAGTGATGATCCCCAGGTTGTTGCAGAGCACATGAAGGAGATCGAAGCAAAGCTCTCCTACCTGAGGGTCGAGGAAATGAAATTGAAATATCAGAAGATACTCATAAGGATCATCAACTCACTCAATGAACTCAGAGAGAAGGGAGAGGATGTGAACGGACTGGAAAACAGACTTGATAAGCTAAAATCACTTTATATGGACAGGCGGTTCGAAGAGGCCATCATGGAAGCGGATGAGCTGGAGACCCTCATCTTTCAGCTGAAATTGAAAGATGTCCTTGAGGACAAGTTCAACAAGATAAAAGAGACCATAACGGAGGCAGAAGGTCTTCTTGTGGATGTGACCGACCCAAAGCAAAAGCTCTCCCGGGCTGAGGACCTCAGAGGGCAGGGGGACTATTCCGGAGCACTGGATCTACTCGTTGAGGTACAGGTGGAGATCGAGGATATGATGACAAAGCGTACATTCTCCTTCATAGAGAAGGAGATACGCGATATCGTCAACGAATGCAACAGTTTTGACATAGACCCGGGCGACACGAAGGACATCATGGATCAGGCCTATGGATTGGCGGACGAGGAAAGATACAGGGAGGCCATGGACCTCCTTACCGGGTTCAGGGACAAGATATCCAAGAAGCTGATGCAAAAGAAGGCCCATGTGAACCTGGAGGCACTGGGCAAGCGGATAAAGGAGGCCAGACCCCTCAGGATCAATGTATCATCCTTCAAGGCTTCATCGGCAAAGGCGAAGGTTCTGCTGGATGCGGGCGACGTCGAGAAAGCCCTTGAACTGGTGGATGCAAAGCTCGAGGAGATCGACGCCGAGTTGAAGACCAGGCGTCAGATCAGATCAAGGCTGGACCAGCTCAGAGGGCGTCTTCTGGCCCAGGAAGGGAGATTGTCGAGACTGGTGAAGAACGGGGTGGACATCGGCGATATGGATGAGGATGTGTCCGATATCAGGGGCCTTATAGATGACAAGAAGCTGGACGAAGCAAAGGAAAGGATCAGTGAACTCGAATCGAGAATAAGCAAACTGCTCACCCGTAGACCGGAGCAGCTGAAGAAGGAGATGGTGGATACCATCGCGGAGAAGGAGGACGAACCCAGACCACTTTCAATAGAGGTCAGGGAGAGGGGGCGGGACACCCTCGTGAAGAAAGATGAAGAGGATGAGCATACCATTGAGAAGGCAGGGAGCGAAATAACCCCCGAGAAGGCAAGGAGCGAGCTCTTCATCCTGATCCCCAAGATAAAGACGGAGATAACCCGGCTAAATTCCAAAGGCATCGATACCGAACCTTACAAGAGGAATATCGCAAAGGTCCAGAAGATGGTCATGGATAGAAAATACATCGATGCCCTGAACCATGCAAAGGAATGTTACGCCGATATGACCGGATGAATTGTTCCATTCCGGTACTAAGGTCACCTCCGAATGAGATATTGGAGGGGGGCCACGCCAGGAGGATAATGGAGGACCTCACCAGATCATCATGAGCACGGGGAGCAGCAATACGCCCATTGCATGCGATCTTCTCAGACCAGTGAGCGGTGCGATCATGCCGATGGATGTCGATACGACGAGCACCAGGATGCCCGTTGGACCGGTGAAGAGGAATACCATCACCGTTATCAGAAATATTATCCCCATTGCAAGTTTGCTGTAGGGCAGCCTGGGAAGTATGTTGGCGAGTTTCCTTCCCAGAAGAAGTGTCAGGAAGAAGCCCAGGGATGATGCGATGAGAGCGGACAGCATCAGAAGGGTCAGCTCCATTGGAGGCAGTGCCGAGTTCCAGGCATTGACCACTATCAGTTCATCCACTACTATAGCGGCACCTGACCTCGGTCTGAGGATCAAGAACAACGCCGCCAGCACGAAAAAGGAATTGGCGGTGTTTATTGCGGAAAGTGTCATTATTACCGAGCTTGGTTTGGGGTCCTTCCGAAATATCATGGCTATCACGGTTGCCACCCCACCGCTCATTCCCGGCAGGAAACCGACCACTGACCCTGCTATCCCTCCTGTTGTGATCGAGGATGCCGCATCCTTCAGATCTATCTCGGGGGTATCTATGCTCTGTTTAGGAACCGTGGCCCCGCCTCTCAGCGATTCGAGCAGTGTCGATGTCCCGAATAGACCGGACAGTGCCGGGAACAGGACGGTGGAAGGAAGCCCGAAAGGGGAACTGACAGGCAGGTCAAGTATGATAAGGCCAAGTATGCCGGCCACCAGGAACAGAACGAAAGCAGAGAGAACACCGAGCGTTCTTGAAAACGCACCCTCGCTCCATCCTATACTGCCTCTCTTTTCCCTGATCGGTATGTAGCGGACCTTCTTCGTTTCGGTGACCAGCATCAGAACCACCACACCCACCAGAACGAAACCGATCACTTCCTTCAGAAGCTCGTATCCGTTCAGGGGCTCGTTCACAACCAGCTTGTAAGGTAGAAGCAGAATGCATCCAGCTATGACCGCTCCGAACGAGCCGAAGGCCGAGTAGAAGATCGCTTTGTACCCCTGACCTTCCAGGAGCATGCCGTGGGCGGGAAGAACTGACAGTGCGGTTTCAGCTTCCGGGGCACCTAGGAAAGTGGATGGTATGAAGTCCAGGAACGTATGTGCCATGGATGTTGCCACAATGGAAGATGCAACCAGCAGGAAGGTCAGCAGTGAGGACATACCCAGTATGTCGCTCAGAAGTGATGCCGCCAGAGGGCTCAGGGAGAGCATTACTATGGCCACGTTATTGACATGAAGTCCCGGTATGAGACCGGTGATGACACCCAGACCGGTCCCTATCAGGGAGGCGCAGACCAGAAGCAGAAGGATATCTATCAATCCACCACCTCTTCTCTTTCCTCGAGGTAATAACTGTTCCAGCTCCTGTCGTACCTCACCCGACCCACCAGGTTCAGGGGGGTCGATGCTATTTCATCTTCGAAACCCCTGAGCTCCAGATAACCGGTATCATCAGTGATGTACCTTGTACCGTTGATACTCTCTATATGACCGTTGATGGACACCAACACATCCTCGAATTCTGATAGGCCGTAGGGCAGATCTCCCAATCCTATGGTCCATTTTCCATAGCTCCTAAGCAGCTTTACACCTTCGGGTTTCAGGTGGAAGCGCATGGCTTTGCCCTCCCAGATCAATGAGCAGTTCGTCAGGGATACGAGGTCCCCTTTGTGCAGGCCCTCTGAGGTCACGGAGACCTTCACCGATACGGAGGATCCTTCTGGCACATCTGAGATGTAGAAGGACCAGTTCGTGGGTTCATATTTCAGGTAGCCCTGCACGTTCACCGGGTCCAGAACGGCAGGGACCGAACCCTCCTCCATCTCGCTCAGTAGGGTATTCAGGCTCAGCGATGTCGGGACCCCCCTCGACAGAACGAATATCGAGGGGTCCCCGAAGCATAGTATGCTACCATCATCCGAAACAAGACCCGTTATGTTCACCACATCCCCTGTCCTCGTGTCCCTGTCGCAGTCCATCGCCCGTATTTCCAGGGGCCGACCGTCACTTCCTCTCTCTTTTATCGGAGATATTCTGAGTATGTCCATCTTTGACCCAGCATAGCTCGAGCTGATGACGACCCCCCTTGTCCAGACGAAGTCTCCCGGACGTGGGTCCTTTGAGATAATGGAGCTTTCCCTGCTCTCTTCCACCTGTATGGAATCCGAGGACTGAACGGTGATCGTCGGCTCCCCTCCGCTGACGAACACCTCCCCGGTGACAAGGACCACGTCTCCTATCAGTTCGACATCGAGTTCATCCTCCACGTATGCTTTCAGCATTTCTCCAAGGTCGTAGATGAGCATCGACATGGCGCCCCCTTCCATGGGGTCGATACCTACTACCTGCCCTTTTACTGAGACCCGTTCACCGTTGTAGTCCTCCGCTTCGCCTATATCGATCCTGGGCACATCGGAGAGGGAACCGACCACCAGAAGAGCTGCCATTCCCAGAAGAGAGACAGTGATAACAATGATCCTGACCCGACCCTCGCTTAAGACAGTGACCGCCATAGGCACCCAACCTCCCGTGGGTAACCTCATAACCGCATTTAAACTTTACACGGCTAACGGTGGACCATTTCTACATGTTGTGTGTGGGGTAGATTTAAATTAGTCCTAATGCGATATAGTACAGTAACCAATCTACATCGACAAGGAAAAGAATCCATATGGTGATAATAGAAGATGCCGTTGGAGGTAAAGGGAGATTGAGATTTCCCGGCGCCCGGGAGGATGTGATCTCCCGATATGTACTGGCGGCCGCCATCCAGCGCTCGTTCCTCAGGAAGAACGACGAGGGCTCCATCGAGAACAACGTGGCAGAGGAGATGGCAGAGCATGTGCTGAACTTCTTTGGCTACGGGGAGCGGATAATAGATAATATGTTGAAGACCGATGACAGGGACATTTTCTACATGCTTGAGGACCTGGGCATACTAAAGACCGAGCGGGAAGAGACCACACTCTACGACGGAAGGGAATGGCGCATCAATTACTGGACATTGAAAAAACAGTTCATTGCAGACCTTACGGATGGTATTGATGTAGAATCGGCGTGCAATGTCCACAGGGGCCCGGGATGTATAGATGAGGAAGAGCTCTACGATGAACTTCCCGATGATATCTGGACCAGGGAAGAGGACCAGGAAGCGGAAATGTAAGTATTATGCACAAACGTTAAAAAGGTGAACGTATAAGCTCTGTTGGATAAGGTGACTTCAATGGAGCTAATGAACAATGAGACCAGAGAACAGGTGAAAGTGGCAGTAGGAGCGATGACGGACCCGGTGCATGTACTCGTGTTCACGTCCGAGAAGGGATGTCTCTCCTGCAACGAGACCCTTGCGATCGTGAATGAGATATCCGAATTGACCGACAAGCTTACCTTCGAGGAGGTGGACCTGGAGAAGATGGACGAGGTATCACAGAAGTATGGGGTAGACAAGGCTCCGGCGGTCCTGATCATGAAGGGGACCAAGGACGACCACAAGTACACGGGGGTAAGGTTCTTCGGTATTCCCGCAGGATACGAGTTCACCTCACTTCTGGATTCTATCCTTTCCGTATCTTCCGGGGAGGACGGACTGTCCGATGAGGGCAAGGAATTCCTTAAGGGTCTCGAGAAGGATGTGCACATTCAGGTCTTTGTGACACCTACGTGTCCTTACTGTCCACGCTCGGTGGTACTGGCACATCATATGGCAATGGTATCGGACAAGGTCACCTCCGACATGATAGAGGCATCCGAGTTCCCCGAGATGGCGCAGAAGTACAGGGTGATGGGGGTCCCGAGGACCGTCGTCAACGATGAGCACCATCAGGAGGGCGCGGCCCCTGAGAAGATGATAGTCGAGCTGATAAAGAAAGCCGTATCATGATGTCCGGGACCCGGCATCCTCAAGATAGGATGATCGGATCCGGTAGCTGATAATCGGAAGCATGGCGCCGCAGGGCGGATTCGCCTCGCAAAATCTTTTCAAGATTTTGCTGGCCTTGATGAAAAGCTTTGGATATTGTGTACTTTCCATCAAGGAACAAGTTCGAATCCACCCTCCGGGCCATATATTTCATTTAATGAGAAGAAAATTAGAAACATGGCGCCGCAGGGCGGATTCGCCTTAATAAGAACTCCGTTCTTATCTGGCCTGGATGTTAAGTTTTTAAGATAATCTCTTCTTAAACATCCAGGAACAAGTTCGACCGCCCTGGCTTGATGGTAAAATAATTATTGGCGCCGCAGGGCGGATTCGAACCGACGACCTTACGGTTAACAGCCGTACGCTCTAACCTGCTAAGCTACTGCGGCGTCGTTTGGGTAGCCGGGAATATAATGAAATGTTATTTAAAGTTATCATGAAAACAGATGGAACGTTTTGGTCCTGGCTTTATCCCCTGCTCCCTATGACATCCACTGCCTCCATGACCCCTCGATGCGGCATCAGGACCCTTTCCATATCCTCGGAGACGAACAGTCTACGTGCTCCGTGGGTTCTTTCAACAACGAGGAATCCTTTTCTCTCCAGCTGTTTGATATGCCTTGAGATCGTCCGCTGGGACCTTATCCCCTTCATTGAGGTGATCACCTGTTTTGTCGTCATTCCAGGATTATCCGAGATCATACCCAGCATCTCCCTATCCAAGGGTGATATCACCACCTCGCATCCACGGATCCTCATACCCTCAGCGTAGAACATCTTGTACTTGCCGAGATTGCGGTAGGTTATCAACTCCTCCCTCTCGAGCCTGTGCAGGTGGTATGTCAGGGTCCCGTTGTTAACATCGAAATGTTCCTTCAAGGCAGTGAACGTCACACCGGGATTCTCCCTGATGTGCTCGAAGAGCCGCCCGCGGAAGAAATGGTCCAGTATTTTCTCCCCTTTGGTCATGGAATAAAGAGGAACGAGGGCAAGTAGAAGCCACTTGTAGCGGAAGACCTCCGAAGCGGAGTAGAGATAGGCTGCCGTGCCCGCCGTCAGTGTCACGGCCGCTACGGTGCTTCCCCCGGCAACTGCAGCTCGGGTGGATATAAAAGGGGCCCCGGACCCGCCCGACGACCTGACCGTAACGAAAATGGTATTGGAATATACCCTGCCATCTTTGCTGAAACCATAGGCACGGACCTTCAGGACCTCCGCCCCGGTAAAACCCCCGGCCCGGAAGGAGATCTCCTTTCTGTCCAGATTCTCGAGGTCCGGTCCGGCCCCCATCTCAATGTAGGCTTCCGGGGGCCCGTCCACGATCTCGAGACCGATATTTTCAAGATCACCATCCAATGAAAAGACGGATATCCGATCATCATCGGGGTCGATGGTCGGTGAGATGATAAGGAAAGGGCCATTTCTGAACAAGAGATGGAAGAGATCCCCGTCCCTTATGAACCTCAGGGAGAGAAAATTCTCCTGAACGGTCCCATCCGAAAGATAGGAGGAAAGCTCCATTGTCTGCTCCCCGGCGGTCTCATCAAGTGAATATTCAAGGGTGAAGGCACCTATCTCACCAGGAGCCAGTACCATGCCATCACCCGCACCGGGCATTGTATTCGGTCCGTTCATCTCAAGGAGAAGGAAACGGGTCTCCACGTTGCCCAGGTTCTCCATCTTGAGTTCGAGCTCCCCCTGCGGGGGAAGGTCCGATATATAATCGTCATCCACAAGGGGAACGATCCTGCGGAACTCCTTTATTCGTATGGATACGGAATCCGAGCCCACATCCATCCCGGGATCCCCTTCCACCGAAGCCGATATGGTCATCTCTCCTTCGAGTTCCGCGAGCTCCCCGGGAGGAACTATGATGTCCACCTGGAAATTTTTCCTGGAGAGCGGCTCCATGAAGAGCTTCCCGGGACCGTCCACTGACCATGTGGGAGGAGCCACAAGATCGTAGGACACATCAAGGATGACATTTCGCGCGGAGGTGGACCTGACCGTTACATCGACGCTCTCCACAGCGTGGGATCTTCCGGAAACATCGATCCGGATGGAATCCTGCTCGATATCAATGACTGCCGTGGATACGGCTCCCCCGTCAGAGGAGACCACAAACAGCAGGAATATGACTGCCGCTGGAATCAACAGCAGGGGTATACGGGCAGGGCACTTCCAGTACTCCATGGGGTAAGATCGTTCTCGAAGGTATATAAGAGGTGTTGAACAATCCTGTCCTATTCAGGGTCCGGATCCAGCATATCAATTAGTTCCTTGGCACCCTCTTTCACCTCTATTCTCACAACACCCAGGGTTCCCTGGTCGGTGAAGTTGACCCGCTCTACGGCACAGGCCTGCTTATTCAGGGAAAAAACGGTGCTGTCGTCGTGCAGGCCGGACTCCAGTACCATGATCGATGTATTCCTGATCTTTTGGTCGGTGACCTTGTTCACGAAGGCATCCAATGAGTCCGTTGTAAATTCAAGTAGATGATCACAACGGACCGGTTCCGCATCCGGGAATATATTGGTTATACAGGTCCGGACCTTCTCCGGGTCCTCCGTGGGGTTCACAGGTACCTTGCCTTTCACGAACATGTTCTACCTACAGAAGTCCCATCTCCAGGACCTCCACTGACTGGACGCCCTCTGTCTCGTTGAGCTTCTTCTCGAGCTCCTCTCCTCCACCCTTCTTGTCGTCCAGGACAACACCCCATTCGAGCATTTTCAGCCCGAAGAACGCGGGTTTGACCTCGGAGCTGGAAACACGCCCGTGGTCCGGAACGTAGTTCGCGAACTTTTCGGACACCTCTTCCAGGTCCACGTCCGGACCGGTGGGCATTATCTTGTACCTTATGAGGACATCTCCCATTATGTTCACCCCTCAAGGTCCCTGGAAACCGCAGCCAGGACATATATACTTTGCAGATTGGTCCCTGCACTGGCCGCATCTGATTATATCGGCCTCGAAGCATTTGGGGCATCTGAACTTGACGGATTTGGGAGCCTCTATGGGAACTCCGCAGGAAGTGCACCTATTTTCTTTTTGAAGCATTTGGAACCGCCTCTTTTTGGCGCTCAATGAAATCCTTGTTATTAAGGATTTCCGCTACGGGGTGGTCCGTAT
The DNA here is from genome assembly GCA_046483845.1 of Thermoplasmatota archaeon. Classification (GTDB taxonomy): domain Archaea; phylum Thermoplasmatota; class Penumbrarchaeia; order Penumbrarchaeales; family Penumbrarchaeaceae; genus JAYEPK01. The sequence goes on along the minus strand of JAWOCK010000113.1, from coordinate 61,474 downwards.
GATCTTATAGTCGATAACAACCGATACAAAAGAGAGACTTCCGTCTTTGGTCTGCAGCATCTTCGAACATACAATGAATGCTCAATCCTTAAATATGAATATTTTTCTCCCATAACCAGAAGGAGAGCTGAAAATGGACAAGCCCATTCCAATAAATGAAGACGTCTACTGGGTCGGGATCAATGATAGGGAGACCCATCTCTTTGAGTCCCTGTGGCCCCTGCCTCATGGGGTTTCATACAATGCTTATGTCATAAAGGATGAGAGGATAGCCCTGATCGATACGGTGAAGTTCACGGTGACCTCTCCGTATCTCGACAAGATAAAGAAGCTTGCAGGGGACAGGATAGACTACCTTGTCATCAACCACATGGAACCCGATCATTCGGGCTCTATTACAGCACTCCTGGATGTCTTTCCCGACATCAAGATCGTCGGGAACAGGAAGACCGCGAAGTTCCTCGAGAACTTCTATGGTATCACCAAGAACGTGCATGTCATCGATGACGAAGATGAGATAGACCTCGGTTCCAGGAAGCTCAGGTTCCATATGACCCCAATGGTCCACTGGCCGGAGACCATGATGACCTACGATACCAAGGACAGGATACTCTTCTCGGGGGACGCTTTCGGAGGTTTCGGCACATTGGATGGAGGTATCTTCGATGATGAGCTCAACCTGGAGTTCTTCGAGGACGAGATCAGCAGGTACTACACCAATATCGTGGCGAAATATTCCCCCATGGTCCAGGCAGCCCTGAGGAAGCTTTCCGGTCTGGATATCGATATCGTCTGCCCTACCCACGGTCCGATCTGGAGAGAGGACCCGGGATATATCATCGATTATTATGACAGGCTCTCATCAATGGATGCAGAAGAAGGTGTTGTGATCATCTACGGCTCCATGTACGGCAATACCAAGAAGATGGCAGACAGGATAGCACGGACGTTGGCGGAGGAAGGTGTGGAGAAGATCCGCGTCCTGGATGCTTCGAAGACCCATATGTCATACCTCGTGAACGAGGCCTGGAAGTACAGGGGACTCGTGATCGGGACCCCCACGTACAATACAGGGATATTCCCTCCTGTGGACGCTTTCGTACACTTCCTCTCCAAGTCCAGGATCAAGAACCATGTGATAGGTGTGTTCGGTTCCTGCGGCTGGGGCGGCGGTGGTGTGAAGGGGCTCAACGAGTTCGCGGAGAGTTCCTTCTGCAGGAAGTTGGACCCCGTGGTGGAGGCCATGGGTGCCGCAACGGAAGAACAGCTTGAACAGTTGGACGAGTTGGCAAGGAAAATGGCCGAGGAGATAAAACAGCTCTCCTGCTGAAAGCTAAATGTCGGGGGATGTACGAACATCCCCCCTCTCCCTCTTCCGACAGGCCTCCCGCTCTGACCGGTACGCCGATCATTTCATCTGACGGTCTTTATTATCTTTAGGATAAAGGTTGAAATGAGCAGGAAACATCATTATATATCCCCTCCTGAATATGTTGAAAAAGAGACCAAAAACCGTCATGGTGAGCAGGATGGATACAAGATCGGCCTTCGTTCTGATAATTCTCATATCCCCTCTTTCCGCCTGTCTCGGAGATGATGAGACGGAGGACAAGAGCGGGCTGGCACAGGTCAACTTCTACACGGATGATCAGCTGGTGCTCTCCATCGACTGTGAGATAGCCGATACCAGGGAGGAGAGGGAGAAGGGTCTGATGGACCGAAAGGAGCTCCCCAGGGACAGGGGTATGCTGTTCTATTATGAGGTCCCCCGGGTGGTGGACATATGGATGAAGAACACCTCAATTCCCCTGGACATAGTCTTTGTCGATATTGATTTCAATGTCATCAAGGTGGAGCAGGCGGATCCCGGGGACGGGGTCCCGGAGGACCAGCTTGAGATATATTCCAGTGAGGAGGAATGCAGATACGTCATAGAGATGAACAAAGGACTCTCCTTCTCAAACAATATCGATCATGGCTCCACGGTCTCCATCTGGGAATATTGAACGCCTTTTATCGAAAATGCTTTAGTCGAACCTTTTCCATTCCCTCCTTATGAGAGTAAGGTCCCTGACAGCGGGAATCGGTCCGGGGGAAATATTCACAAAAGGGACCTTCCAGGAGATCTCCATGGTCCTTCACAGGGACAGGGAGATACTGGAGAGGGCCGGTGTGGAGGTCCAGACATTAAGGGTGAGCACGGATCTGTGGAGGTCCGTACAAGGTGACGGATTACTGTCACTGGTGCTCGATCTTGAGGACCTTGCAGGGATGAACGGCATCGATTTCGTCTCCGTGGGGCCATGCAGGGACCCGCAGCAGATAGGCATGGTCCCGGAGATGATAGAGAAAAGCTCCCGGACCTGCTGCTCCGCCGTTGTTGCCACCGGAGAGGGGGTTCTACCCGAAAACTCACTGGCGGCAGCCAGGGCCGTGAGGGACATATCGAGGATCGCAAGGGACGGTTCCAAGAACTTCATGTTCGCGTCCATAGCATGTTGTCCCCAGGATATACCGTTCTTTCCCGCTGCCTATCATTCTCGGGGCCCGCCATCGATCACTGCTGCCCTCGAGAACGGCGATCTGGTCATGAGGTCGTCGGAAAGGGCCAGCAGTCTCAATGAATCCGGAAAGATGCTCACCCATCTGCTCCAGAACGATAGCGAGCACATCATCAGGGAACTGGAAGGAACACCCCATTTCAAGGGTATTGACCTGTCACTTGCCCCCGCCCTCGAGCCCGCCTGTTCTATCGCTCTCGCCGTGGAGAACATGATCGGGTCCCCTTTTGGCACCACGGGTACGCTCTCGGCCTGCTCGGAACTGACCAGGGCCATAGATAATGTAGAGGCTCCCCGGTGCGGTTATTCGGGACTGATGCTTCCGGTGCTGGAGGACGAAGGGCTGGGACGCGGAGCGGATAAAGGCTCCTACGGCGTCCAGAACCTTCTTCTTTACTCATCCGTCTGCGGGACAGGTCTCGACGCGGTCCCCGTTCCGGGCAGCACTCCGGTCCCTAAACTGGCAAGCGCCATACTGGACATGTCATCTCTTTCTCACAAGTGGAGAAAGCCTCTTTCGGCAAGGCTCCTTCCGATACCGGACAGGAGCGTGGGCGAGATGACCGATCTCAACTCACCATACCTCAGGGACTGTTCGGTGCTGGAGATCTAGAGGTGCTTTTCCATCTCGGAGAAGATGACCTCCGCGGGGGTTACCCCGGTCCAGCCCTTGACGGTCTCTCCGTTTACCAGAAGGTACATCTGGGGTATGCCCCTGACATTGAACTTCCTTGCTATGCCGGGGTTCTCGTCGACGTTGACCTTTGCCACCTTTGCCCCGGCGGGCATTTGGTCCAGTTTCTGCTCTATCATCTTGCCCTGCATGGTGCAGGGCATGCACCACCCTGCCCAGAGATCCACCAGGACCACCTTGTTCTCCTTGACAAAACCGTCGAATCCATCCTCGCTGAGGTCCACTATCCTGTCATCGGTACCTGTCATCTTGACCAACATCATCATCCATGCATCCAGTGTATTAAACGTTTGTGCAGAGATAGCGAACAGGCGAAAACTATTTGGTGTCCTTGATCTTCTTCCACAAATTGTGAAAAGAGATCCCGGAGGACCTTTATGACAAAGCTTGAATTTCCAAGGGGCGCAGGGGCCAACTGTGATAACGCATTGAGATGCTTCTTCGACCTCTCACCACTTGACGTTAACGTCTACAAGGAGCTCGTTGACAGCGGAGCCGGAACACCCCAGGAGATAGGCGAGCGGATCTCCAGGGACAGGTCCACCGCATACAGGAGCCTCACAAATCTTGTCTCCAGCGGCATCGTTGAAAAGGAACTCCACAATCGCCGCGGCGGTGGGATATTCCACACATACCGGGCGCTGTCCCCTGAAAAGGTCCAGGAGATCCTCAGGGAGATGGTGGATGAGTGGTACGGGGAGATGATGGATGTCATCGACAGGACCTCAAGCGACCTGAGGGGCTGATGCTCTCCTCTTTCTTGCCCTGTACCTGGATAGCAGTATGTTCAAGACGACCATCGCCACATAACCTAGCCCGATCTCGAATATGTAGGAGTTCATCTGGGTCAGTACGGATATGGTTATGGCCAGAGTTGGCCTGATCCCTACCGCAAGGTAAAGACCCCACATGGTGGATTCGGCAACACCTATCATTCCAGGCATCTGGGAGATCAGACCGATGGAGAACGCTATCATCACCACCGTGGCGACGGGCAGCAGATCGACGTCGTGTCCCGCTGCCTGGAAGAACATGTAAGCTGCAGCGAACCGGAAACCGTAGGTCAACAGTCCCAGGAAGACATCAACGACCATGTAGATCGGGCTCTTTGCAAGGAATCCAAAGGATTCCTTGAACTCCCTGATACCGCTCTTTGCCTTCCGGATGAAATAATCCTTGTCCTTGGACCTCTTTCCCAGGAAGAACCTGGAGATCCTGTGAACGAACGATCCCATCTTCATGGACCTCCTCTCCTTCAGGTTGCGGAAGATAACGTAGGACGCGGTACCTATCACGAGCCAGAACAGAACGAACCCGATGGTCATATACTGGAGTGCCGGAGGCAGGTTGAAGGTGACGGAGGCATAGATGGACATGGGTATGAGAAGGATCAGAAGTGCTATGGTGAGGGAGGCCTTGTCCATCATGGCGGCCGCAAAGACAGTGGAAAATCTGACACCGTAACGGGAAGCTATGGTGCTCGCCCTGACGGGCTCTCCCGCCATCCTTCCGCTGGGCGTGGTAATGTTGATGAAGTTGCCGGCCATGTTCGCCAGCAGTACATACGGGAAATATGCCCTCTTCACCTTCCTTCTCACCAGCAAGAAGAACTTGATCCCCCAGGCCAGGTGAAGGCCCAGGTAACAGGTAATGGCAAGACCCAGGAACCAGGGATCGAGCCCCCTGATCTCCTCAAGGATGTCTCCTCCGGCCGATATTACTATGATGCAACCCAGGACGAAGAAGAATAAAAGGATCAGCAGTTTGAATATCCTGCCCTTTCTCTTCTTGTCCATGCCTTGGAATTATTGCTCTTGTATTTGGTATTTGCTCGGGGATCACCCGGAAATGACGACGTATACGGCAAGGATTATGCCGATGGCTGCCTCGGCTATGTAGAGCCCGGTCATGAGCATGTAACTATCCAGCAGCTTCAGTGTCTTCTTTTCTTCGCCCCAGTTGTTCTCCTTTGCCTTTCTGCTCAGCCATCTCTTTTCCCAGATCTCCCTGGCTGCGCCCCCCGTTATGAACATCAATGTATACTGTAAAGGAAGGTACATCCCCAGACCAAAAGCAGTACCCATTCCGGTGAGCATTTCAACGGTGAAGCCGATGAAGATGCCCAGGAAGAAGAGGGTGAACATGACCTTGCCCCCTGCAAGGATCTGGACGAAGACAGCGAAAGCATGAGCCTGGGGAGCCTCGAGGGCCAGGGTTCCGTTGGCGAGCATGGTGGAGAAGAACGCTGCGGCAAGGGCGGCCGCCGGGGTCCCGATGATTATGGCCACGGTTTCTCCCTTGATCAGGTGCATGGGCCTGGTTCCCGCGTAGAGACCGGCCTTGAAGTCCCACATGATCTCCGATGAAAGTGATATTGCAGATCCGAAGACCGTGGTCCCCACCAGTGCCATGAGGATCATCTGGCCCGTGGAGCCGAAGGAGCTCGGGATCAGGAGCTGGATCAGGGAGAAGACCCCGAAGAGAAGGAGCAGTGTGAGGAAGGAAGTGCCCGATACCGGTGTTGTTCCCACCTCGCCGGAGATCTTGACCGCTATGGCCCCGAGCATGAAGGTGAGTACAACAAGGAGGAGCGAAAAGATAAAGGAAGGTATGATGGGGAACCCACCGAAGAGCCAGAAAGCGCATCCTATGGTGACGAAGGCCACGACCACGACTATGCCTATGTGCTGGGTCGGCCATTCGTACCAGCCTTTGCCGGGTACCCATTCCTTCTTTTCCCCTTCCTTGGTCCTGGTAATGTCCATCAATACGGTCCTGAAGGTGGGGAGCATCTTTGCCAGGGCGGTGATCCCACCCCCCAGTATTGCCCCGATGGCGATTATTTTGGCTATTCCCTGTGCCGCACCGAATGAAGGAGCCAAATACGGTATGTACTCGAAAAGCTCGCTGGAGGGATCTATGGGAAGCACGTGGGTCGATATATATCCGGTCCCGCCGAACTTCTCAAGGTACGGGATATATATGGGAACATCCAGCAGGACGGCCAGTGGTATGATGAAGAACCACGAGACGAAGGAACCTCCCGCAACTATGAAGGACGCCCTCAACTTGAGGAACCAGCCTATTGCGAAGTTGATCCCCATGAGCTCATAGGACAGATGTGTGTACTTGGACCATGAGTACGGGATGTGCAGCCTGCCGTGGGTGTAGACATTGTCCAGGTTTATGATGGAAGCGAGCTTGTCCAGAACGGCTACTTTTGCCCCTCCCGATCTTAATATGGGAAAATCCCTTAGGAAAGCAAAAGCGAACATGGCCCCGGCGGATTTGAGGACCAAGGTTATGGATCTCCTTGCTTGCTGCGCGGTCCCACCGGAGAGATGGCTGGAGATGTCCAGGAGCTTCACGAATGCCTGGAACCCCGGTGTCGGAAGAGGATCCTCTACCTGCCACAGCCTCCTGAAGATGATGAAGTACATCATTCCCATGAGAGAAGCGAAGAGGCTTGCCACCATTGCAAGCGGAACGATGTTGGTGTCCCCGATCATCATCGGATCGATCAAAGGCTCTCCGTTGGACATGAAGTACTGCTTGGAATAGGCAAGTAGATATATGGCGGGGAAGGTGAAAACGAAACCCGTTACGGTCCTGTCGGTGGCTGTGGCCGAACCGGACGCTATGTTGACCTGGGTGGGTTTCCACCTCAGGGCCATACCCACGAGGTAGGATACATAGAAGGCTCCCCCGGTCACCAGACCGATCTTCAGAGCTATGTACTGCGAGATCAGAGTGAAGGGGAGGCCCACCACGATCAGTACGAGCATCAATTTCTTCCAGCTGAAATGAGACCTTTCGAAACTGGCGGTCCTGTTCTTGTGGTCCAGGTATTCCTCCAGGACCTCCGTGTTGAGGTTCCCGTACATCTCGGTATCGAACCACTCGAGCGTGCCCTTCTCGATGGCCTCGAGACCCTTTGGGGTCACGGGTTGTCGGTATGCAGACCTCCGTACCCTGCCCATGTGTTCAACCTCAGGTGCTCTCTTCCTTGTTCTCCATCAAAGCCTTGATCCTCTTCCTCCGGAAGAAGTCCTCCCTCTCCCGTTCCTGTAGTTGCATGGTGATGTATCTCTCCGTGTTCCTCAACCTGGGTATGAATATATGTTCCAGTGCGTTGACCCTCCTTTTGGTCTTCTCTATCTCCACGGCAAGCCTCTCCATGGAGCCTTCAGCCTCTGCCAGGAGCATTATCTTCTCCAGGGCTTCCCCGTACTTCCTGGCGGATTCGTCCAGTGAGTGCGGTGTGCTGCCCAGTCCCCAGGGAAGGGTGGTATCCTCGATGGCTTCCGTATCGACCACCGGGACCTTGACCCCCATGATGTTCAGGCTGGTTATGTTCGGGGACTGGTATGGTGCGATGCCTCTGGCCATGGCCTTGACGCTCTCGTAGCCCATCTTTGCCATGGCGTCCTCCAAGGAAGAGCCCGCTTCCCCGAATGCCGATACAACGCTATTTTTCAGCTTTTCCCTCTTCTTCAGCACATCGAAGAACTGGACCACCAGTGCGTCCCTCTTCTCCCCCAGAAGCTTGTGTCCCTTCTCCGCAAGCACCCTTTTCTTTCTTATGGAGAGAAGTTCCATTCTTGTCGGATTAATCCCTTCTACTATATCGCCAGCCATGGTGAACGGACCGTCCTTTTCCGGGGGTTTTAATTGGGATATTTCTCTTTATATGAATAGATGACGGTCCTCGGACCTACTTTGAAATGGGCCCTGCCCGCTCTTTAATGATGTTGAGGGTCTTGGGGTTCTCCTTGAAGTAGTCCCTGAATGGTTTCAGTATCTCCACCATCTGGGCAGCGACCTCTTTCTTCAGGTCGGCCGGGTGGAGCTGTTTCTTTGTGAAGCGGGCCCTGAGCTCCTGGTAGCTCTCGAAGTGGAGGTCCCCGCCCCATTTCTCCGGCCTCTTGATATGGAGTTCGCCCTTCTTGGGAAATATTATCGTCTTGCATATTTCCATCACCGGATTGTCCGGGACCCCTTCCGGACACCATGCCTTCTTGATCTTTCTCCTTATGTCGTCCTCTTCATCATGCAGATATATGCCGGAATCGGGATCTGATTTGGACATCTTTTGTTTTGAGATATCCTCCTGGTCCTGGAGTCCAAGATAGGCAAAGAGCTCCCGTCTTGCTATATTGAGCTGTCTGTTGAGCTTGTGCAGCTCGTCGGTCTCGAATGCCAGGTTACCGTTGTTGTCCTCCCTGCTGAGGGCCGACAGGATCGGCGTCTTTCCCCCCACCCTCCTCTTCCCTGCTATAAGTACCTCGATGGCCTTGTGCCTCTTCTTCCTGTCCATCTTCTGCAGGCCGAAGAGGATCTCCCTGGTCTCGGGGCTCAGACTCTCGTTGTCTATCAGATGCTGGAGGTCCTTCTCGATGTTGTTGGCCAGGGCATCATGGTCCAGACCCCCTGTGGGGCCGGTTATCATCTCCATCCTTCCTCCCTTGGAGAGGCTGGAAAGAAGTGGCGTATGAAGGGCGGTGGGCTTCCTCCAACCCAACTTCTCCGCGGCATCCCTTGCCAGCATATGTGCATGTCTCTGGTCCATACCTCCGATGGCCAGGTCCACGCCGAGGTCGAATATGTCGGCTGCCTGCATAGAGGGATAGAGGAACTTCGATGAATCCAGATCGCCCTCATCCTCCTTCCTGCCCATGACCGTCATGGCCCTCTTTATCCTGGAAAGAGAGGCCGATTTGGCGATCCTGAGCACCTTTTCCCAGTAATCCGCGGAATCAGCCATCTCGCTGGCCCATTTGAAGCTGACCTTTCCACTGTCAATGGCATCGCCCAGTCCGAAGGCCCGATAGCAGTCTATGAAATAGTCCCCGCATGCCTTTATCTTCTCCAGGTCCCCGTCGAACTTGTCGTTTATGAAAGCGTGCCAGTCGGCCAGCAGCACGTCCACCTTGAATCCCGCCTTTATCAGGTCGTCTATCTTCATGGTGATTATGAACCAACCGATATGCACGAAACCGGAAGGCTCGTATCCAACGTAGGCTCGTAGGTCCTCCCCGGTCTCCAGAAGCTCTTTTATCTCCTTTTCGGTGACGATCTCCTCTGCTCCCCGGAGCACCAGTTCCAGTCTTTCCTTGCTGTCCATTGCCATCAACCCGAACCTTCGGTCTATCGAACGTTAGGCATATAAAGGGAACCCTACTTTAATTTGCTGATGCCCTATCCTCCGATCCCGTTCATCGGTCCGAGGGACCATACACTGGATGGTTCGCGATTCGACATCCCCTATCATGTTCTCGGCCATACCTGGGTGGGTGATCGACCCGGATGGAGCCTTCTCCCCCTGAAAAGGAAAGGTGATGATCTGTTCCCTGCCGATGAGCCTATCGAGCTTGGGCCGTCGGAAATAGGAAAGTACCATTTCAGGAGATCTCTGGACAGGTACTGCGTAGGCAGGTTCCCGGATGGGGAGCACGTTCCCTGCCCGTACACCGCAAGGGTCGGTCAATTCCCCCAGTGTCCCGAATGCATGTCCTTCGATATACCGGACCCCCGATGCATCTTTGAGCCCCACTGCAATGAAGACTCCTGCGGGGCAAAGTTCTGCAAGGCAGATCATGTGGTCTATGTGACCTCGTTCAGGGGACGCCGCAAAGTGGGGATGACCCAGCTTTGCAGGGTCGAGAAAAGGGGAAGAGAGCAGGGTGCAGACCTTATCTTTCCCCTGCTGGTTCTGGGCGACAGATACTCGGCCAGGGTGATGGAGAACATGCTCTCGGAAAAGCTCGGCATCCCTCAGGCACTCGGTTCTTTTGTGAAATTGAAGGGCTGGTCGGTGCCGATGAGGCCGATGGACCAGTCCGAGACCCTGCTGAGGATCCGGTCGGAACTGAGGTCCGAATGGCCGATCATTCGGAAGTCGGTGCCAGATGGGGTCAAGGTCTCGAGCTCCCCCGATCGATATGATGCTGCACCCATACCTCTTTCATATCCTCTGGAGGAGCCTCTGGAATCGGCTCCGAGACTCTACAGGGGACACGTTATCAGGGGAGATGTCATCGGTTTCAAGGGCAACTACATGATATTCAGGTCCGGTGGGATCAGGGCGTTCAGGATCGGCGAGACCCCGGGTGAGATAGTATATTTCAAGGATCAGCTGCTCGGATGAATCCGAGGGTTAAGGATATGGATCCCCTATCGTCTACCCGGATATCCTGCTCGACCACTTCGATATGAAAAGATTTTGGAAAAAAACCCTCATGAGCCTTCATTTGAATAGAATTCAACCATGTGTTGGAAAAATTTCCACAGGTTCCAAAAAAACAACAGGGGTGAGCTTTAATTCGGAGAAGTCGATTACCGGCTGCATGGAAATGAGGGACCTGGGTAAGCTCACCAAGAGGGCGTTTCTATTCTTTCTCCCCGTACTCATCGTGATCATGGCGGCCAGCACCCTGGCGTTCTTCGCAACGCTTTCGGCCACCCAGGTGGAGGCCGCGGTGTTCGTCGCCGAGGAGGAGTCAGGCACGGCAGGGCAGGCAACGGCTGGTCTGGGCAATGTTCTTCTGTTCCTGGTCCCTGCCATCGTCGGCAGTTTCGGTATCCTCTACATCATCAAGAAAGGCAAGAGAAGGACGTTGAAGAGGATGTTCAGGGGCATGCTCACCTTCGCCACAGGCGTGATACTCGCCTTCTTCCTCTACAAGCTCAATGAGATAGTATACGAACGTGTCTGGTCCGTCATCTGGGTCAAGGAGCCTGTGGAGTTCGAGCTCTACACCATCCCGGAACTCTATTCCATGGGGTCCCTGCTGGGTTTCATGATCGCAGGCCTTCTTGTGGGCTACGTCGTGGTCTCCATGGTCCTGTCCCGGGGTTTCACAAGAAAGGAGAGGAACGGTTCGCTGATCGTCATATCCTCTCTGATGGGGGCCTTCATGGCGGTGATACTTCCGACGTGGACCGTTCTACCGTTGCTGATAGGACTTGCCCTCTGGGACATCTATGCCGTTTTCAAGGGCCCTATAAAGGAGATGGTGGAGCTCGATATGAACGGCCGGCTCATGGCTAGATGGGATCCCCTGGGTGATGACTCCGACGAGTTCCCCTTCGACAACCTCACCTACGATGCAGGTTCGTGGCAGCTCGGGATAGGCGACCTGGTATTCTATTCCGTCCTTGGGGCCCACTCCATGTTCTATTCCGCAGATTACGTGAGGACCGAGGGCTGGTGGATGCTCCCCTTCTTCTTCGTTCCCGTGGTCGTGGCGATACTCATCGGGTTCGCATACACGATCTATCGTCTGACCAGAAAGGACAGCAGCGGGATCCTGCCCGGGCTCCCCATTCCCATGTTCCTTGGTGTGGGGGCCTTCGTACTTATGATGTTCCTGGCTACCTTGATCCTGTGACATCATCAGTCCTGACGAACAGGATCGATCTCTTCGGGTAGTGGGAAGGTCAGTTCGAAACAGGTTCCGGAGTCGGGCTCATCCTTCGATCTGTTCAGGATCCTGACCCTGCCATGATAACGGTTCATCAGTTCTCTCACCAACGACAATCCTATTCCGGAATGCATCTTCTTGTCAGGGGCCCGGGTGCGATATAGCAACTTCTCCTTCAGATCATCGGATATGCCCGGTCCCCAATCCGAGATACGGATCCTCACACATGAGTGTTCTTTGTCCACTATGACCTCGGTCTCGATCCTGGGTTCCTTGTCCTGTTGCACCTTGATGCTGTTGTGGAAAAGATTGAAGAACACCTCACCCACCACCGGTTCCGCTTTGATCAACACCGGTGCATGATCGAAAACGGTATCGTATCGGATCTTCTTTTTCGGGAACGCGGATCGACAGGATTCAATGGCATTGTCCATCATTTCCAGCACATCGATCTCGCCCAGTTCCTTGTCCATGGAATCCAGCTTTGTCAGGATTATCACGTTCTTGACCAGATGCATCGATCTGTTGGCGAGATTGCGAATGTTGGCTAATGATCTCTGTTTCATTTTATCGGATATCGGATCGATATCCAATAGGGATAGTGATAAGAGAATTCCCTGATGTATGTTCCCGATATCATGACTGATCAGGTCCAGGAAGGTATCCGATTTTTTCTTCTCTCTTTCAAGTTCGTCATTGATACGCTTCAGCTTAGAGATATCAGTGATCAATGCGAAGACGCCCGAGGGACTGCCTTTCGAATCCTCAAACGTTGTAGCACTGACCATGACATCGCGGACATCTCCCTTTTTGGATATGAGCTGGATATTATAGGTCCTGTCCTTTGAATCCGATCTTTTGCGGAACATCTTCCGGTAGATCTCTTTGTTATCATCATCCATGAAATCCAAGGGGCTTTTACCGATAATATCATCTTTGTCATATCCCAGCATGGAGCACAGTGCATCATTGACCTCAAGGGTCATACCCTCCTCATCCACTAACCAGTAGCCTTCGGAGGTTGTCTCTATCAAGGTTCGATATTTCTTCTCGCTCTGGATCAGTTCTTTCTCGGATGTGATCTTTTCGTGAGCGAAGAAAAGATCGTCCGCTATCTCTTCGAATAGAGGCATCTCCTGGTCATGGAGCTTCCTCCCGGATTCCACGTAGGCGGAGATGATGCCCTGGGGTTCTCCTTCGAAGTTCCTGATGGGAACGTGGATCGATCTGTGATCCATGTTGTGAGAGCAATATCCGCATTCCGAGCATAGGGTGTCTGATGGTTCGAGTATCACGGTCGACCCGGTTTGGATCACCTCTTTGATACATGGAGGTGTATCTCCATCCTTTTCGGGAACATATCTCCATGGCTTTCTCTCATGCATACCAATATGGGCCCTCGATTCCATATAACCGGTTTTTTCCTCCCTGAATCCGATGGCAACATCCATGTATCCCTTGATCCTGGTCAGGATCCTACAGGTCTCCGATAGGATCCTATCGAAATCCGACTCCTTAACAATGGTCTGGTTGACATACCGGATGGAAAGAAGGAACGAGTTGAGGTCATTGATCTCATCTTCCTTTGATCTTCTATCAGAGATATCTCTGGTGGTCCCTTGGATTGCAGCAGGGCGCCCTTGCTCATCAAGAAGTAATTTCCCGTGGACCTCCGATGGGATGCGTCTCCCATCCTTGTGGTGAAATACCGTCTCGACCACTGTTCCCTCGTCTTCCTCCGGGCTCTGCAGACCTTCCAATATTATCTCTGTCACCCGGGCAAATTCCGAAGTGTCGCAGTGATCGGATAGGTGTGTTCCGATGAACTCTTCCGGAGTGTAACCGAACAATGATTCAGAGGCGGGATTGACGTACGTGAACCGAAGGTTCATATCCATCTGCCATATCAGATCAAGTGTGTTCTCGGCCAGCAGTCTGAATCTCTCTTCGCTGGCTTTTAGAGCCTCATTGGCCTCCTTCTTGTCTGTTATGTCATGAGCACATAAGAGAACTCGTTTCTGGCCATCCAATGTCAAGAATGAAGTGGACACCTCAAGACATCTCTCCTCACTGCCCTCTTCCATGGGGAAAGGAAGCCATGCCTCGATGTCAGTCCGGTTCTTTCGATCCTCGAATGTATCAAGGACCGCATTCCTGACGCGGCACTCTTTGCATCGGGGCCCGAAACCGCACCCCTCGGGATCATCCAGGGAGTTCAGGCACATCAGCGCCTCGCCCCCGACCAATCCGATCATGTCCTCAGGTGATCTTTTGGCAAACTCGGCTGCAGCTTTGTTTACCTTTTTCACCTTTCTCTCATTATCGACCAACATCATGATGATGGGAGCGTTCTGATGTATGGCGGATAGTTCGGAAAGGGTGTTCTCCAGTTCCTTTTCCATCTTTTTCCGTTCTGTTATGTCACGGATATTGCACTGGATGACCTTGGAACGATCCACATCATAGACATTGCTGACGAACTCTACGTCTATACCTTTACCATCCGACGTTTCGAGAGGCAGATGGCTGTATCTTACATATCCTCTTTCTTTCAGTTCCAGGAATTTCTCCTTATTCTCGAATATATTCTGGAAGACCCCGATCTCCCACAGATGCTTTCCCGTGAACTCTTCATAAGAATAACCAAGCATATCGGTCATGAAAGGGTTCACATCCAATATCTCCCCGCTGGATGCATCGAGGATCAGAATGCCATCCTTGGCGGATTCGAAGAGCCTGCGGTAACGTGTCTCAGAAGCGATCAGTTCCTCCTGGGCCCGCTTGCGGTCCGTGATATCTTCGCCAAAACCCAAGGTACCGACAATCTCGCCATCATCGTCCTTTAGAAGTGTATTGTGCCATCCGATCCGGCGCAGTGTTCCGTCCTTGCAGATGACGCTGTTTTCAACATATTCGTTGGAAGCCAGGTCGCCAGCCATGATGCGCTGGAATATCGGGTAATCCTTTTTCATCCCCTCTGGTTTGGGGAGGAAGTTCTCAAACCATTCTTTTCCCATGAGTTCTTCCTCGGTGTAACCAAGCAGTTCACAACCCGCACGGTTGATCATGGTGATGCGGCCTTCTGCGTTCAGGGCGACCATGATGGTATGGGTGGTATCAAGATAACGCTGACGAAGATCATGCTCGCGGCGCAGAGCCTCCTCGGCCCGCTTATGGTCGGTGATATCTCGTATCAATCCCCCGACCCCGAGCCTGTCCTTTCCTATGTTCACGGGGAACTTGATCGTCTCGTAATATCGACCGTCGATCTCCTCTTGTGTTCTGATCTTCTTTTGTTTTTCGAGGGCTTCCTTGTCGCTGAAGCGGCAGTTTCGGGCCGCGTCGGGGGGGAGGAGATCGAGATCGGTCCTGCCTATGACCTGGTCCAGATCCTTTCCGAAGAATTTGAGCAGTGCCCCGTTCGCCATCATATGTCTGAACTGATCGTCCTTGAGGTAGGCCATATCCGTTGTGCCCTCGAGGAACAGCCTGTATCTCTCGTTCAGTGCCCTTTCCCTCTCGACGATGTTCAGCCATTTCCCAACCTCGATCTCGGCTTTTGGCTGACCTGGAAAATTTTCCGGTGGTATGTAGTAGAAATTGTCGTATATGTCCTCTCCGAGAAGGATCTTGGGATGTGTCATGATCACTTCCCTGATGACCTCCGGATCGAACCTGTTTCTATTGTATTGGCATATCGCCGTACAGGGATGGAAAGGAATGATATCCCGGTTCAGTTCTTTCTCGTATTCGAATAATTTGTTAGATCCTTCGCTTTCTTCTGTGATCCATGTCATCTCATCTGTGACCCTTAAGGCAGTATAACCCTCGGTCAGGGCCTTGTCCGTTTCCTTCCTGAGAAGGGATATCATCAGCTCAGGATCGTCCTTGGTGGATGGATCGTCCCCGTTCAGGATCACGAGCTGGCCTGATTTTATTACTTGATCAGTATCTATCCCCCCCTCATCCAGGTGAGATATGAGCTCTTCTGCGGTATGTTCACCAACTATGTAGATGCATTTCTGATCACGCTCGATCCCCATCCTGATGAAGGGTATGATGGCCTCTTTCCATTCCTCCTGGCTCTCGTAGATGAGGCAGAGATGCTCATGGGCTTTTATTCGCTCGAGTGCTGTTTGCGCAAGTCGAGCACGCTTGTTTTTCCTCAACTGGATCACTTTTTATTGGTATCTATTCATACTTAATGATCGAGAACACATGTCCTCCCATTTTTCAATTCCTATGGATGTTGTATTGACAGTAAGAGCATATTGGTTGTTAAATCTTTTCTAATACCAGCCAAATAGTAAAGTTATTTGACATAAAAAACATAAGATAATATCGACCACTGTGTATCTATATGTACGCTGCTGTAGAATGATGTAATGACTCTCGTTGATATCCCACGGACGAAGGACTGTTTATTGGTCATACAGGTGCAGTCCGTTTTGGGATAGACACTTCTGAACAACCTTTTAGCCGAACTTTATCTATCTCGATCAGGGAAGTCTTGCTGAAAGCCTCTCTATCATGTCCTCGGTCATCGAGGAGAGATCGTATGACGGCTCCCAACCCCATTCGAGGAGTGATTGCATGTCCAGAAAGTTTATTATATTATCAATGTGGTGTATACAAGGTGTTTACATGAGCACTGTCGTATCGATCAGGGTGGATGACGAGACCATAGAAAGGATCAGAAAGCTGGGATACAAACCAGGTGAATTCCTTTCGAAGGTACTCGATGAGCAATTAAGGCTTGAGCAGTCAAGGAGGTCCCTTGAATGGTTCAAGAAGAACAGGTTCAAGAGGAGCGGTGTAACAGGGACCGAAATGATAAGGAAGGACCGTGATTCACGATGAAAATGGTCATGGATTCCTCTGCTCTGGTTCCTGTACTTCACGATGAGGACGAGAGTGAGAATGCGATCCGTTTCATGGAGATGTGCAGGGAAGAGGGAGTATCTCTTGCGGTATCTCCACTTGTCTACAGTGAAGTTGGTAATTGCATTGTTCAGTTCTCGAAGAGGGAAGGGAGGACCGGAAAGAAATTCTTGAACAAATTCCTTGGACTTCATCTCGAGAGAATTCCTATGGACAATAAGCTGTTACTATCCGCTCTGTCAATAGCGGAAAGCAAGGAATTGACCTTCTACGATGCTGTCCATGCGGCAAGCGCCGCCTCCGTTGATGCACCTCTGATAACATTGGATAAAGAACTGATCTCAAAGGTGGACAAAGCGATCGACCTCAGGGAGGGTATTGAATACCTCGAGGCTCTGAAGTCTCAATAGTATGTACCGAACTTCATCTATCCCGATCAGAGAAGTCTTGCTGAAAGCTTCTCTATCATGTCCTCGGTCATCGAGGAGAGATCGTATGATGGTTTCCAATCCCATTCCTTCCTGGCAGCGGAGTCGTCAATGGACTGGGGCCACGAATCCGCGATCTCCTGCCTGAAGTCTGGCTTGTAGGTGACCTCCAGCTCGGGAATGTGCTTCCTTATCTCGTCCGCCAGCTCCTTGACCGAGAAGGACATTGATGCCAGGTTGAAGTCGCAGTGGTGTTTGAGGTTCTCCACAGGGGCCTCGGCGAGGTCGATCAGTCCCTTCAATGCATCGGGCATGTACATCATGGGAAGGACCGTGTCCTCGTTGACGAAGCACTCGTACTTTTTCTTCTCTATTGCATCGTAGAATATTGCCACTGCGTAATCAGTGGTGCCCCCTCCCGGAAGGGTCTCCGAGGAGATGATGCCGGGATATCTAACACCCCTTACGTCGACTCCGAACTTCCTGAAGTAGTAATCACCAAGGAGCTCCCCGGCCACCTTGGTGACACCATACATCGTCCTGGGCTTGAGCACCGTTTCCTGAGGAGTGTCGATCTTCGGTGTCTCGGGACCGAACGCGGCTATCGAAGAGGGGTTCATGACCCTGACCAGCTCCTTTTCCCTTGCGCATTCCAGAACGTTGTGGAAGCCGTCCATGTTCACCTTCCATGCGAGTAGCGGTTTCTGCTCTCCAACGCCGGAGAGGATCGCTGCCATGTTGTAGATGGTATCGATATCGTATTCGTCCACCACCGAATATAGCTGTTCCTTATCAACTATGTTGCATGCCTCCACGGGTCCGGTTTCCCTGATCCTTTCAGAGGGCGGTGTTCTGTTGGTCCCCGCCACCACGTTATCATTGCCGTAATTCTCCCTGAGGACCATGACCAGCTCGGAGCCGATCTGTCCCGCCGATCCTGTGACCAGGATGTTCTTCATGGGTCTCGTCATTGATCTCACACACCTTTGGTATAGGGTGTATCGGATATTCGCTTTTGTAATTTTCTTTGATATCGGGACAGCTCCAAGGAAAAGGTTTTATGTCAAATGTCGATGAAGGGTGAGCCAATAATAGACCGGGCCGATGGTCTAGCTGGTTATGACGTCGCCCTTACAAGGCGGAGGTCCCCGGTTCAAATCCGGGTCGGCCCACTTTCGATTCTAATTATTCTGTAATCGTAGAAAGTGGGAATCGTTTTTTCATCATATTCTTCCGACCCGATGTTATTGATGTCACATTGATGACCAGGCGAAAAACGGTTGAAAGCCTGTTTTGATCATTTTTCGCCGAAGGTCCGGGTCGGCCCACTAACATTATCGTATTCAAATTATATTTGTGAGTGGGTAATATTTGTTCTATAGCTGATCCGACCCGGACCGTGAAAATCACCAGATAAGCATCCATAATTGGATTTTCACAAGGTCTGGGGTCTGCTGATATCAGCTGATACTGGCCCCAATCTTCCTGAAGGGAAGATCGGGTCGGCCCACTGTTCTCATTTCATTCGAACAGCGGACCTTCCCCGGATTTTTCAAACATCATAAAAATTCCTTTGGAATTTTCATTGCTCGTGTGCCGGGCATGTCTGGTATCCTGGGGGTGCAAGTCCCCTATACAGCCTGGTGGAGGCGAAGTATTAGCGACCCGCAAGGGCATCATCGTGAGGTGAGTCGGTATGGTTATTTCGGTTTCTGTGAGACTCCGTCCATATTGGCAAAGCTGGATGGTTGGATAAGGCGACGTCTTCGTAGTCTTTCATGGAAACAGTGGAAGACCCCCCGAAACCGTCGGAAGGAACTCGGTCGAAGTAGTTTCGCATAATCATATTGAACCGCCGTGTACGGTCCCGTACGCACGGTGGTGTGACAGGGACAGTCCGTGAGGACTTACCTATGTCGATTACAGCAAGGAAGCAAAGGGCCTTTCGGAAATTAATGAACTGAACACCGAAATGAATAACTATGTGTATACACATGTTATACTAGGTAATCACATGGTAAATATGACGATAACCGTCCCAAAAGAGATGAAAAACGACATAGATCTATTTCCGGAGATCAACTGGTCTGAAGTAGCCAGGCAGGCATTCAGAGAGAAGATAGAGGATCTCAAGTTCTTGATCGAATACAAGAAGAATAGTACTCTGACAGAAGAAGATGCCGTCAGACTTGGTAAAGAGGTCAACAGATCACTTCACAAGCGATACTCGGAGATGGAGTGATGGACCTCGTAGTCGATGCGAATGTTCTTTTTGCAGCACTCATAAAGGACAATAAGACAGCAGAGTTATTGTTCAAGGACATTTTCCATTTGTATGCTCCTGAGTTTCTTCTTGAAGAATTTGAAAAACACGAAGATGAGATTATTGATAAATCTAAACGACCAAGAAAAGAATTTTGATAGGTTCATGGAGATTCTGAAACGAAGGATCTCTTTTTATCCATATGACGATTTCAAAACCTTCAGGGATAGAGCTATTAAGATAACTCCAGATCCTGATGATGCTGAATATGTAGCTTTGGCTTTGAATATCAAAGCAGGTATCTGGTCCAATGATAAGGTTTTGAAATCCATTATGGGAGTTGATGTGTATTCCACTGGAGATCTGATAAAAATATTAGATGACATCTGACTAGATCTCAATAATAACTTCTTTCTTTATCCCTTTCAAAATAACATCCAGTTCATTTATGTCGAATGCAATAGCGGAAATGAGTATATTGGTATCGACCAGGATCCTATTCATCGGACCAGACCTCAGATCGTGCCTCAAGTATTGCTTCTTCGATGTCCTTCTTTGTGATCTTCTTATCCTTGGCTTCCTGTTCGTGTTAAAAGGTGTCGATTAGTTTCTTGTACCCTATTGCATTGTCCATAACGGCTGAGGATGTGCGGTTTTTGTTCGGGGAGCTCTCCTTCCGAACCCCCGGCTCATTCAACGCAGAGATATGTTTTATGCCTCATCTGCTCTTGGTGTAGAAGGTCTCCCCTTCCAGGACCTTCCTTTCCATGACCCCTTCCTCCACCATTTCTTCCACCAGTTCCATGGAGCCTCCGTACTTCTTCAGGATCTCATTCATGGAGGATTCCCTGATGGGGTGCACCGAGGTGATACCCCCTAGTTCGTCCTTCAGCTCCCCGTAGATCTGGAACGAATTGCCCTCGGGGCCGGTAAGCATTCCCACGGAACCCACTTTCTCCTTCATGATGGAATATGCGTTGTGCACGGCCTCGTGGCGGGGGGACTCGACCCAGTTCTCCATGGGCGGACGTGTCGGAATTGATATATAGGCGGTATCGGGACCGATACCCGATAGGAATTCGGCCACCTGGGACAGATCCCCTTCACCGTCGTTTACGTCCCGGACCAGCATGGTCTCGGTGAGCAGCCTCCCTTCGAAGACATCGGCGAACCTGCCAATCCCGTCAAGGATCCTGGTCAGGTCCAGCCTTGCATTGGGCCGATTCACCTTCCTCCACAGACCGGGGTCCACCGAATCCACCTTCACCGAGACCAGGTCCGCGTTGAGAAGTTCCTCGCGGACATCTTCCATCCACAGAAGGGAGCCGTTGGAGATGACGGCGGTATCGATATTCAGTTCCGAAACACCTTCTACGGACCTTCCAAGGTTCCGGTCCAGGGTCGGTTCCCCGTCCGGGACGAAGGTGGCGTAATCAACCCTCTCACCCTTCTCCCTGATACTATCGAGCCTCTCTTCCACCTCCTTCACTATCCTCTCGGTCTCGAAGAACTCCCTTCTGTGCAGGTCCATGCTGGTTGTGGCCCCCACCTGGCAGTAGATGCATGAGTAGGTGCAGTTCTTGGGCGGGATATTGTTGATGCCCAGACTGGACCCCAATCTCCTGGACGGTACCGGACCGAACACCAGTTGGTGCTCTTTTTCTTCTTTGTCCTCCATAAGGTCAACTCCCTGTTCTTTTATGCTAAATCGGATCATGATATATCATTCTAATTCTCAAATGTGCAATAAGCTTATATACTTATCCATATTTGAGTAGTACATGAGATGGAGACACGGCAGACACAGGTCCCCGAGAAGCGTAGAGCACATACCAGAGGTAAGGTACTTCAAACCCGCAGGTGTGCCCATGAGGGAGCTGGAGCTCGTGGAGCTTTCCTATGCAGAGGTGGAGGCAATCAGGCTCTCCGATCTGGAGGGATTGACCCAGGAGCAGGCGGCCGCCAGGATGGGCATCTCCAGGAGAAGTTTCTGGAACGACATCACCACTGCAAGGAAGAAGGTGGCTTACGCACTGACAGAGGGGTGTGCCATACAGATCGTGAACGGTGTCCACCGTGACCATCCTAACAAACAAAAGGAGGAAGAAAAATGCCAGGAGGAGACAGAACAGGACCATGGGGAGAAGGACCAATGACAGGACGCGGTCTCGGAGACTGCAGCGGAGCTCCAGCAAGGAGGAGATACTTCCCCATGAGGGGCAGGGGCTTCGGAAGAGGCTTCGGAAGAGGCTTCGGAAGAGGTTTCCGACAATATGTACCAGCAGATGATCGTGCCATCGAAGAAGCACCTCCCCTCACGAAGGAGGAAGAGAAGGAGGAGCTCAAGACAGTACTCGACCAGCTGGAGAACGAGATCGAGAACATCAAGGCCAGACTGAAAGATCTAGGGGAATAATTGAAGTAGCATCCCACTTTACAAGGGCAAAGGTGACATCCCATGAAAGAACAGGGACCTGCAGTGAACCCCATGCAGCAGATGCAGATGAACATAAAGGATAACCTCCAGAAAGTGGACAACATGATCTCCGTCATGAGCGGAAAGGGAGGGGTCGGCAAGACCACGGTGGCGGTGAACCTCTCCATGGCCCTGATAGACAAGGGCAAGAAGGTGGGACTCCTTGATGCTGACCTTCACGGACCCAACGTGGCAAAGATGCTGGGTCTGGAGGGATCAGGAGCGATGATGCAGGAAGAGAAGATAGTTCCCATAGAGGGAAAGAGAGGACTCAAGGTCTTTTCGTTGTCGTTCCTGATGGAGGACCAGAACGCCCCTGTCATCTGGAGGGGCCCCCTGAAGATAAATGCCATAAGCGAGTTCCTGGGCAAGGTGAACTGGGGGGAGCTCGATTACCTGATAATAGACCTGCCTCCCGGGACCGGGGATGAGGCCCTGAACATAGCCCAGATGCTCCCGGGGTCGGGGGCGATCATAGTATCGACACCACAGGAGGTGGCACTGCTGGATTCCAGGAGGTCCATCTCATTTGCCAGGTCCCTCAAGATGGATATCATCGGGATCGTGGAGAATATGAGCGGCATGCTCTGCCCTCACTGTGGTGAAGCCATAGACCTCTTTGACAAAGGGGGCGGAGAAAAAGCCGCCGATGAGCTCTCCATTCCCTTCCTGGGAAGCGTCCCCATAGATCCCACCATTGTCAAGGGAGGGGACTCGGGTGATCCGATAGTTATGGACGAGAAGGGGTCCCCAACGGCCGATTCGTTCATCAGGATATGCAATAACATCATCCAGGGTCAGGATAGAGGATAACTATCTTCTTGAAATGGGCACGAATACCTTTTCCCTGCCGCTCCCCATCACTCTGGCCTTTATATCGTAGACCTCTTCCAGGACCTCCCTGGAGAGCCTGTCCGAATCTCCGCTTGCAACGATCCTGCCAGCCTTCAGAAGAACGAATCTGTCGCAGTATCTGAGTGCCAGGTTCAGATCGTGGACCGCCATGACCGCCAGTTTTCCCTTGGAGGTCTCACCCTTGATAAGGTCCATGACATCTATCTGGTTGGCCAGGTCCAGTGATGAAGTGGGTTCGTCCAGGAGAAGTATATCGGACTCCTGGGCCAGGGACCTTCCGATCATTACCTTCTGCTTCTGCCCGCCGGAAAGGGAGTTCAGGGTCCTGCCGGAGAGGGTTTCCAGTCCCAGATCGACAAGTACATCCTTCACAATTGTCAGGTCCTTCCTGGTCGGAGCCCAGGAGCCGTAGGGGATCCGGCCCATCAGGATCGTATCGAAGACGGTCTTGGGGAACAGGGTGACGGTGGACTGGGGCACATAACCTATCCTCTTGGCAATGTCCTTGCCTTTCAGGTCGGACATCGGCCTGCCCTCGAGAAGGACCCGCCCTCTTCCGGGCGTGAGTATGCTGTCGAGTATCTTGAGAAGGGTGGACTTTCCGGAACCGTTGGGGCCCACCAGCCCCACCAGATCACCTCCGCCAAGGCGCAGGCTCATATCGGACAGGACCTCCTTTCCGTTGTAGGAGAAATCGACCCCTTCCACCTCAAGCTTTACCAATGCTCCTTCCCCCTTATGACCAGATACAGGAACAGAGGCGCTCCTAGGAACGACGTCAGGATGCCCACAGGGAGTACAACGGGAGAGATAACGGTCCTTGCCACCGTGTCCGAGAGAAGCAGCAGCACGGCACCTGCAATTGCGGAGGTGGGAATCAGGAACCTCTGGTCCGTTCCTATTATCTTCCTTACGATATGCGGGATCACCAGCCCGACAAATCCGATTATCCCGACGAAGGAGATGATCACGGCCGTGACCAGAGACGCCGCTCCCAGGCCCAGGAGCCTGAGCCTCTCGGTGTTTATTCCGAGGCTCCTCGCGGTATCGTCCCCTGCATCCAGCGCATTGTAGCTCCAGCCACTGAAGATGAAGTATACCATGGCGAGAGCGACCACCCCGAACATGATGAAGACCTCGTCCCAGCCGGTCCTTCCCATGTCGCCGAAGGTCCAGAAGATGATGGACGACAGCTCCACATCGTCCGCGAAATATTCCATTGCGGTGGTCCCTGCGGTTGCAAGAGATCCCATGGCAACCCCCGCCAGTATCATGGATTCCGGGGAAGCCCTTTTGAACCTGGCCAAAAGGACTATTATTGACGTGGAGCCCATGGTGGCGATGAAGGCGCATACCGAGACCAGATATATGTTCTCGTTGATCACGGCATCAACTGTTCCGCTTCCCACGCTGCCCGCACCGAGAATGACAACCGCAAAGGCCGCACCGAAAGCGGCGGCCTGGGATATTCCCAGCGTCACGGGTGAGCCGATGGGGTTTCTCAGCACCGTCTGCATGGCGGCCCCCGCAGCCGCGAGTCCCGCCCCTGCGATGATCGCGGTGATCACCCTGGGGAGGCGTATCCTCCAGACTATGGTCAAGGTCTCCTTCTCACCCATTCCCAGGAGTGCCCTGAAGGAATCCATCATGGACAGATCGGAGGATCCTATGGAAAGGGCGGCGGTGATGAGCACCAGAAGAAGAACCCCGCAGACCGCCAGGAAGACCCACTTCAGGATGATCCCTTTCCTGTAGGCCTCCATTGGGTCCTCGCCCGGTGCGCCCTTCAAATTTCCAGCTCCTTGAAACCTCCGAACTCCTCTGCCATCTCTTCGTAGACCCTTTTCCCCACCAGGAACTCGTAGATGTCCCCGGTCTCCTCCACGGGGTCGATCTCACCTATCTCTTCCGAAAACAGTAATGAGGCAATGTAGTAGGAATTTCCCAGCACGGTACCGTAATTGGTGGTGTACCAGTTGTAGGGAAGCAGACAGTATATCCTTCCCTCCGAGACCGCCTCCACCGTGTCGTATATGCCGCTTTTCAGATCTTTTTCGGCAATGGAGAGTCCCCCTTCGTCTATCAGCAGGACCTCGGGATCCCATTCAATGATCTTCTCCTTGTCGATGAAGGCATGCTCCATTCCCAAGGACGATGCCACGTTGTTCTGGTTTATGAATTTCAAAGAAGAGTAGGACGGCTCCGTTGAGAGCAGTCCGTGGGCCCCACGGTGGCCGATACCGCCGACGTAGCACCTCGGCCGGGGTTTTAATTCCCTGGTCATATCGTCCAGCTCTCGGATCCTCTCCTCGAAGAACTCCTGGACCTCCAGGGCCCTCTCCTCATTGCCCATGATCTCCCCTATCAGATGCAATGCGTCGAAGAGCGTTTCCCTGTTCTCGTTCAGGTCGCCGTAGTCCAGTGCGATAACGGGAATGCCGCATTTCTCCTGAAGATCATCGGCCCTGGAGGTATCCGTATATGTCCAGAATATGACATCGGGGCCCCGGGAAACGATCAGCTCCGCGTCCCCTCCGTGCATGGGGCCGATGGAGGGGAGCTCGAGAAGTTCGGGATTTGCGAATATGTACGGTTTGGCATTCCCTCCGGCCCCGCTGCTCTTTTCGTGCTCTTCTATCCCCACCACCTTGTCCGTGTGGTCCATATAGACCAGGAGCCTGAGGGCACCCGCCTCCACACCCACCACGCTCTCTATCTCCACCGGAACCTTCACTTCCCGTCCCAGCATATCGATGATCGTCCTGGTCGGTCCGCTCTCATCATCGATACAGCCCGGAACAAGTACCGGGGGAACAAGCAGTAGAAGAAGCAGAGCAAGGGCTCCCGGTCTCATTGGACCACCTTCTCCGAGCATGGTATGCAGTACCGCTCATCATCGATCTCCACGGCCCTGTGTGACCCCGTCCTCTCCCCGCATCGGGGGCAGATGAAGGAATCGAAGAGCCTCGCCTTTTCGGGAACCTCCTCCTCCGCCTCCTCCACTTCGAAGAGCACCCTCCTGTTCCTGAGTATCTCCCCGGCCTTTTTGACCCATAACCTCCTGAACCTTTCCTCTTCTTCCGGGGTGGCCTCTTCGGACCTGACCCTGGATATCAGACCCTTTTCATCAGGATCGCCTTCTGGCAGGTCCCGGACCGAGTATCTCTTTCCTGTTCCGCTCTCCCTCGAATAGAAGGTATAGACGGATTTGCCGTGGTCCCAAAATATCAGGTTGCCTTTCCCGAAGGTGCACCCGAGCACTGCCTGGATGCCGTCGACCCCGCAGGCATCGTTCTCCACGACGGCCACCAGCTCCTCGTCGGAAGCTCTTTCTCTGTCATCAAGGAATTCCAGGGAGGCCGCCACCCCCGTTGCAAGACCGGGGCAGATGTGGCCGTGGAACCTGGAGGCCTTCTCCATGACCTTCCTGTCCCGTTCTCCGATGTCCAGCCCCTTGAGGAGGTCTATCTGTTCTTTTAGATCAAGAGGTCCCGCCATGGCATCACCGTGCTACGAAACTGCATTTCGTAGCACTCCAATGCGGGCCATCTATTAAAAACCAGCGACCCTACTCTTCCCATACCGCTTCCCATTCCCCTTCTGCCGGGGCAGACTTCCTCCTCCTCATGAACAGCAGAAGGACAGCGAGCAGAACTATTCCCATTGCCGCCGCTATCACGAAGATGTAGTTGTTCGTGAGCCAATCGGTCACCTTTCCGGTCCCGTCATCATTTCCTTGGCTGCCTCCGGTATCATCATCGTCGATTGTTGTGTCATCATCGGAAGAATCGTCGTCATCGATATCATCGTCCATTGGAACATCATTGTCGGGATCCCAGATGGTGAATTCCAGTATCCTTGTGATGTGGATGTCCATGGTCTCGTTGTACATCATCACCTCTATCCGGTGGTGGCCTGCGGACAATGCATAGGAAGGGACCTCCAGGGTCTGGTTGAAAATAAAACCAGGTGGAAGGACGATGTCAAAGGCCTCGAACTCTTCCAGACCTTCGTCGTCGCTGTTGAGTTCGAAGGTGACGTTGGTGTACATATCCCCTGTGTTCCTAAGAAGTATACTGATGGTTATGTTCTCCCCGACCGTTTGGTTATCGTCCAATACCTCCAACCGGAACTCCAGGGAAGGACCTGGTGGCTCGGATACCGTAAGACAGAAGGTGGTGGTGTTGTGGTTTCCGCTTTCGTCGGTAACGTTCAGGGTAACGGTGTAGTTACCGGCCTTGGTCGGCAGTATCTCGATGGAGGAACCGTTGAGGTCCATGTTCTCCGGTCCGGTCACCGTCCAATTGTACGATGCGATTTTGATGTTGTCCGAACATGAAGAGGCATTTGCACTGAAAGCATCCCCAAGCATGATATCGGTGTCGTTGAAATCCTGCAGGGAGGGGGGATCGTTGTCCCTGACCGGGAAGTTCCAGCGCTCTGAAATGAAGCTGTTGTTGGAAGTATCAATGACCAGGAAGGTCATGCTAAGCTCCCCGGACATGTGCGGTACACGGATCACGGCACCCAAGCTCATGTTCTTGGAGAACTCCATTTCCAGGGTCAGGTTCTTCTGTCCGCCGAAGCTGTAGTTCATCAGGACAAGGTCTATACCTATATTGTCTGTCACCCGGACCTCCACCTCGAGCTCGTCCCCCGTGGTGGGGAGCAGACCTTCCGGGTATTCGACGATCACGGGATCCATATTGTCATGGACCCTGACCGTCACCGGTTCGGTTGCGTTCGAGAGGCCTGCTTGGTCCTCGACCCTGAAGATATAGTTCAGCTCATCCAGTGATCTGAAGGGAACCGTGATGTTCCCTCCCCACAACCCGGTCTCTTCTTCCACCAGTTCCAGATGGATGTGGGCACCTTCCCCGAACCAGTACTCCACCGATACGTTCAACAGGCCTATGTTCTCCGAGACGTTCAGAAGGAAACTGAAGCATCCACCCGTATTGGCCGACGTATCGGAAAGGTCCTCAATTATCCTTGGCTCGTCGTTGTCGTAGATGGTCCTGTTCAATGCCCCTGTACGGTTCCAGTTATCTGACCCGTCCACAGCGGAGAAGTGGTAGGAGAGGGTTCCGATCCGGTCCGATGGAAGCTCTGCCACGGCGTACCATTCATCCGGTATCGCCTGGAAGCAGGAGATGTTTCCCCTGAAAACCCCGTTTACGCTGTAGTTCAGGTATACCTCCCGGAGACCTACATTGTCCCTCGCTTCCAGGGCGAAACGGAAGTTGTCTCCCGTATTTGCCAACGCATCGGAAAGGTCCGTCCCTAACATTGGCCGATCATTGTCAGAGACGTTGACCTCTCTCTCCATGGAGGTGTTCCAGTTGTCCGAGGTATCCACCGCATGGAACCTGTAAGAGAGTTTCTCCAGCGTGTTCTCCATGGTGATATTGTGCCTGAAGATGTCACCCCCCACCGGGTCCATGGAGGAGTTCGTATGGGAGCCCGATCCGTACCAGTATTCCACCCATGTGCCGTTGGTCCCGATGTTGTCCCATACCTGGACAGAGAATGTGAAGGTGTCCCCCGTCGTTCCGTTCTCTTCGGTGAGGTCCGAGACCAAAAATGGTGGGTCGTTGTCCAGTATGGATATTGTGAGGTTCTCGGTGGAGTTCCGATTTCCGGATGTGTCCTGGCTCTTGAACCTCAAAGTCATCAGGGCCCCCTCCGGGTCCGCGGTGGTGATCGTCCCGTACAGATCCCCTCCGATATGGTCCAAGGTCGTGTTCAAGTGTATTCCGTCATCGTTCCAGTGCTCCATGGTCACATCGGCCACCTGGATGTTGTCGGTCACGTTGATGGTGATGTTCAGCATATCCCCCGTGGTTGTGGATGCCGGCAGTGCGGAGGTGTTGAACACCGGCACATCGTTGTCGGTGACAGAAATGGTGCTCTGGGCGGTCCTGTTCCAGAAACCGGTGGTATCGTTGAAGTGGAAGATATAGTAAAGGGTATCTAGAGAATGGGGGGCGGTGGTGTTCAGGTACCACGAATCACCGGTCCCTCTGCTGCAGGAGGTATTGGTGTGAGGGCCGCTGCCGATCCAGTACTCCAGCCATACTCCGTAGACCTCCCGGTTGTCCGTGATCTCGGCGCTGAAGTTGAGGGGGTCCCCCGTGGTGGCAGCCGAGGGGGTATTATCCGATATCAATACAGGATACTCGGTGTCTTTGAGAACGACCTCCGCGTACACGGTGCTCCCCTGAACGGTGGACACCGTGGGATCGGTCGAGGTGGCGGAGAGGAGTTTGCTTCCGTTTGCATAATCGTCGTAATACTCCACCGTGAACTGCAGTATGCTCCCGGTAGTGGTAGTGCCGGAATCCTTGACACCCAAGAAGTAGTTCTTCTGGTAATAATCATTGAGCGAAGAGGAAAAATCGGTCATATCCAGCACCATCAGGTTGTTGGGATAGGGATAACTCCCTCCGTCAAACCAGTAATCGTCGAACCTCTTGGAGTCGGTGGGGTTGGATGTATTGCCCACACCGAGGGTTATCTCGCAATCGCTCCTGTAGTTGTGGGAAATGTTGAAAACACCGATGATCTCCGGGTCATAGGCGGTCCGGTCGGTCATCATGAACACATAGTTGACCCTGTCCCTCATCGCCCTGTAGGAGATCCAGTACATTCCGTCCGAATCGCTGTCCCCGGTCCAGCCGGTTCCCCATGAGTTCGCCACCTTGAATGCACCGGTCCTGCTGGTGCCGCCTTCGCTGTAGGGTCCGAAATTATCGTCGTACCCGACTATCGTATTTGCATGGTTCCTGGTCTCCACACAGTTGGTCGCATTGGTCCAGAGGTCACCTCCGGTGGTTGATGAAAGGGAGCTGTACTTCCCGGCATCGATGGAGATGGTGGCAAGATTGCCGCCGTCTATCCATGTCTTCAGGCTGGTGATGCCGCTGTTCGAGTTCACCCACATATAGTACGTGGTGTTCCGGGTCCTGTACAACGGTGCCTGGCGCCATGCGTCCTCCGAGGGCCAGCTCGTGTAATCGCTGTCGCTGGTGGGCATCTTCTTCCATGTGCATATCCCGGTCCTCTTGCAGACGTTGACGTTGTCGTGGTAATAGCTTCCACCTGTCTTCTGTCCGTCGTTCACCTGATGATAGAGGAAATCGGGACTCATGATCCTGTCCTGAAAGCTGGGTGTGGGATAACCCGGCCATGAACCGGTGTATCCTGCACCGGAGAGGTTCCAGTTATGCTCCGTGGCTTCCTGATAGGTCTTGGTGTAGTATCCTATGGACCAGCTCACACATGATCCCTCTCCACCCTGATTGCCGATGGGTGGAAAATGAATGGAGGCACTGTGGTCCTTGGACGTGTTGAGTGCGGTGGGAGCTGCGAAGGAGACACCATCGATCAATCCTGTATCCCGTTGCACAGCTCTCCAACCTTCATATGTCGGAGGTGTGAGCCCTGTTCCCATGCCGCCTATCATGGGCGGCGGAGCGCCTCTTCCGTCACTTACCCCCTCTTTCTCCATGAGGAGGGCCAGCTCGCTGTCGCTTACGTCGCGGACGCCGAGCTCCAATCCTCCCTGGAGGATATGCTCTATCTTTCGGGGAATTTCATCATCCCCGCCTGGATGACCTTTTCCGGATGACGCCCCCACATAGAAAGCGGTGGTCAACATCAGGACAACTATTGCAATAACCTTCACATCATATCTCATAAGGGTCCCCCGAATTGTTATACGGGGGAAATATAAAACTCATCACATATGAATTTTGTCGGGTGATCACCTCACTTTAGGTAGCCTTTTCCTGTCGGTTGGTTCATAATATCCTGGACAGGGCCTCGGGTCTCCTTCACGGGGACATCCTTTTGATCCATCTTCTTTCAGACCATCTCCGCAAGGTCCTCCTCGACCGTTTTATTGGGGCCGATCCGGAACTTGTCCACGAGAACACTTAGTATGTTCGGGGAAACAAAGGCGGGAAGGGTGGGTCCCAGACGGATATCCTTGACCCCCAGGTGGAGCAGAGAGAGCAGTACAAGGACAGCTTTCTGTTCGTACCATGCGATATTGTACTCGATGGGCAGATCGTTCACATCCACATCAAGGTGTTCTGCCAGTTTGAGTGCGAACGAGACCAGTGAGAATGAATCGTTGCACTGGCCCGCATCGATGACCCTGGGTATGCCGTCTATTTCGTCGGTTATCAGTTTGTTGTACCTGTACTTGGCACATCCCGCGGTCAGGATCACCGCCTCCTTCGGCAGGGACCGGGCGAACTCCGTGTAGTATTCCCTGGTCTTGTGCCTGCCGTCGCACCCTGCCATCACGAAGAACTTATTGATCCTGCCCTTCTGTACGGCATCGAGGACCTTGTCCTTTAGCCCCCACAATGTCCTGTGGTTGAAACCTCCGACGATCTCACCCGTTTCGATCTCTTTTGGAGGATCGCACCTTTTGGCATGTTCTATGATCCCGGAGAAATCCTTCACCTCTTCCGGTGCTCTATCGGGTATGTGCTGTAATCCTTCATATCCCACTATGCTGGTGGTGTAGACCCTTTCCCTGTAGCCTTCAAGGGGGGGAACAAGGCAGTTGGTCGTCAGCAGGACGGGGCCGTTGAAGGTTTCGAAGTCCTTGATCTGGTACCACCAGGAGCCCCCGTAATTTCCCACCAGGTTGTCGTACTTCTCGAAAAAGGGATAATAGTGTGCAGGGAGCATCTCGCCGTGGGTGTACACGTCGATCCCGGTCCCCTTTGTCTGCTCCAGTAGCTCCTCGAGGTCCTTCAGATCGTGTCCGGAGATGAGTATCCCCGGCCGATCCCTCACCCCCAGGTTCACCTTGTGCGGGGACGGGACGCCGTAATTCGAGGTATTGGCTTCATCCAGGAGCTTCATGGTCCTGACCCCCATCCCCCCGCATTCCATGACCATGTCGAGAAGGGCTCCCGTGTCGGCATCGGGGTCCCTGTAAGCGAGAAGCCCTTTGTTCATGAACTCGAAGATATCCTCATCGGCAAGGCCCAGAATGAAAGCATGGTGCAGATAGGCGGCGATCCCTTTAATGCCGTAGAGAAGGAGAAGCGAGAGGGACCTGATGTCCTCGTCCTCGATGGAAAGATGGCCTATCGACGCTGCTTTTTCCCCGTTCTCGTAGGTCCATTGCGCGTGGTCGGGAAGATCATCGAAAACACGACCCTCCTCCTCCAGTTCCCTCCTCAACCTGTCCCTTATGCTCAAGGAACCCTCGATGTAACCTATCATCCTGTTGCTGTCGAAATTGGCGTTGGTTATGGTCGAGAACAGGGCCTCCATCATTATCTCATTGGCCTCCCCGTCTGGTTTTCCTTCTTCCCTCTTCAGGACCTGGAAGTAGGATACCCCCCTGAGAGCGTGGATCATCAGATCCTGGAGCCTGGCCACCTCATCGGTCTTTCCGCAGACGCCCCTCTGCGTGCATCCTTCATTCCTGAGCGTTTCCTGGCATTGATCGCAGAACATCATATTCACCTTTGTATCTATTATCTACAAGGTAGCCTAAGGATAGCAAACTATATGAATTGTAGAGTATCTCGCAGGAAACCATGCACGATCAATGCACGGTCTACCGGACCATAGACCTCATAGCGAAGAAATGGTCCATGGTCATAATACTGGAGATGTACAGGGACGGAGGGGGGCCGAAGAGATACTCACGGATCAAGTCGGGACTCTCCGATATCACTCCCAAGGTCCTCTCAAATCGTCTGAAGGAGCTGGAAGCTGAGGGACTCATAACCAAGAGAGTTGACGCATCCAGGGTCCCGATCAAGGTCGAGTACGAACTTACCGAAAGCGGTTTGGACCTTGTGGATGTGATCAAAGGTTTCAAGGGCTGGGCCCTGAAGTGGAAGGTGGAGAGTACGGTCTGCGAGAAGCTGGACTGCAAAGAATGTTCACTGTGAGGATCACGCGGTGATACGCCGAAAGAGCGAGCCGATAAAGGATGTGAGGCCCCATCATGGGTGTTCCTTACGGTGGCTTTGTCAATAACCTTCGAGGAGATCGGAGATGATCCTCATCTCGGCCTTCCTGAGATGCTCCACAGTTGTGGCCTTGCTTATCCCGAGCCTCTCCGACAGCTGTCCGGCATTTACCTTTCTCGGATACCTGTAATACCCGAGCCTGTTGGCCTCTATCATTATCTCTTTCTGCTTTTCGGTGAGCACGTTGAGTACGTTGAAGGTGGCTTTCGTGAAGCTCACCGTCCTCACTTCACCGAGCAGTCCCAACATCGTGACCAGCTTCTTGATCGACCCGCTTTCGCCGATGCAGCTCAATTTGAAATGCTCCCTGTCTGCGTAATACGGTAGGTCATAGATCAGATCCAGATCGAAGAGCTTCATGAAATTCCCGAGGGGCTTACCGAGGACAACCGCCTTTAGAAGGACGGTATATCGGTTCCCTTCCCTTTTCAGAAGATTGATTATTTTGGTGGCGGACGGCAGTTTCACATCATCGATGGTGTATCCTTCCCTGGTGATGATGTCCACTATTACCAGTTTGACCCCCTTTTCGAAATTGAGCTGAAGGATCTCCCTGCCTTCCAGATGGTCCACCGTATCGAAGAAGCTCCCCCACATTCCCTTTACCAATCTGTTAGGTACGATCTCGACCACTGCTTTTCTCATGCTCCCTCATTATATGATAAACATATAAAAAGAACCCTACATGTACGGCAATGGGCAGAACTACTTGTATGCTGATACTCCCGAGGTGATCGAATGACCTTGGTCAAGATAAATGACCTTAACAAGAGCTATGTGACAGGTGGTGAGAGAACAGAGGTCCTTTACGGAATGGACCTCTCACTGAAGAAAGGGGAGATGGTAATGGTCATGGGCCCGTCAGGGAGCGGCAAGACCACTTTGCTTAACCTTCTGGGAGGGATAGACGGACCCGACTCCGGTCTTCTTTCTGTCAACGGTATGGAGCTCACCGGGCTTGACAAGAAGGGTCTTAACAGGTTCAGAAGGGAGAGGATCGGTTTCATCTTCCAGTTCTACAACCTGATCCCGACCCTGACGGCGCTGGAGAACGTCGAACTGGGACTGGAGAGCGTAGTCAAGGATCGCAAGGAGATGAAGGAGAGGGCCAGGAAGTACCTCGAGATGGTGGGTTTGATGGACAAGGCGAACAGCTATCCCCAGGAGCTCTCAGGAGGGCAGCAGCAGAGGGTGGCAGTTGCACGCGCCCTTGCCAAGGAGCCCGTGCTGGTGCTTGCGGACGAGCCCACCGGGAACCTTGACGAGGAAAGGGAGCGCTCCATCATGGAGATAATGAAGGAGCTCCAACATGAACTGGGTATCACTTTCCTCATAGTCTCCCACAATACAAGATTGAAGAGGTACATGGACAGAACGCTGGTGCTCAGACAAGGAAAGCTCCACGAGGGCTCATAGGTGGTGAGAGCCTGAGATCTATAAACAAGAGCGTGGTGAGAAAGCTTTTCAGGATGAAATGGAGGATCTTTGCCATTTCCATGGTTGTGTCTTTGGCCATGGCCATGCTCGTCACGGGGTTGTACTCGGCGGTGATATTCGACCATTCCATGGAGACCTTCATCGATGAGACCAATTTCCCGGATATCTTCGTCACCCTCTCCGAACAGGTCGATGAGGGTGAGGCGGAGGAGGTCATATCGGGGATAGAAGGGGTCGACACACATTCGCTCAGGTTGAAGCTCGACGGTATCTATCATCATGGCGGGGAGAAATATCCTGCCGTCATCATCGGCATCCGGAACCCCGAAAGAGAGGACATATCCAAGCTCCTTGTGAAGGAGGGGGAGATCTTCTCTTCCACGGGACAGGGTGTCGTTGTATCCGGCATGGAGCACATAGGGGCGGAAAAAGGGGGGTCCCTTCACTTCTCCACCACGGGCACCGACATAAACGTCACCGCCACCGGCACCGTTCAGACCGCGGAATATATATTCGCTTCCCCGGTAGCGGATTCTTCCCTTCCCCTTCCGGGCAATTTCGTCGTTCTCTATATGGACCTCGGACAGATGCAGGAAAGGACCGGTATGGGCGTAAATAACATACTGATCAGGGTCCATGATGGAGCGAGGGAAGACGTGGTCAGCTCATTGGGGCGGCTCCCTGTATCGGAGATAATCTATCAGGAGGATCACCCCAGCGTCGTCTTCATGGACATCGGGGCGGGTAAGATGAGGAACATGTTCCCTCTGTTCTCCGTGATCTTCATGCTGGTGGGCATCATTTCCATCTTCATGACCTTCTACAGGATCGTCATGAACGATTCGAGATATATCGGGGTCCTCATGTCACTTGGTTATTCAAGGCCCAGGATCACAATTGCATATCTCCACTTCGGGTTCGTACTCGCCACCATCGGGTCGCTTGTCGGTATACTCCTTTCCTTCCTCTTTACCATGGGGATCATGTCCTATACCATGACCCTGATAGGCGACATACGCGTCGCGTATCCCCTGGCCCCGATGCCGTTCGTATGGGGTCTCCTCTTCTCCTACGGCAGTGTTATGTTATCAGTGGGCATCCCCATCTTCTTCATTACGAGAAGGTCCGTCCGGGAGGCAATGGACCATAGACCGAAGACCAGAATATTGACCGTCGGCAGTTCGATATCCGTAATCTCCAAGATGAGATTGATGGGCATCAGGAACACCTTCAGGAACCCCGCAAGGACCGCATTGACCGTATTTGTGGTGGGAATGTCGATAGGCATCGCAGGGTCCTGGATCGTTCTCTCTGAATCCGCATGGGGCTACATGCAGGACCAGGCGGAGCAGGATACCTGGGACATAAGGGCGGACCTCGCGAGCCCCCTGCCCAATGAGAACGTTTCCTCCATGTTCGAGATGGAGGAGACCCGATACGTGATCCCGTTCGCCTATCTGGCAGGACAGATCTCTGGCGGAGGTGGTTCGGAGAACACGGTGGTTGTGGCATCTGACAGGATGCTGGAGACAAGGGATTTCCAGCTTGAATCAGGGGAGCTGGACCTGTCCAGGTCCGTGATCACCAACAAGCTGGCGAGCGAGATCGGGGTATCTGTCGGTGACCACATCACCATAACAGTGGGGTCCAGGGAGCTGGAGACCGAGGTCGGAGGCATTGTCTATGACATACTTATGCAGGCGGTCTATCTGGACCGAAGTACAGCTTCTTCGCTTGTCGACGAGAACATGGCCACCGGTGCCTTCATCAAGCTCTTCGACAAGGATGACACAGAACAGGTCCAAGAAGAAGTGGAGAATATGGAGGCGGTCTCCCGGGTGACCATCCAGGATGATATAATAAAGGCAATGGACGAGACCTTCGGCTCCGCAATGGGGCTGCTCTACATGTTCTTCATCATCTGCCTTGTGATCGCCATGGTGGTGGCGGCCTCCGCCATAATAATATCAACAATGGAGCGCGACATAGAGTTCGCAACCCTGGAGACACTCGGGATACCCAGAAGGAAGGTGATCGGGTCCATGTTGATAGAGATCGGGATCATAGGAGCGGCCTCTGCTCTTTTGGGGGTCCCTTTCGCCTATCTCTTCGGCAGGATCTTTGCAGTGGTCATGGAGGATGTGCTCTACTACTTCCCGGTGGTATTCGCGGTGAGCGCAATGCTCATGACCTTTGCCCTCGGCTTCCTGTTCGTGTTCGGTTCATCGATATTCCCCGTCAGGTACACCCAGAAGATGGATGTTGAAAGCGTGATAAGAGAGAGGATAACCGGATGAATCCGCGGATGCCATCGGTACTGCGATATACGGAGCCAAAGGATCAGATCATACAGGTGTTGCAACGTGCAGGATGGGAAATGGGTAGCGGGCCATGGAACCTTCCAGCCGTTGACAAGTCCATGACCCAACGCCACATGTCAACTGAACGAGTGTACATTTCCAAGGTATGATCGTTTCGGAAATACTGTAATTTTGCGTATGTGATATATTCAAGTGTCAATGGCAAACGAAAAGTCGCCAATTGTGGCAAATGAAAATCTGCCAGTTCTATTTAGCGTTAACGGATCACACTCCCTCTTTTTTCGGCAGTGGTCCTGCTTGTTTTCTTTAATCGGTAGCTGTCACCTTTGATGTTTTTAATTTCTTTGCAACCCTCTTTCCATATTCAACACATCTCCCCAGAGCTTCTTCGTCAGGATTCCACAGTGCCTTTATCCCATCATCGATCACTTCAAATCCTGCTTCCTCGAGAGACCCCTTCAGGATCTTCGGCGATTCACCGCTCCATCCATATGTCCCGAAAACAGCTCCTTTCTTGTTCTTAAACCTCAGACCCTTGACCTCCTCCAACATTCCCGCCAGTGAAGTAAGAATACCCTTATTTATTGTCGGAGACCCCATCACTATGCCTTTGGAACGGAATATCTCGGTGATAACATCATTCTTGTCGCTCTTTGAGGTATTGTAAAGTTTGACAACCGTGTCTTTATCAACCATGCCGATACCCTTTGCAATATGCTCGGCCATTGCTCTGGTCCCGTTCCACATGGTATCATAGACTATTGTGATCCGGTCTTCCATGTAATCATCCGACCATTCCATGTATCTCTTCACTATCTGGAGAGGATCATCCCTCCAGATCACACCGTGGCTGGTACAAATGATATCAAGGGGCAGCTCCAGTGAAACGAATTCCTCTATCTTTTTCTTTACCAGGGCGGAGAACGGAGTGAGGATGTTTGCATAGTATTTGATGCACTCGGTGAACAATTCGTTCTGGTCCACGAGGTCGTTGAACATCTTTTCCGATGCGAAATGCTGACCGAATGCATCGTTGCTGAAAAGCACGTTGTCCCCCGTGAGGTAGCAGAACATGCTGTCAGGCCAGTGGAGCATGGGGGCCTCGATGAAGATCAGTTCCTTTCCTCCGAGGTCCAGTTTGTCACCTGTTTTCACAGGATGGAAGTCCCAATCCTCGTGATAATGACCCTTCAATGACCTGATCCCGTTGGATGTGCAGTAGATCGGTGTATCCGGGATCTCTTTCATGAGGAGAGGTAAAGCGCCGCTGTGGTCGATCTCCGCATGATTGGCCACGATATAGTCGATCTCGGAAAGGTCCATCTCATTCTTCAGGTTCTCAACGAACTCCTCTGCAAAGGGTGCCCAGACTGTGTCTATCAGGACAGTTTTTTCTTCCTGGATCAGATAGGAATTGTAGGTGGACCCTTTGTGTGTTGAGTACTCGTCACCATGGAACCGTCTCAACTCCCAATCGATCTTCCCGACCCAGCTTATATTGTTCTTCACCTTCAGTTTCATTCGCATGCCTTCTGCATATGAGATATGCTTTTAATACTATAAGTAGGGTGAAGTTACCAGATCGATAGCAGGTATGACAAATGATCATGATCAATAATCCAAGGCGCATCCATGATCGGCACGATAAGTGTGTTTGATCGAATTTCGCAGATTCAGGGACTTACCGGGTTAGCTTGGCTCTAAAAGGATCGTTCCATGTTAGGGAAACCTAACTTATACCATGTAACAGGTGTGTTCTTATGAAGATGGTATTATGGCAGTAAGCAAGATATTGATCGTAGGTTTGGTCGTTTCAGCTCTTTTTCTAACCGGTGTCATCGGCCTGATGACTACTGCAGGTCATGAAACCGCTGATGAATGGTTCGGCCATGATCATCACAACGGTGATGATCGCGAAGAGCACCACCATTTCTACGAGTTCTGGGAGAACGATCACCATCATGATGATTGCCATGAGGAATCCGAAAAAGAGAACGGGACGGTGTGATCATGGAAAACAAGGATATCATAAAGATCGCCGTGGGAGGTCTGATCGGCCTTTTGCTGTTGTCCATCGTTCTGGGGCTCTTCGGATTTGGTTACGGAATGATGGGCGGAATGATGCTCGGTATGGGTATCTTCTGGATACTGGTGATCATCGTTCCAATCGTATTGATCGTCTACTTCATTTCCAACTCAAGCTCGAAGGGTGAGAACAGGATAAAAGGATATCCTGACAGCAATTGTGACCTTGCCATGGAGGACCTCAGGGGCAGATATGCCAAGGGGGAGATCTCCAGAGACACTTATTTCGAGATCAAAAAGGACCTGGAAAAGGATTGCCCCCCTTCGTGATCGGATCACATGAAGGTATTCGATGAAAGACGGAACCGATACGGTAAAAAGACGGTACGATAGGGTTTCCAGATTTTACGACCTATTCGAATCATTGATGGAAAAGATATTTTTTTCAAAATGGAGGACCATGGCATTATCCGATCTGAAAGGTAAGGTACTGGAAGTCGGAGTTGGGACCGGGAAGAACCTGAAATACTATCCGAAGGATGTAGATCTTACCGGGATAGATATATCATCGAAGATGCTGGCAAAGGCAAAGAAGAAGAGAGAGAAAATTGGGATCGGGGCGGACCTCAAATTGATGGATGCCCAGAACATGGAATTCGATGACGGAACCTTTAACTACGTCGTCGTTACCTTCGTTCTTTGCTCTGTCCCGGATCCTCCGAAAGCTCTGCAGGAGATAAGGAGGGTTCTGAAGGAAAATGGTGAACTGATGGCGCTTGAACACGTTCTCAGCAAGAATTTGATCATTGCTCTCTGGGAAAGGATCCATAATCCGATAACTGTGAGATTGTTCGGTTTCAATGTCGATCGAGATACCAGGTCCAATATAGAAAGGTCGGGTTTCAAAGTGATCACCGACAAGGAACTGGCTGCTGGTGATGTGTTCAGATTGTTCAAGTGCAGGGTCCC
Organism: Thermoplasmatota archaeon; assembly: GCA_046483845.1. Lineage (GTDB taxonomy): Archaea > Thermoplasmatota > Penumbrarchaeia > Penumbrarchaeales > Penumbrarchaeaceae > JAYEPK01. The sequence goes on along the minus strand of JAWOCK010000113.1, from coordinate 22,131 downwards.
AATACGCAAGAGAAGCTGATATCATGGCCGTATACAAATGTCCCGAGTGTGGTATGGAATATCCAAAACCCGGGAACTGCACGATGTGCAATGTTCGTTTGGTTAAAAAGGAAACGGGTAAAAAATCATCGGAAAATGACCATAACAAACATCACATGGACCACGATAAAAAATCCAAACATGATGACAAGGTGGATTCACATGAGAATTCATCGCATGGAAAACACCATATGGAAGATAAAAAGAAACATGGAGAAAACGACAAACATAAACATCATCAAGAAGATGGAGACCATTCGGACCATCACAAGATGATGGCGAAGGATTTCAGGAGACGATTCATTGTTTCTATGGTGGTCACCGTTCCCATTTTGGTTCTTTCCCCTCTGATACAGGATCTCCTGGGATATGAACTGGTGTTTACCGGAGATAAGTACGTTCTTTTCGCTCTGTCGGGTTTCATATTCTTCTACGGTGGTTATCCGTTCCTCAAGGGTATCTTCAGTGAGCTAAAGGAATTGAAACCAGGAATGATGACCCTGATCGCTCTGGCGATCTCGGTTGCCTTCTTTTACAGTTCTGCCGTCGTTTTCGGATTGAAGGGCAAATTCTTTTTCTGGGAGCTGGCCACACTGATCGATGTAATGCTTCTTGGTCATTGGATCGAAATGAAATCGGTGCTGGGAGCTTCGAAAGCCCTGGAGAAGCTGGCTCAATTGATGCCGAACGAAGCACATCTGATAACGGAAGATGGAACAAATGATGTGAAGGTGAACGATCTCAATAAAGGGGACAAGGTCCTGATAAAGGCCGGAGAGAAGATACCCGCAGACGGTGTGATCTTTGAGGGAAATACCCATCTCGATGAATCAATGCTGACCGGTGAATCAAAGCCCGTGAAGAAAGGCCCGGATGACGAGGTCATAGGTGGATCCGTGAACGGAGATGATCTGATCAAGGTTGAGGTCAAGGAAACGGGTGAGGATTCATATCTCTCAAAGGTCATAAACCTCGTGAAGAGCGCCCAGTCAGCAAAATCGAAGACCCAGAGATTGGCCGATAAAGCCGCTGTGGTATTGACCGTGATCGCCATAGTGGTGGGCAGTACAACTTTGATCTTCTGGATCTTATACGGAAGCGAGATATCCTTCGCTGTTGAAAGAATGGCGACGGTAATGGTGATAACATGTCCGCATGCCCTGGGATTGGCGATCCCCCTTGTGAACGCTGTTTCCACCTCCAAATCCGCAAAGAACGGTCTGTTGATAAGGAACAGAACAGCCTTCGAGAATTCCAGGAAGGTAACCATGGTGGTCTTCGACAAGACCGGTACTCTGACCGAGGGCAGTTTCGGTCTCTCTGTTATCGAATCCATTGAAAAGGACTTGAATGAGGATGATATCCTCGGGATAGCTTCTTCCATTGAAAAAAATTCCGAACACCCGATAGGAAAGAGCATCGTCGAGGCTGCTGATGACAAGGGGATCGAAAGGTCTGATGTTTCCGATTTCAAGGTCCTGAAGGGAGAAGGGGTGTCCGCAAAATTGGAAGATGAAGAATATAAGCTTGTTAGCAGCAAATATCTGGAAAGGAACGAAATCGAAGATACGACCAGGAAAGGTACCGGAGGCATCAGCACCGAAGTCTTCATCCTGAGAAATGAGGTACTCATTGGAAAGATATCCCTTGGAGACAAGATCCGAACAGAATCCTTCGAGGCCGTAAAAATGCTGCAAAAGAGTGGAAAGAAATGCTGGATGCTCACAGGGGATAACGAGAGGATCGCAAAAGAGGTGTCGGAGAATCTCGGGTTGGATGGATATTTTGCTGAAGTTCTTCCTCATGAAAAACAGGAGAAGATCAAGGAACTCCAGGAAAAGGGGGAGTTCGTCGCTATGACGGGTGATGGAATAAACGATGCTCCCGCATTGGCTCAAGCTGACATTGGCATCGCCGTAGGGTCAGGGACCGATGTTGCTGCTGAGACGGCTGATATCATACTTGTCAACAGCAATCCCAGAGATATCGTCGATCTGATAAAGTTCGGGGAAGCAACCTACAAGAAGATCATACAGAACCTTTTCTGGGCGACAGGATATAACGTTGTGGCGATTCCCCTTGCAGCCGGAGTATTGATCGGAGTTGGTATTGTTATCTCACCTGCCATCGGAGCAGGGTTGATGTCCTTATCCACGGTGATCGTTGCTATCAATGCAAGGTTCCTGAAAATAGGATGAACTCCCTAAATGTCATGGAGATGTAACTCCAAAATGTACTATCTATTTTCACGACCACCGCATCACTTTCTCCCAATTGTGGTTGACTCTTCAACGAAATGGAGGCAATACCATGGCAATTCCGGTACATGGAAGAGGGTGTTTCCACAGATACATAACTGAGATGGGAGGATATGCAAAAACACATCACATACTCAAAACAGCAGTATTTTTGATCCCTCCATTGGAATGGATCGAAACAGATAATGTTCTGATGATCTAATAGGTAAGATGTTTCATGGCCATGACCAAGCGCTCGGGTCCTTGACCTCTATGATCCTTCCATCGACCGCCGATGCGTAAACATTCAGTGTATCCTCGCCCGACTCGTACTGGAACAGGTATGATTCCTCATCGGATTCTATTGGTGGTCCATGATAGCTCTGGATGGTGAGCTTGTAATTGCTGTGGCTTGAGAACCAATCCGCAACCGTTGCATTCCCTTTCACATCATCGATCAGGTCGGAGGAATCGAAGGATGCGTTTGCTCCGTTCCATGATGGATACTCCATCACCTTGCTGTCATCCATAATGATGCACCACCCTCCTTCTGCGATGTTTATGATCTTCCTCACACAATCCTCCCCATCCATTCTCTTCACATGAACCTGCCAACCGGGGCATTTTCCAGTATCTTTATCCAATCCTATACCCGTGTATCCTCCAGAGGTGAAGGCTGTGATGCTCCCTCCGGGAGATATCTCATCCATGTGGGAGTTGACAAGAGAGTACATCTCGAGTGCGGAGATCGGAGGAGAATCTTCCATGTTCTCCGACCAGTCGGTCACATCGTATTCCCTGAAGGTTTTCTCTTCTTCTGTACTTTCACGACTCCCGGTGAAATAGACGTTGATGTCGACATATGCCTTGGGATCTGAATTTTCATAATCATCCCTGTTCGGGTGCCAGAGAACCAAGGTGTAGTACCCTGAGCTTGGAAGTTCGATATCCAACTCCCATGAAACCTCGTTCTCTGTCCATGTCATCTTGAAGTTCTTTCTGGCATCCTTATCGAGTGCATCCTTGATATCATCCACCTCCAAGGATGATGTGGGCGGCGGTGCTCCTTCGAAAAGATATAGGTATATCTGAACAGAAGGGTCCGACTCCTCCGCGTCGAGTGTAATGTCTATCTTCAGATCACCCTTATCCGGATGTTCCTCCAAGAGGATATCCACGGATGACATCTGATCAGGTTCGGCGTTCATGAACAGTTCCAAGTCAGGCTCCTCAACGTCATCATCGGTGTTTTCCAAACAACCGGCAATGAGCGCGACAAGAAGAGCAATTACAACAGCTCCGTACACTCCTTTCCTCATTGTATGTCCCCATAGTATGATAAGGTATATGATATAAATATTTATCATTATATTTGAATATCTTTGCGTGTAGATCCACAAACTCAAAACTCTGCAATCTCAAGATCGCAGATTAAAGAAGAAAACATCCAAACTTGGCTTTGTAGAAATCCTATCAGAATAAGAAACATCCAATACCTCTTTCAATAACGGAGTTAACGGTCTCCACCTTGTTCCGTTGATGATACTGAACCAGATATGATCTCCTTTCGATATCTTCATCTGGTCTTGAAGTCCGCAGATTGCTTTTTCCCTGCGGAATGATAGCGACAGACCTCTTTTTTTGTTGTGGATTGTGGTTGACTCTTCAACGGAATGGAGGCAATACCATGGCAATTCTGGTACATGGAAGAGGGTGTTCCACAGAGCCTTGATATGCTATATTTAAATGACCAAACTGGAACGAACCTGTTCAGATTTGATCGATCCGTATGCTCCAGAAAAAGACCGTTATTGTTTGAAATTGTTAGATGTTCGGAATTAATTGCTCTCTTGAATTGTGCAAATGTTCGTTCAATATTGGCCTGTATTCTCCTGAGAGCTCCTCAACGAAACCGGGAAATTCGACCATAGGCGTTCCATCCGCATCCCCGGGGGATCCAATATGGTCCTCCTAGGATCCGGATCTTTCGGTCAAAACGCAAAACTCCAGTTAATATATTAAATCTCAATTTACCATTATCATTCCATATCGTTTGTTTCTTCGGAGTATGAAGGATTTGATCATATTACCTGTATTCATCAAGCTTCTTATATTTTCTGTATTCCTCTTCAACGCGTTCTCTTGCTCTTATATCCGCTTTGTAAATTGACCAGTTCCTTACATACTTCTCATGCAGTTCCCTATCAATAACAGATCTCCTATTCCCTTTGCATAGGAGATGGTATCTTGTTTTCTCTCCATCTTTCTTGCTGATGATGAAATATTTCAAGTTATGGTTGATGACATTGGATGCGGTTTCTTCAATGATTCGTTTCCTTTCAATCCTGCTGCATCCAAGGGGGATCTTCTCAAGACCGGATCTGATCTCATCCATTGAGAAGTCCTTCAGCATCATATTGTTCTTAGTTATTGATGTCGATGGATCATTTATGATCACATTTCGGAGAACCTGAAATGGATGGTCACTGATCAGACAGGGGATGTTGATGATGCTTCCCATTTCGTGGACTTGAATTCCATCTACCAATCTCTTTTCAAGTTCTTCATTGTATAGATGGAATCCCTCGGCCATGTTTAGTGTCCCTTCAATTTTATCCAAGTAAAATATTATCGGTTTGTATCGATTGTCAACATTCATTCGATGGTATTCCCTCATGATATCATCCAGATGCACGATATCCACGATCATTGCAACTTCTATCGAATCCTTATCGATTGGATGACCGACCTTTTCAGAGAGTGTTTGGATATCCTTTTCAACTACCTGCATTCTTTTTCTGTTCTCAACGAACCTGTCTTTCAGCAAATCGGTCGTTACACTTCCGGTAAAGGTTTTACTTTCAACAAACAATACTCTTCCACTTTTTCTCTCTGTTATCAACATATCAAAGTTCTTGACATCCTTTTCAGACAAGGGCTCTGTGAATCTGAATTCATATCCGGTATCATTGCTTAACTCGGTTCCCGGAAGGAAACATGATGCGACCGATCTTACCAGTTCGAGATGGTCTTCATAAGAACCCAGGATCTCCCGGATCCTGTCTTCCAGCGATGGAATTTCTTCTTCAAGGTACTGTTTGTAAAGTGCTTTTACATCTCTATGAGGGAACCTCTTATCCCTAGGGAATTTTTTTAACAACTCATCGAGGCTCAGTACCAAGACTTCACCTCAGTTCTGCCTTCACATCAAGGTTATTGATAATGAGGTCATAGAATCTCATATTTGAACCCATGTCGCTCCTGTTTACAGGATAGACCATGATATAATCATTCTTCATCCGGATCTCGGCCCCGATGCCTTTCTTCTCATCTATGATATTGCCGAGCAGGAAGCCTCCGTCATCGTTGACTATCCTGGGAAGATATGATATCCCCCACTCAATTCCCGCCTCTCTCAGAATACTGTTATAACCGGACATTGTCATTATGTTATCGAAATGGACCTTCCAGGGATATTCAACTCCTACGCTGATGCCATCATCATGACCACAGAGGGAAATGTTGCGATAATCCGAGGTTTCCCTTATCCGGTCAAGTATCGACAGATTGGTTGACATCATCTCCCTGATGAATGGCATGATCTCCACGGACTTTCCCTTATTAATTGATATGATTCCCTTGTGATCCATTCTGAAATGAAGTCCGTTGAACAGGTTTAGACTGATGATGCTCGGATAGATACCGTAATAATTTGCCCATTCTCTCAATGTATCGTATCCGTCTTCACCATGATACTGAACATTCCTTTTGAACTCGGGTCTGATCCGGGATTTCTTTCCAGTTCCAGGTATGTATCTTCCCGAGAAGTAGGTGACCCTCCCTCTTTTTCTGTCTCCAACGAAATCATCGATCAAATTCATCATCAATGAAGGATTGATGGAAAGGTTGTAGACATCATCTTCACTCTCGAATATAGGAAGGATCCTTTTCGGGATATGGTCTGATTTTCTGGCGTTTGTTATGATAAATAGTATTCCATTATCCTCAAGGATACAGTATATTCCAATATCCTTATCGGTCATATCTCTGAAGGAAGCCAGGTTTCCATGGATGCTATTGATCTTGAATCCATTCCCCTCAAGGACCTTGGAATACTGTTCAATGTCATCATAGGAGGTTATGAAACCAATTATCTGAAGTGTACGATCGATATCCTTTACGCCTTGATGGATGTCGATGTAGCTTAACAGATCCTCCAGGTGGTCGAATGAGCCTTCCCGGGGTATTTCAAGAAAAGACAAGTTTTCACCTCCTAGTCGATACATTGATTATTTCTATATAAATAATTAGGGTAGAAACCGGTGTAAAAATAAAACAAATGTTCGGATTATTAATACGGATCCAATTTGTTTTCAGGTCACGAGGTGGCGCGCCCTCACGGGTCTCGACCTGAGGTCTCGACGCGGGGCCACGAGTGAGGCGGAATGAATTTTTTCCAATATAACGGTTCATGGACCCTTTTCGAGGAAAGATCTCCGAGCGGATGGAAGCAACGGACCGAGATTAAAAGAAGCTCCTTTCAATGCGTCGGAAGGGGCTTCGCGGTTTCCATTCAGGAATTGAAGCTCGACCATCTATTGGATTCGACCGTTTTTTGCAGATTAATTACGGAATATAGGCCACATACCATTACAACGTAGAAAAACAAACATGCATATTATTGTTGTAGTAATGGTTTTATACCTGTATTACGAATACATGATGCAATGACCAAGCTTGAAAGATTGAATATCGAGATACATAAAAGAGGAGTACTTACAAGTGACGAGCTGTTCGAGCTTGCTTCAGAGGTACTCGAGAATGAGGAACTGGACTATAGATATCTTTACACCGAGTATCTCCAAAAATTGCTGCAACGTGGAAAGATCGTCAGACCTCGCCGGGGGATCTATGTTGCGGTCGATCAAACATCAGATACTATCGGTAAGGACTACCGATATATCATCGCCGCCAAGATCAGGAGCAAGTATTACCTCGCCTTTCATACAGCCCTCGAGCTTCACGGCTCAGCATACTCCTGGTTCAAAATGGTAACGATCTGTCTTCCCCACGGATCACAATTCCGTTCCTTCGAATTCCAAGGTTCCAGATATGTACCTGTTTCAACTTCAAATCCTGATAAAGGTATCGAGAGCATCTCCAGGAGAGGACACCAATTGATCATATCCAATCCCACACGAACCTTCCTGGATTGTCTGGACAGACCTCGATTGGCCGGTGGTTGGGAAGAGGTTCTGAAAAGTCTTTCCAGTCTTCCAGGAGTAAAAGGTGAAGAACTTTTATCATTGCTCGGGAGCCTTGATCGAAAGGTTTTGTATCGCAAGGTCGGATATGTGCTCGATATTCTAAAGAACAATCCATATTATGAAGGGATCCTTGAGGAGGTCCAGGATCCATTACTTGAACAGACCAGAGGCGCACCTGTTTACATGGACCGGAACCATCCCGGAGATTACAATGAAAAATGGAACATCTATCTCATCCCCAACATGAACAGAATGCTGGAGGGTATTTGATCATGTCTCACATGGACCTGGACCATTTTCCGCTGGAGATCCAAGAGAAGATCGAGCGTTTATTCGGCTTATTGAGCCGTATCTATTCGGCTCCCTTCCTTTCAAAGAGGCTCGCATTCTACGGCGGTACCTGTCTTAACTTCGTGCATCTTGAAAGGGCTCCCCGTTTGAGCCTTGACCTGGATTTCAACTTCAGGGAAACCGGAGGCGTAAATTGGTGAAAGGAGAGAGAAAAAGTTGACGATATCTTGAAGAAGATCTTTTCCGATCTTGGTTATGAACAGGACGACATAAGGATACAGGCAAGTTATCCTCTGACCAGATTCGAGGTATGGTACAAAAGTACCTCCGGTGGGAGAGATTCGGTCAAGGTCGAGATAGGTTATCAAAGACGGCTGCCGATCCTTAGAAATGATCTGGTCCTTAACTGGAATAACCCTTTCTCGGATCGTTCCATTGAGATTCTGACCCCGATCAGGGAGGAACTATGCTCAAACAAGGTGGCAACTCTACTTTTCCGTTATGAATACCATGGACATTTCAGCGGTCGGGATCTGTTCGATGCATACACCATCTCTGAAATGAGCCTCGATATGGAACTGTTCATGCCTTCTCTCGTTATCGACAGTCTGACCCGACCAGAAAGGAGACTGGATAAATTAAATCCGAATATTAAAATGGAGGATGCAAGGATCGAGGGAAACGTGGAGGACCTGATCTTCGATGACATATCTCTCAACGAGGTTTCATCTGAAGTGAATATATTCATAAGGACACTTATGGATGTGATCAAAATGCAATGGTCGCCACTCATAGATGATTTCTTCCTGCGAAATAAGTTCGATCCGGATGAATATATCTCCAAGGGGTTCCTGAACGGGAGAATACGAGAGCATCCGGGGATCATGTGGAGCCTTGAACGTTTGAGGAAAAGGGAATTATTAGGATCAATTCAAAAATGACATTTTGTTCCTCTTTCCCTTGAAAAACATCTATATGATGTACTAATGATATATGTCATAAGTAGACTGAATAACGAATTTGATGGTCGATCCAATGAAAGATAAGGAGAAGATCGATGGGATCAAGAATGAGCTGAAGGAGCTTACGGGCGAGTTCTGCAGATCGAGGATCAACGAAGAATATGCCAGCCTATGCGAGAAGATGATCGATAAGATGGCAAGAAAAGGTAATATCTCTTTTCTGAGTGGAAAGAGAGAGACATGGGCGGCATCCATTATCTATTCCATCGGACAGATCAACTTCCTTTTCGACAGCACCTTTGAACCGTACGTCGAAGGAGCGGAGATCTGTGAATATTTTGATGTGAGCAGGTCCACTGTGAATGATAAGGCCAAGAAGATAAGAGAAATGTTCAGGATATGTTACTATGACGAAGAGTTCTCCACAGAAAGGAACAGTGAAAAGAATCCAATGAAGAATTTCGTGATGCTGAATAACGGTCTGATAGTCACGAAGGATTATTTGAGGGATATGATCCTAATTTTCTGATTCTTCAGAAAATCGTAGATATTGGTCTGCACTTGTTCCAGATAATTGTGTGTTAATGTTATAATGGTTCTCGAAGGAAGGATCTTTCACGTCTTAAAGTTAGAGGGTTTCAACAGGCTATAAGTAATTCCGATACCATTGACTGTCAGGTGGTGAAATGCTCACCAAATTCGAGATCTACAATGATGGTGAATATTGGTGCGCCAGAGGTATCAGGGATGATATCTTCACCCAGGGAAGGACGATGGATGAATTGATCCGGAACCTTCAAGAAGCTGTTGAACTGCACTTCGAGGATGAGATCGAAAGGGCCTTCCTTGGGATGATTTGTCCTGTAACAGCCAAGATATCATTATTATATAACTCCAACATATCATAGTCCAGTATGGTTTTTCCATATCTTATCAAAGAAGATATTTCAATAAAGGTCCCAATTTCACTCACGGAGTTGATTTGGTAAGAATGTATCCTGGTCAAAGGTTAAAGTCAGGCCGAGTCCGGATCATATCTATAACATGACACACAAACGAAAACAATCTATCACAGTTAATCATTGAGGTATCATCCCATGAAAGAATCGGAGACTGTTGAACTCAAACGCTCAACATCAGAGCTGAAAGAAGCGATTATTACCATATCATCAATGCTAAACAAGCATGGCAAAGGAGAGATATTCTTCGGGATCAGGAACAATGGGAAAGTAATCGGACAGAAGGTGACAGATAAGACTTTGAGGGATATTTCTCAGGGAATTTCAAACTCCATTGAACCCAAGGTATATCCAACAATTGAAAGAACAAAGATCGAAGGGAAAGACTGTATTCATATCTCTTTCGAAGGAAACGATTCACCTTACTATGCTTTTGGTAGAGCTTATATGAGGATCAGCGACGAGGACAGATTACTGAGTCCAAAGGAGATCGAGAGGATCATTCTGAATAAAAACAGAGACAAGAATTACTGGGACCATCAGAGATCAGATTCAGCTCCAGATAACGTCAATGAAGAAGAATTGAACAGATTCGTGAGAAATGCACAACAGGCAGGACGTTTGGAAACATTGGACGAAAACAAGATTGCTTTAATGGATAAGCTCGGATTGATCGAGGACAAGAAACTTCGAAATGCCGGTGAGATCCTCTTTTGTGACGATAATGAACTTGAAGTTCAGGTTGCAATATTCGCTGGAATGGATAAAACAACCTTTCTCGATATCAAAATGCTAAAGGGCAATCTATTCGATCTTTTGAGGGAATCCGAACTCTATCTGAAATCCAATATCAGATGGGATGTTCAATTTGGAAAACTCGAAAGGGAGGAAACACCCGAGATACCGATCAAGGCAATGAGAGAAGCCCTTGTTAATTCCCTTTGCCATAGGGATTATTCAAATCCGAAAGGTAACGAGATCGCGATTTTCAAGGATCGGATCGAAATTTACAATCCAGGCACTTTTCCCGAGGGGTTGAAACCAGAGGATTATATCAAAGGTGATGAAAGGTCGGTGTTGAGGAATCCTTTGATCGCTAATGTCCTTTACCTCTCGAAAGACATAGAAAAATGGGGTTCTGGAATTAAGCGGATATACAAGGAGTGTGAGAGTAAAGGTGTTAAGGTTGATTTTAAACCTTTAAAAACCGGTTTCATGACGATCTTTTACAGAGGCCAAACAAAGGTAGATACGTTGGGTGAAAAGTTGGGTGAAAAGTTGGGTGAAAAGTTGGGTGAAAACGAGGAAAGGATACTCTCTTTGATAATACAGGACCAGAAGATATCCATTGTAGATATTTCAGATAAGCTGGGTATCAGCACAACTGCTGTCGAGAACAATATCAAGAAGTTGAAGGATAAAGGCCTGTTGGAAAGGAAAGGACCTTCAAAGGGCGGATACTGGCTTGTTAAATAGATCTAAATTCCCCTAATTTACTATTTAAGGATTTCAGGAAGAAAATCAGGGTTAGCCCAAAATGTTTGGTGGGCCAGGCCGGGCCCACCCCTACATAATTTTCACAACAATATCTCCATGATGGTTAAACATCGGGAGATCGATCGGATCACATTGAACCGGGAAGGGTTTTAAATCTCTCCTTCTCCATTCACTCGCCAATAAAAAACAGTTCATGGTGGCCTCATGAAAGACAGAGAGAAAGTTCGTAGGATCAAGAAGGAACTGAAGGACCTTACAGGCGACTTCTGTAGATCGAGGATCAATGAAGAATATGCTGCTCTTTGCGAGAAGATGATCGATAAAATGGGAAGAAAAAGAAATGTCCCCTTTCTCGGTGGAAAGAGAGAGACATGGGCCGCATCCATCATCTACTCCATCGGTCAGGTCAACTTCCTCTTCGATAGGACCTTCGAACCGTACCGTTGAAGGAGCAGAGATCTGCGCATACTTTGATGTGAGCAGGTCCACCGTGAATGATAAGGCCAAGAAGATAAGAGAAATGTTCAGGATGGGATATTTTGATCAGGAGTTCTCCACTGATCATATCAGTGAAAACAATCCAATGAATAATTTTGTCATGCTCGAAAATGGTTTGATAGTGCCAAAGGATCAATTAAAGGATATCATCATGAGCAATATCATCTCCTTGATCGGCGAAGAAGAACCCAATGGGGGACCTGTCGAGGAACCTATCGACCTGGAAAAGGAATACATCCATGACAAGAAGAATAATGCGCAGAAAGAACAGAAGAAGGATGAAACACAGAGATCCATTTTCGATTATTGATAGAAAACAACAGAGGAACGGGAAATCGATGAATATCGGATTTTTGATTTGATCCAAAAATGGAGGGCGAATAAATGACAGGAAAAATGGAATCGGGATATCCTCCCAGGATTTCCGGCTGGAGATCCTGAATAGCGAGAGTGATAGCAACAAGGACCTTCTCGAAAGGTTGAAATCAGAAACCGATGAAGACCACGCCTTCGATCTTGATGATGAATGCGCAATGATCGAGGAGATCCAATCAAACATTCTGCACTGGATAGAGGATATCGAAAACGGAAAGGAAGAGACACTATCCGAAGATGATTTGAACTTCAGGTTGAACATTCTTGAAAATCAGATAATGTTCCATGACGATATCCTTCGAATGGATAAAACCCTCGGTGAATATGATCGGCAGATGTTCAGGGAAGATCTTGAAAAGCTCAAGGAATGGAAAAGATACCTCCATAAGTTCATAAGAGAACCTGTGTGAACAGGACCGCCTGACATAATTATGGATCCGTGAATTCTCAATCAATATCCGGATACTGCGGCGGGTTCTTCCCGGTCCTTTTGATGATCCTCGGATATCTTTCACTCGAAATATTCTCCTCGATACCGACAACATCGATCTGATGCAGCCATTCATCGCCGAAATCGAACCGATAACCGAAAGCTCTTCCCTCTTCAAGTCCCAGAGAATCGATGGTAGTATCATTAACACTTCCAAGGGAATCCTCCAGATCCGGATCTGTTCCGAATGGAAGCGAGTAAACCGCTGATCTGTCGAAAGGACCCTCTCCCAGCAAAAATTCATACATGTGTTCCTCCCATCTGTCAAAAGCCTTGAAGATGGCATTGTGCAGATTCTCAAGAGTCTGGTCACCCTTGATCTGTATCGTTCTCGAAACAACCTCCTCGTTGAAGTCCTCGGGAAGAGGACCCTTGATCAGATATACTTTCAACGTATAGAGTCTCGATCCCTTTTCTCTTGATAGAACCTTTCTCCCGTACTTTGAATTTATTTTTCTTTTCCTTTCCATCTCCATTCTTTCTTTCATTTCCTCTTTTTTCTCCCTGATATATCCTTCCCTGTCGAAATCGAACACATCACGATCCCAGACGATCACTCTGTCGATGAGTGGCCTCTTCCGGACGGATATCATATCATATCCGGTATCATCATCGTATTCTACCTCGACCAGTCCCATTCTGCAGAGAAATCTCTCGATCACCCTGGTCTTGTAGGCTCTCTCGTATCCCATGATCGGATCCGGGCCTCTCCATTCATCGAAATCCCGATAAAGACTGGGAAAAGCTATTCTGAACTTACTGGAATAGAATTCCGGAGGTCTCTTCTCATCCCCGTATTTTTGAAAGAGAAAGATAGAGAATGCAAAACCTCCCTGGACTATCCAGCTATATGGATACCAGTCGAAATACCCCCAGTTGAATCCGGTTGCCATGTATTTGAAAAGGATCCGGTACCTTTCTGCCTGGTCCGATTTCAGGAACTTCTTCCCCTTTCCCGACAATGAGAATCTGTTGTACCTTTTCGAGACCAGACCCATTTTTCGGGTAATCATTTTGATGAATGTCAGGTATTGAACATCATCCTCCGAACGGATAGGATGTTTCAGATAGTAATCATCCTCCCTGACTCCATTCTCTATCAGATATTTGCAGACAGATCTCGTAAAATTGCCCTTGGGGGTCAGTTTCAGGGGAGAGCTCTCCTTCAGGTACTCCAGGTATATCTTCATGTGATTCAGCAGAGGTACCTCATCAAGATCGCCAAGGTCCTGGCCCAGGTGAAAGGGGCAATCCTCACCGAACGGATGATAGAGGATCCGGTCCATCTCACTGGGGCTGAAATTGTCGAAATCGAGGATATGATCTCCCGTATATCCGTCCGGATATTCTATCTCACCGACATACTGTATTTCCATCTAATCTCCCCCTCCGGAATTTCCATCCTCCACGGACCTTGAAAGAGCAATCTTCTGGGCATATCTGTACGAATCCTTCAGGTCATTTAAAAACCACGATTCCTGCTTTCTGAGAGGTATTTTTCCCATTCTCGCCAGTGCGGAGAACTCCACCTCGGGAGGTCGTGGCATCACCTCCACATCCTTCAAACCGGAACTCGCATTCCAGAACCCGGAAATATTTTCGGTTTCGGGCAATTTTTCAATTTCCACGGAAGGGCTCTCGTTCCTTCTCTCTTTCAAAGCATCGATGAGTTCCGTCTTCTCCATCCCCCTGAGCCGGAATATCAAAAATGGATCCTCATCGAACCTCTCCGCGAGGATGAAATACACCGCCGCTATGTGCTTGCAGGGATTGGCCCAGTCCGGACAGGAACAGTCTGTTTCCAGATCCCTGCTTTTTGCGGGAAAGAGTGACACCTTGCAATCGGAAAATACTTCCTCTATGTTCTGCGGCATCTCCCCCGCCAGAAGTTTTGCAGCAAAGACCGCCCTCGAGGACATCGCGTCTTCCACCTTCTCCCAGTCCTTACCACTCAAGGGTTTCAACTCGATGGTGACCATGTACGGTTTGGAACGGGAACCCTGGACCTTGGCGGATACCTTTCCTCTTTCAATATCGATCGAGACCACCTGACCCATTCTGGCATAGCGTTTTCCCCTGCCCAGTCTGGCTCCCATCCCGAGAGATTCCAGGACCTCTATCCATCTCCTGGACCACCATGTCTCGCCGATATCGCCCCGTTTACTTCTCGTCCTTATCCCGTTCTTTACAGCCTTTGGTGTCGTCTTCTCGTATCGAGGATAATAACCCCATGACATGATCACTCACCTCCCACGGCATCACTGCCGAGTTCGAAGAGCTTCCTCAACCTGTTTGTCGAAAGTTCCGTTAGCCAGTTCTCGCCGGTACCTATCACGGAATCTGCAAGTTCTTTTTTCTCCTCTATCATCCGGTCTATCCGCTCCTCCAGCGTTCCGATGCACACGAACTTGTGAACGTGTACGTTTTTCTTCTGACCGATCCTGAATGCTCTGTCGGTCGCCTGGTTCTCCACGGCGGGATTCCACCATCTGTCAAAGTGGAACACCCTGTTCGCGGAGGTGAGGTTCAAACCCAGCCCTCCCGCTTTTAGGGAGAGTATGAATAACGATGGACCGTCTTCAGACTGGAAACGGGACACCATCTTGTCCCTCGCCTTCTTCGAAGTCCCTCCGTGAAGGAAGAGGACCTCCGAGGAGAACCTGTCCTCCAGATATTGTTTCAACATCTCACCCATGGTCGAGAACTGGGTGAAGATGAGGACCCTGTCCCCTTCCGATAGAGCCTCTTCCAGCATCTCCTCCACCCTGATGAGCTTGCCCGACCTGTCCTTCAATTCACTCCCGTCGGCAAGAAGATGGGCAGGATGGTTGCATACCTGCTTCAACTTCATCAATGCAGACAGGACCAATCCCTTTCTCCGGATCCCCTCCGACGAGTCTATCTGCTCGATCATATCCTTGACAATGGCCTCGTAGAGGGTCGCCTGCTCCCTTGTGAGATTGTACAGGACCTTCATCTCGATCTTTTCAGGGAGGTCCCTTATTATGCTCTTGTCGGTCTTCAACCTTCTGAGTATGAACGGATGGGTCAGGTCCTTGAGCATATCACTCTTATTTCGATCCCTGTAGCGCTCAATGGGGATGGCGAATTTCTTTCTGAAGGTCTCAGGTCCTTCCAGATATCCTGGATCCAGGAAATCCATGATTGACCACAGCTCGGATAAGCGATTCTCCACCGGTGTGCCCGTCAGGGCGATCCTGTTCTCACTCTTCAATTTCTTCACGGCAATTGTCTGTTTGGTGTTGCGGTTCTTGATGTTCTGCGCCTCGTCGAGTACAACGTTCTCCCATACGGGTCCAGAGAGCGTCTTCAGGTCCCTGGCTGCAAGGGCATAGGTTGTAATAACGGCATCATGCTCAGAGACAGAGCCTTCGAATTCCTCTCCGGAATATCTATCCGTGCCATGGTGGACCATGACCTCCAGTTCGGGAGCGAATCGTTCGATCTCCTTCTTCCAGTTACCCACGACGGACATGGGGCATACGATCAAGGTAGCCTTGGGTCTTTCTTTCATTTCCCTCTCCTTCAAAAGCAGCGATATTACCTGGATGGTCTTTCCAAGGCCCATATCATCTGCCAGGCAGCCTCCAAGTCCGTGTTCCTTCAGAAATGCAAGCCAGGACAGACCACGTAACTGGTAAGGTCTGAGAGAACCATGGAAACCTGCTGGTTGTTTGACATTCCTGATCTTGCCCTTTCCCTTCACACCCCTCAGAAATTGACCTATCTCCCCCTCCCCATCAATGGATATCACAGGAAGCCCGGTAATGTCCCGTTCGAGCCTCAATGCCTCGGCCAGCGACATCTCTCCCTTTTTCTTGAAGTAAGATATGGCCTTTTCGATCTCGTCCTTTCTGATCTCCACCCACTGTCCCTTCACCTGTACCAGGGGGACCTTGAGGGAAGCAATCCTCTCGAACTCCTCCTCCGATAAGGTTTTCTCGCCCACCGCGATCTTCCAGTCATAGGAGACGAGGCCTTTCAGACCGAAAAAGCCAGTTGAGGTCGTTTTTTCCTGTTTCGGCCTGACAGTCATTTTTATCCCGAGACCCGACCTCTCCTTCTTCCACCAGGATGGGAGCATTACACCCATCCCCACCGATTGAAGCAGAGGTGCGGACTCCCTCAGAAACCTGTATGCTCCGGGAGTGTCCAGGAATTTCCCCTTCGGTCGCCTCTCCTCGAGACAGGACTCGATCTCACTGCATAATGAGGAGGCCCTTCCAAGATCTTCAAGGAATGTCTCCTGTGGGCTTTGCACTGTCCGTCCCAGGAAGTTCAATGTATCGGATGTCTCCTTCCATATCACATCGGGAGGTATGATCAGGCTCGGATCATCGGATGCCTGAAGATAGAATCCAAGGGACCACCTGTCATCTCCGGGCTGCGGAGGATCCAGTTTGAAACAGGTCCTGAATGGTCTGGATCTAATCGGGGCCTCAAGGCTTTGTGACCATTTCACGATCCTTTCTGCGAAAGGCTCGTTACTTCGTGGCACCATCGAGTAAACCGAATCTTTTTCGGTCAGGGAGCGCCACCACTCGGAAGCAGGGTTCTTTGACGCACTTTTCCTCTTTTGATCCATCACCTCGAAGCAGGTCCTGAGGAAATCGTCCATGATGGTGTTCATGAAATCTTCCACAAGGTTCGTTGTTGATGTACCCGAAAAATTCGAGCAGAGCGGGGGCATTGCTCCCGCAAGCATGGTCATTCTCTCCCTGTCTGCTGCGTCGGGCACCATGATCCAGCGGCCATGATACTGTTCAAAACCCCCCTCATGCATCTCGAGCCTGATGATGGGGACGTATCTGTGTCCGCTTATCATCTCGAGGACGAGCCTTGCTGCCTTCGACCAGAGCAGCAGGGAATCCCCGAATTTGAAACCATGCGGCGCTTTATCAGGAAGGGAGACCAGAAGGTCCAAAATATCATTGACCTCGACCCGGACGCAGTCAATTCTCAGATCCTTGAGGACCGCTTCCCTGTTCACCTTCTCCTCTTCGATCGGCTCCGTGGAGAGTACCGGTTTTTTCTTGTGATAGGGGAATCCCATCTCGACGGTCACTGTTTCAAGGTAGCCGATGTCCAAAAAGACCTCTTTCAGATCATTGACAAGTTCATCCTTTCTCAAGATGTTCGGATGATATGCAGGGACATTTTTTGGGGGTCTGCCTCTTTTCTTCTTCAGGGAAGATGAGGATTCCAGGAACATCAAAAGACTGCCTGAATTTTCGGGATCGTAAACGGAATGGAGGACCTTCATTGGAACACTTTTTGAGGTAAAGCAATGTCGATATATTAGATGATTGATTTCTCCTGTTCCCGGGCATCCTTTACGAAGATTTCGGTGAACCGCAATCCATTGATCTTCTTCTGATCCGGGTGAAGTCACGGTCATTACCGATGTATCGGCATCATGTTTCCTTTAAATATCATACCGATATGTTCTTCTCTCATCTCAGACCCAGTGCTGATCATGCCGAGGTGTTCTAACCCTTTTGTGCCGTTTTACATGGTAATCCTGTCCTAAAAACTACC
This sequence comes from Thermoplasmatota archaeon, assembly GCA_046483845.1. GTDB lineage: Archaea > Thermoplasmatota > Penumbrarchaeia > Penumbrarchaeales > Penumbrarchaeaceae > JAYEPK01. The sequence continues at coordinate 3,957 of JAWOCK010000113.1, read as the reverse complement.
CCTGAATTTGGTAGATCGGGGTTAAAATGGATAAGTAATATATTCAGCATAATCAGAGATTGTGCTCACCTTCATCGTGGTGACGATGAAGATCCCTGAAAATGTCCCGAGAACCCCTCTTAGAGAAAAGATCTCCGAGCGGATGGAAGCGGTCTGGAAATATTATTAGTTCCTGTACTTCAAGAAAATAGCAATGAAAGACGGAGAGGGTATATCCAGTTTCGCCCACACCCACTATTGAGAAGATTGAAATATGCCAGTTCATCTGGTATACTGATGATTACACGGAAAAGGAATCTCATTCTTCAACTTCTTTCCAGCTCCGGCGGGATCTCCAGGTTGAGGTTCGTGAAGTTGATGTTCCTGATATCGAATGATCGGACCTCGTATAGCTTCGTTCCTTATCATTATGGGCCCTTCAGTTTTGAGCTTTACAGGGATCTCAACTGGTTGATAGAGAAGGGTCATGTCGTTGAAGATGACGGACTCGCCCTCACCGATAAGGGTAGGGAAAAAATTGACACGGATATTGACCATTTCATTCTCAGGGAAAAGGTCGAGGAGAAGCTGGACCTGACAGATGGAGATCTTATCAGTGAAATATATGATGAGAATCCCTGGTATACCATTCTCAGCAGATACAAAAGGAAGGAAATTTACCAGAGGAACGAGACAGGTACTGTCTCCATCGGATATGAGGGAAGAAGTGTGGACGAGTTCCTGAACGAGCTTTTGAAGGAGAAAGTACAGGTGCTACTGGATGTGAGGAAGAACCCCTTTTCCAGAAAGTTCGGTTTTTCAAGGAAGAAACTGATCGATTATTGTGAGAAACTCGGGATAGAATACCAGCATCATCCGGAATTGGGGATAGACGGATCTCTGAGGAAGGACCTCGATACATACGAGGACTACCAGAGTTTGTTCATTGAATATGATAGAGGCTTAGATGAAAAGAGCGATAAGATACATGGGATAATCGAACTTGCCAAGAAGAAGAAGATAGCACTTTTCTGTTTTGAAAGGGACCCAAAATATTGTCATCGCAATGTTATTGTTGAAAGGATCCGCGGGGATGACCTGGAGGTCAAGGACCTGTGACCGAATAAGAAATTGACCTGGAAGAGATTCCATGAAAGGTTCTATGATTGGTTGATAGAGGAGAGGGACCTGCATTTCATCCTGGGTACGCATTCCAGACATCCCACATGGATGATAATTGGTCTTTATTATCCTCCAAAGAAGATGTTCAGACCCGGGGACCGGAAATTGGATGATTTTTAACTAAGCAGGTCACGACGTGGGGCCTCGAGACGGGGCCACACATGGGGCCTCGCGATGGGCATTCCAGGTCTCGATATGATACAGAGGTGATGGAATAACTGTAAAGGCGTTAATGTCACGAGACGAGGCACCTGTGTCCTGGAATGATTTGTATGGCCAGTGACGATGATCAGGTCTCGAAATAAGGCTCCTCTGATTTGGGTGGTTGGGTCTCGACCCGGGGCCACACATGGGTATTTGTATCGAAGGTCCTTTTTAAATGTTTATAAATCCTCTTCCAGAAAAGATTTCCGAGCGGATGACGGAAGGAAGCGAACGGACCGAGATGAAAAAGAGGCCCTCTCGAATGCGTTGGAAGGGGCTTCATTTTTTTCAATCCAATGATAATTATCCTCAATATATGTGTAAAACATTTATACCATGGATAAAAGACATATGTGTAAGGTTTATATAGTGGCAACTTATGACATATAGTTAGATAACCATGAAGGTTGAAGACAACCTGAGCAAAAGGAATAGACAGGCAATCAAAATTGAGAGGATCTTCAGAGTATTGCTAAGTATTCCTTATGTCGAACGCAGTGTTCGAAAGGTCTCCAAAGAAGCGGAGGCAGATTATCACTGGACATATAACACTCTGAAAGAACTGGAAAGAGAGGGGATCGTTCAAGGTACGAAAATAAAAGATCCAAAGTCTCTATTTAGAAAATGGGCCGATAGGCCCACCAGTGTCCTATTCAGAGAATACCATATTCAAGATCCTAAGAAATTCATTCGTGAAATCGAACTTGATTATGCAATGACCACCTATTATGCTGAAAATCAGATAGGTAGTTATTTGATCCCAAGAATAATGGATATCTACATCCATGAAGAAGATAGCAACCTCTGGCATGAGAAGTTGATGGAAAATGGATATGTCGGAAAAGGAAATGTCAGGATACTCCTTGCTGACGAACATGTTTTCTGGGATAGTATCAATGAGGGTCCATTGAAAACCGTCAGCATACAACAGCTGATCGTTGATCTCATGAGAGAAGGTGGAGTATGTACGGAAGCGGCAGAGATCCTTGTGGAGAGGTATTATGGCTGTAAGTCAGATCTATGAAAGAATGGAGACAGATGCATCATTTGATGCTCTGAAGATCCTGGCAGCAGAATTGCCTGAGCCATTGATATTGATGGGAGGGTGGGCTGTTTATCTAACAGTGAATAAGAGTTACAGTGAAGAACATAATGCTCCTTACCTTGGATCCAGAGATGTTGACCTGGGATTTCATATAGATATTGACGGATCGATAGAAGATCTGAAACAGAGCAATTTTGCCAAAACACTCGAGATCCTGAAAGTTGTTGGTTACTGGGAATCCGGAACATCAAGATTTTGCAGGATACTGGATAAGAGAACCGGAAAATCATTGAATGAAAAAGAATCTGGTGAGATACCATTTTTTGATCTGTTCTATCTCTACATAGATCCCATGGTTGACCGCATCCACCCTAAAAACGATGATGTATTCCAGATCAAACCCATCGATGAGCCATTGTTATCTGATGCTATAGAGAATGGTTGGATGATAGAGATCACAATATTCGGAAAGACACTACTGGTTCCTCTACCGGATACACTACTGGCAATGAAATTATCTTCATTTCCGAACAGGACAAAGGATGATAAGAAGATCAAGGATGCATGCGACATCTACGCTTTGATATGGCATTCTGAAAGGCCAGCAAAAGAGATCATCCATTCATTAAAACAAAATTTTCCTGAGCATATTGAAAAGGTGAAGGATCATTTTTCTGAGGACTTGATTATTAAGGCCTCTTATCATCTTGGTGTTGAACCGGAACAATTCAAGGGAGTGATCTCTCAGCTTTTCAAATGATCCATACTATCGTGTTCTATCTTCATGGTATCGCTTATCTATGGGATAAGTGTCGTAGATCGGGGTATGGTGTCTGGGACGGGGTTGATCTCACAAAATTATTTCATGATTTTGCTGACCTTGAGCATTTCATACCGTCAATTCCCATTGCAAAATGCTCAAGGACATGGACCGATGAGAAGTTGTTAACTGAGGTTCAATCTTTGAAAAATCTCCGATTTTTCAGACCTCTTCGCCTTATGATAAATTCAAAATAATCTTCCACTCGGAGGACCCCTACGTCATTGACAATTACTATCTACCATTGCAGAGCAATGGTAGTAAAGTGTCGGGGACGGGGTTTAAGTGGTTAAGTAAAATATTCCGCATAATCAAAGATTATGCTCACCTTAATCGTAGTAACGATGAAGATCCCGGAAAATGTCCCGAAAAACCCCTTTTTAAGAAAAGATTTCCAGGCAGATGACGGATGGAAGCAAGGGATCGAGATGAAAAAGAAGGGGCTCTCAAATGCGTTGGAAGGGTCTTCGCAACTTTTTCTTAAGGTCCAAATATGATTTCATCTTGGTACTTGTCAGGTCACGACGTGGGGCCACGTTCCGGGGCCACAGATGGGGCCTCGACTTGGGCAAAAAATGTCACGATATGATACATCTGTGATTGAATAACTCTGAAGGTGTTAATGTCACGTTATGAGGCACCCGTGTCCTGGAAGAATAGGTAGGGCCAGTGTACGATGTCAGGTCTCGAAGTGAGGCTCCTGTTTCTTGGGTGGTTAGGTCTCAAC
>JAWOCK010000086.1:0-27642 GCA_046483845.1 Thermoplasmatota archaeon | reverse complement strand
TTTGATGAAGTTGATATTTCAATGCCTCTACTTCCACCTTTTATTCTGTTACCTTCATATATACAGTTTTTTGAATTTGAGGTGTAGATATTTATATTATTAGCAATTAAACTATTATTCTTAACAATGGTATTGTCACTGTTAAACAATCGTATTCCTGTAGAAGTTGAATTATTTATTAAGCAATTATTAATTTTACTATCTATGCAATTTATTAATTCTACTCCATGTTGAAATGATGACGAGATTCTAACATTGTACATACCATAATTGGCAGATAAGAGAACATCTATCCCAATAATACCATTATTAATAGCGAGCTCTGAAATATTTATATCATCTGCATTTATGCTAAACCCATTATTGTTGGTGCCCGGGGACACGATCGTATTGGAAGTACCGCTGCCTATCAGGGTCAGATCATCGCAGGTTATGGTAATGCTCTCTGAATAGGTGCCCGACCTTATCAATATGGTATCACCGCTTGAAGCGGCGGCCACTGCACCGCTTATGGTGGTATGGGTGCCGCTCCCGCTCTTGTCGACTATCCAGGTGGTTGCGGCATCGACATCTTCTGTCTCCGCAAGGAACAGCGCCCCCGAAGACAGAAGAAATATCAATACCATCACTGCGGTGGACCTCTTTCTCTCCATTTACCATCTCTCCAGTAATAGATAACCCCTCAACGCAGGGAGCTTTTTTTTCTATACTGGTGAACATCGCATATAAAATGATTTGTTTCCCTGCACCCATCCGGAACCCGGTGATCCTAAGATACAGAATAAGAATGGATGCATGGTTTGTAAGGGATGACCGCTATCTTTAACAATCCATTAGGTTTAACCCCTACCGCTCCATCACACTCCTTGGAATGTGGGAGCTCTCCATTACATGAACTGTCCCGAAAGGGATCCACGGCTGTGATCACCATGAAGATCCCCTCGTCCATACTTACGCATCTCTATACCTTTGGAAGCCTTGTCAACACAAAGCACGGCGTCAGGTTCTCCATGAAGAACAAGCTTTCCGATGCCACCCTTACAGGAATAAACAGGATAGAGATCAACGGGAAGCGGATGGACCTGGAGAAGGTCCGCATGAAGATCCAGATCCAGTGGATGACCGCATCGGAGATCACCGAGAATACCCCGGCTGCCTTCCATATCGGACAGAGGGTGGATGTACACCTGCCCATGAAAAGGCTGGAGAAGGACATGGAACATGCCATCACGCTCTCCTTCAAGGCAAAGGGATTCGGACAGCTGGTCTTCAACGTCAAGGACCGTGTAAAGAGCGCAAAGGACGAAGGAGCTTCGATACCCTACGACAAGGAGAACGACTATGAACCGAAGATCATAGAACAGAGGAAGGAGTTCATAGAGGAGTTCTCCGGAAAGAAGCTCGATCACCTAATAAAATATTCCTTCGATCCAAAAAGCACCAGGGGCAACATCGAGAACTTCACGGGAGCCGCCCAGGTCCCCATCGGCTTCGCGGGTCCCATAAAGGTGAACGGAGAGCATGCAAAGGGGGAGTTCCTGGTCCCTCTTGCCACCTCCGAGGGGACGCTGGTTGCATCCTACAACAGGGGGATAAAGGTCATCAATCTGTCCGGGGGAGCCAACGTCACCGTCGTTGACGAGAGGATGCAGCGGGCCCCGGTGTTCATATTCGACTCTGCCAGGGAAGCAAGGGAGTTCGGCAAATGGGTGGACAGACATTTCCAGGGTATCAAGGAATCGGCGGAGGCAACGTCAAAGGTGGCCCGCCTTGATTCCATCGACAAGTTCCTGGCCTCCAAGTTCGTCTATCTCAGGTTCAATTTCCACACCGGGGACGCCGCGGGCCAGAACATGGTGGGAAAGGCCACCTTCGCTGCCTGCTCCTGGATCATGGAGAACTTCGAGGACATCAGGAACTTCTATCTGGAGTCCAACTTCGCCACCGACAAGAAGGGGTCGCAGGTCAACATACTCCATACCAGGGGAAAGAGGGTAACGGCAGAGGTCACCGTCAAGAGGGATGTCCTGCTCAAGCATCTGAGGGTGGACCCCGATTCCCTTCTTGCACACAACCAGGTGGCCAATATAGGAGCGTTCATGTCCGGGGCCAACAACAACGGACTGCACGCGGCCAATTCGATAACGGCCATGTTCATCGCATGCGGCCAGGACGTGGCAAATGTGGCGGAATCATCCGCGGGCATACTGTATGCCGAACTCACCGAGGAGGGGGACATGTACATATCCTTGACCCTTCCCTCCCTGATCGTCGCCACCTACGGGGGCGGAACGGGACTCGCCACCCAGAGGGAATGCCTGGAGGTCATGGACTGCTACGGCAAGGGCAGGGTCAAGAGGTTCGCGGAGATAGTGACGGCAGTGGCCCTTGCAGGTGAGATCTCACTTGCGGCAGCCATCTCCTCACTGGAATGGGTCCCGAGCCACGACAGGCTCGGAAGGAACAGATGAGCTTCTCTGACCATCAGAGCACGGCATCCCATCCCGTATCGGAACTACGTATCCAGCATTCGTTACCATCTATTACCTCATCTATAACGAAATTTCCAAGTATGTAATCCTGGAAGATCGGCTGATTCTCCCACAGGCCGTGGTTCGTGTACCAGTCCCTGACGAATATGTCAACACCCTGCTCCTCCATCTCCCGGATTATGAGCCTCCCGTTGTATATGGCGGCGTTGGAGACCTCTATGACGCACTCCCTGTCGGCCTGTACGGCATAGCAGTGCCAGGCCAGTATCTTCTCATCATCCTCCGTGTTCTCCACGATCCAATCGGATATCTCCTCTATGGTCCTCATGTATGGCCTCTTGTCCATCCCCTCTTCCCTGAACCAATCATCCTTAAGGAAGGCAGAGACCGAGAAGGGGACCGAGATCACCACCAGGGCCATCAAGACCGCGGAGGACCTTCTCCTTATCCTCACCGGTCTGATGTATCTTCTGTAACCCCCAGCCATCCTCTTCATGCTCGAAAGCATGTGGGTATCCCTCATTACCCATATCAGAAGGCCTCCTATCAGTGCGAACTGGAGCAGGAACTCCATCATGTAGATGTGGGTCCAGGCGTAGTACACATAAAAGGCCAGATAACCAATGACCAGCATCAGCAGGATAACGGAAAGCTTCTCCCCCACCTTCTGCTTCCAGATGGAAGAAAGGTTATCAAGGTTGGCGATGACAACGGAGGTGATACCAATGAATACCCCGGAGAAGCCGGATAGTACAATGTCCCTGGTGGCCGCAAGGCAGAGGATGAAGGCCATGATCGCTCCTGTCACCGGGACCAGATGAGAGAAGCTGGCGATCAACCTGCTCCTGATGTATCCCGAAAGCATGAATATGACCATTCCGAGCAGGGGAAGATATACACTCCATGCGGGTGCGTTCTCATTTAGGAAAAGGGCGAAACAAAATGCCGGAATGGGTGTAAGCAACCTGATAACGTACCACATCCTCTTCCTGTCCCGGATGAACAGTATCAAAAGAGCGAAAAGAGCTATCAGCACCCCGGAGGCTATCTGCAGAACACCGGGTCCGTCCATCAAAAGCAAAAGAGGAGCGGCCATACCTATCAGCACCATCGGAACCTCCCCGGTCACCTTCTTCAGAACGGAGAGCGAGAGGGAATAGGTGATACCGGCAACGGGAAGGATGAAGAGGACCAGCCTCTCTATCTGGGGCTCCTTCAGGGAAATGAGATACAGACAGATGAGCCCTCCAAAGAGAGGGATCAGGGAAAGCAGCCTGCTCTGGAGCCTGTCGGCAAGGTATACCAGGGTCATTCCACCCACAGCACAGTAGATGATCACGTTCCAGATATCCCCGGACAGGAACACGAAGGAAAAGGCCACGGCTGACCCGAACAGTATTGACAATGAAAGATAGAAACCGTGTCGGGTCTTGTAGGTCCTGTTCAAAAAGAGTGCTATGACCGGGATCACCATTATCCTGGCAAGAGAAAGGGACGACATCTGCTGGTCGAAGGAAACACGCATCATGGCCGGCCAGAGAAGTGCAGCGACGTATACGGCCTTCCATCTGTCCTTGAAAAGGGAAGCGTACAGCACCGCACCGCCTGCTAACAGCAACATCACGGGGCCTGCCCCGACCCAGGTCGTGGGCTGGAGGGTATAAAGTGCATTCTCATAGGTGGATATGCCGGAAAGGTCAACCGACCACTCGGCGGTGACATGAGGTACACGGGTCCATCTGAGGTCTTGTAGCTTGTCCCATCCGAAATAGGCCATGAAACCGAATATTCCCATGAGAAGGGGTAACAGGAACCCTCCGAGGAATGCCATGGCCTCCTTCATCATGGACCTCACAGAGTCCCGGTTGGTCCAGATCAGCGCCGGGAAAACGGCCAGCAAAAGTATCAGTGCCGACCTCCTTACAAAGAAGGCGGAGGAGAAAAGTAGACCGGATATGAGGAAATGATACCATCTTCCCTTCATGGAGCCCTTCACCAGAAAGAATACCCCGGGGGAGATCAAGGCCCAGGCAAGAGGCTCCGATAGAACGACATGACCGTACCTGAGAGGGAACGGAAGAAGAGCCAAAGCAAGCGTTCCCAGAAAGGCGGGTTTGACGGACCCTGTGATCTTCTTCAGGGTAAGATATGCAAAGATGAGAAGGACCACGGAGCAGACCACCGAAAAACCCCTGGCGGACGTCAATGAGACCCCGAATACCCTGAACCATATGGAGAGCAGAAAGGGATAGCCGATGTACGCGCCTATCTTGCCGGTGATGAACTCCATCGGTCTTTGGAGAATGAAATAATAGGCATCATAGGAGAATATCTCCTCGTCAGCCTGGAGGAACATGACCTTGGCCATGAAACCTCTGAATATGGCCCCCAGAAGGACCGCAACGAGGCCCATTACCAGCTCCCTTGACCTTAGCGCCGCCCTGAACTTCTCCCCAACGAACACACTATCCCAATGGGTGCGGCATTATATTACCTGTTCCCAACCAACGATTCCGCATGCTGACGGACGGGGTGATGCCGCAACCGTGGAGTTGGGGGATCGCGCAAAACGGGAGCCCCGGAAAGGTCAAATCCCAAGATGACCCTACTCCTTCGAGGGATCGGTGTACAGATGATCGAAGGCGAGATCGACCTTGGAGAGATCGGAGATGAACCGTTCGAATGCTCCATGGAGAAGTTCATAACCGCAAGGACAGCTGTCATCGGGATGAGCGGTTCGGGCAAGAGCCACCTCATCGGGGTCATCGCGGAAGAGCTTTCGGAGAACGGTGCCTCCTTTGTAATAATCGACCCTGAAGGTGAATACAACTCGCTCAAGGAGAGATACGAGGTCGTCTGGGCGGGGAAGGACCCGGAAGCGGATGTGGAACTTAACCTGTCCTCCGTGAAGAAACTGGCGGGGGCGGTTATCCGGCAGGATGCCAGGATGATCCTGGATACATCGGATTCCAAGGATATTCAGGAAGAGTTCGAGGTGATATCCGGTTTCCTAGACCGGTTCTACGAACTGGAGACCAGGAGCAAGAGGCCGATACTGCTGATCGTGGAGGAGGCGGACAGGTTCTCTCCCCAGTTCGGCGGGGAAAGGATGAAGAAGCTGCTGGAGATATCCAGAAGGGGGAGAAAAAGGGGGATCGGCCTCCTCATTGCCACACAGCGCCCGCAAATGGTTGACAAGAACATCCTCTCACAGTGCGGGAACCAGCTGATCGGGAAGCTCAGGAACAATAACGACCTCAAGGCGGTGGACCTCTTCTTCTCCTCCAAAAAGAGGGTCAAGGAGCTTCCCAACCTCAGGCTCGGTGAGTTCTATGCCATGGGGGAGTTCAATCCGGCATCAGGCCTCCTCAAGGTAAAGGAGAGGACCACCTCCAGTCTTGGCAGCACCCCCCGCGGCAGGACCGGCAGGAAGAGGAAGTTCTCAGTGGATGATTTCATGTCCGGCGTTGACCTGGAAGGTCCTGTCAGGATACGGGAGAGCAAGGAGATTGCCGGGGATAAAAAAAGCTCCAGAAAAGCATCGAACAAGAAGAAGAAAGGATCCTCTATCAAGGGGGTCCCCTTCCGGATAAAGAAGAAGAAAGCACTTTCCATCGCCAGGGAAGAGGCGGACAGGACCCTGTTCACCGGAAAGAGCAAGGAGAGCATCGGATCGATCGATAAGTTGTACTGGCCCCTCTATATATGTAGCATAACTGAGACCAGGAGGTCGTTCTTCAGGATGAAGAAAACGGACCATAAGGCGGTTCTGGACCCGGTACTGCTGAGGTTCCTCAGGTTCAAGGAGTCCTATTCCTTCAAAGAGGTCTTCCCCATGGATATCAGGTTCCTTGACATCTGGAATTCCAGCAGGACCGATATATGGCAGGATATAAGGATACTCAGGGAACTCCAGAAGGAGGATATGACCTCTAACGACATAGCGGCTGCCATCGGCGCGGGCCTCGATCCGGTGAGATCGTCAATGAGGTCCTTGAAGAGAAAGAAGTTGGTCTCCACCGTGGGGAAGGCGGGCTCGGCCTCCATCTACAGACCGCTGGTCTCCATAAAGGACCAGGGGATAAAGGATGTGGGATCGGAGTTCCCCGAACCGAAGGAGATAGAGCCCGGGGCCAAGGAGAGAACGGTGGAGGCGAACATTGACCGGAAACAGGCAGGGGACCTCGTGAAAGGTCTGTTCGAGAGGTGTGAACTGGTTCATTGCGATACCATCTACCTTCCCTTTTACCTGGCCTCACTGCACCACAAGAAGAAGGGGACCACCAAAAGGATCCTGATCCATGGGGTCACCGGTGAGGAGACGGAGCTTGCCCATGAGCGGTTCCTGAGAACGGGACCGAAGTGAGCCACCATACAACATCGCAACCAATGAAAATATATGCACCGGGATGAGAAATTATATCGGATCGGTCCTCAAGGAATATGAAATGTCATCTTCTACACATCCTAAAGGACCGGTCCGCCACTTCGGGAGATCGGGATCAAAGGTTCTCGTTCATCCACTCCAATGTCTCCTTCAATCCCTGCTCCAGATCAACGTAGGTCTCGAACGAGAGGTCTCTCTTCAGCTTTGATATATCAGCCATGGATGATACGACCTCCCCCTTCCTCAAAGGCTCCTTCAGGATATCTATGTCCTTGCCCACCACCTTCCTTACTATCTTCGCCAGATGATTGATGGTGGTTCCCTGACCGGTTCCCACGTTATACGTTCCGGTGGCATCCTGGATATACCCCTCGAACATTGCCCTGACAGCATCCTTCACATAGAGGAAATCCCTGGTCTGCTCCCCGGTCCCGTAAACGGTCAAGGGCTCCCCTTTCCTTGCCTGGTCCAAAAATCTCATCACGACGCCCGCATAGATGCTTTCGGGGTTCTGCCTCGGGCCGTACATGTTGAACAACCTGAACGATGCATTACGCATTCCGTAATGGTCGTTGTAGAGGTTCAGGACCTTCTCGGATGCATACTTATGGAGAGCGTAAGGGGAGATGGGGTCCAGCAGGGCATCCTCGGATACGGGCTGCTCGTTCTTGTCGCTGTAGACGGTGAAGGACGACCTGAGGACCACCTTGTCGCATTTTACCTTCCTGGCATATTCCAGTACGTTGAGAGTGCCTATGTAGTTCCTCATTCCGTCATCGAAGGGGTCATCGAAGGAGGACATCACGTCCATCCTTGCAGCCAGATGGAATATGCAATCTATCTGCCCCTGGTCTATCTCGCCCAGCCACGGGTTATTCACGAACTTCCTTGTTATATCTATATCCATCAGTTTGTAACGCGGCCTCCTGCCAGGGGAATATTTGTACAGGTCCTTCAGGTCCTCGAACTCATCATCTATGGAGGTCCACCGAGAGAGATTCTCTGCTTTTCCTATGGAGAGGTCGTCGATTATGTACACATGAAACCCGTTCTCAAGGAGCAGGTCCACAAGGTGGCTTCCGAGGAAACCCGCTCCCCCCGTTACCATTACCGTCTTCATCGATATCGCCCTGTTCGTTGACCCATAACACCTTTGAAAACTTTAAGTTATCCCAAAACCCATTTCAAAAAACAACAAAGATGCAGAAATCTTTATCAATATGCCCAACCTAATTGCCATCCATGAGAAGGGACTGGACCTTGAGCATATTCATGACGGCTGCATTGCTTCTGCTCCCGTCAGCTGCAGGTCAGGTTTCCCATGAGGACTACGACAAGGCGGAGATGGAAACGGCAGCGATCCGGTTCTACGTATTATCGACCCTGAACGAACTGAACCTTACTCTGGAGGCGGCCCTTGAAGACGACCTCAATTCGACCATGGAGCACCAGCAACTCTTCTCCAAGAGGATAGGGGACATCTCCGAAACTCTTGACCGGATCCCCCAAGACGTCGATTCCTACCCCGTCCTCCTGGATTACAGGGATACGCTCATCTTCACGGGTCAGAACCTGACCGGTCTGGTCACAAATTTTTCGGATGTACTTTACTCGATCGGCACTTTCGATGATATGGACCTGCATAGCTGGAACTCCACTGTCATGAGCCAGCAGCTGCTTGACCTCGATGAGGCCTTCATGAGGTTCGGGCCGTCCGTCGATGAGATGAGATCCTTCGCAGGGATGCTGTACCGGGACCTTTCATCCATTGAACTTTTCGGGTTCGACGTGGACCATCAGAGGTCACTGCTCGACGAACTGGATGTCCATATAGGGGAGCTTGCTTCAAACGCTACATCTCCGGAGGTGGCCGGCCCTCTGCTCATGGAAGGTCTGGTCCCTCACTGGGACAGATCCCTCGGGAGACTTGCTTCCGAGACCGACCCGGGCACCATCCTCGGAAGAAAAACGGCTTTTCTGTCCACGATATCTCCCCGTCTGAGAAGTGATCTCGGAGAAGTGGCGGGGACCATCGGACGCAGGATGTACAATGTTCATCAAGGCTGTACGGACCTCAGAGAGAACCAGACAGGTTTTCTGTCATCCATGGACGATCTTGAGATGGGAAGGGGCCTCATCAAGGACCAATTATCTCTCTATTCGGAGGCGGGAGGGCACCTTCGGGATATGGAAGAGGAACTCTCCTTTCAGAGGGAGATGTCCATCTGGTGCGCCTCGTTCGAGAGTGGCTCGGTAGAAGGGAACATTTCCCTGCTCGATGGACTCATCACTTCCTACAGGATAAGGTTCGAGGACTTCTCTCCACTGCTATTTCAGATGAAGGAATTGAGCAGGTTGGTCTCCGGGGTCATGAGGCTGAACGTCCTTTACAATTCTTCCTGGGACACCAACCTCTCCCTGGCCGATATACAGGGGATCCGGCTGCCGGAGGATGTCCCGGCCAACACCTCCCGGATGGTGGAACTGAACAGGGAACTGGGCTCACAGATCGATATGGTCGAAAACAACTGGTATGACGACATGACAGACCTCTACATTCCTCTTAACCGTTCAGTGGTCCAAACGGATGCTTTTACGGACTCCCATACACATTTCCTGATCCTTCTGAGAAGCCTGGAGCAAACACAGATCAGAGCCGGTCCGGTGGACCCCGCTTCGATCGTAAGAGAGGCCATAGATGAGGTTCAGAACATGTACAACAGACTGGACCTCATGGAGGAACTGGCCGGGATGGTGAACTCCTCCGAGATAGGCATGGACATCTCACCGATCCCTCTTCTCAGGTCCCAGCTTGACCTTTACATGGTGTCTCTGGAGAACCTGACAATAACATACAACATCTCGGGGCTATTTCTCTCCGCTTTCGATGAAGCCTTTCCCTACGACGGAGAACTCCAAATATCGGTTATGTTCATCCAAAAAGATGACCATGACAGGATCGGGTTCCCCACAGGTAAGAATATAATTATCCTGATCGACGACCGGACCATATTGAACCTCACCACCGTTGACGGAAGAGCATCAGGAAAGGTAACGGTTCAGAGGATGTGGAGCCTGGGGGAGCACCGTATCGGGGCTTTGTACAACGGGACGTTATGGTCCAATTCCAGCTTCTCGGTCAGGAAGATCAGGACATCTCTCAATATGGAGGTCTCCAAAAGGGTCCTGGAGCCCGGCGAGAGCACCACCGTCAGCCTGATCGCACACGACGAGTTCGGAAGGAGGCTCCGGGGAAACATATCCATCGGTGACGTTTTATTCTCCGTGGTGGGGGATGTCTCCCGGGATATCTCCTTCGATCGGGCCGGGGAGCGGATGATCCCTGCCGTCTACGACGGTGATGAATGGACAGGACCATCTTCGGCATCCGTCAAACTGAACATCAGCCACCCGCCGATTGTGATATTGGACGTTCTGAACACAACGGTGTACCAGGACCGGTGGATAAACGGTTCGGTCCAGCTGGTCCGGGGACAGGGGAGGAACCTGTTGACGGCCGATAATGAGACCGTTGACCTCGGAACCCTAAAACAGGGTGAGTTCAGGAATTTCTCAATAGAGGCGGAACTGCTAGGTCCCGGGCTTCACAGCCTGCAGGTGACACACTTCACGGATGTGAACTGGTCCAGGGACGGATACAGCGATCTCCTCTGGGTCCTCATTGAGAAAAGACCCGAGCCCGACAAGCCGGATGAGGATGATGATGATGATCCGGTGGATGATGATGATGATGATGATCCGGTGGATGATGATGATGATGATCCGGTGGATGATGAAGGCAGGTATGAGGAGGCTTTGAGGATAGTTGCTTTGATCTTGGTGATCATCACCGTGGTGGTCATCATCCTTCTCTTCCTTATCAGAAGGAAAAGGACCGGCAACAGGTTAGAACTGATAGTACCAAGAAGGAAAAGGACGACCACCAAGGTCATCGCCCTGGAGCAGGAGGATGAAGAGCGGCCCCGCGGTTATATTCCCCGTGATCCGGACCCGAGGAAGAAAAGGGCGAGGATCGTTGAGAAAAAGAGCGATCCGATGAGGGACGCCGTGATCACCTCCTACCTCGAGGTCATCGACCGCTCCCCCGAGGGTCTTGGTCTGAAGAGGTCCAATACACCAAGGGAAGTGTGGTCCATACTCTCCCGGTCAGGCATGGACAGGGATACGATCGCCTCGCTGGTCACGAACTTCGAGGACGCACTCTACAAGGAAGGCTCGCCCTCCAAAGAGAGAGTGAGGAATGTAAAGGCCTCGGCGGCAAATATCCTGGCCGCCTTTTCCACATCCGGACCCTCTGCAACATAGGGGAGCCAGGGGATCGATTAGGTCCCAAACGCTGTTTCCGAAGGGTTCATGCGGATAATTGTCCCTCAAATTCTATATACTATGACAATATGGGACCATCTATGGAAATGAACGGAGGAAAAAGCACCGCTGTATTGATCACCTTGATCATCATAGGTTCCATAACAGCAGGATTGCTCTGGTTCAATTTCAGGTTCATGAACCTCTATGATACTTCATCAATGTATTTCATTGTTCCAATAGTCCTCTACAGCATCCTGATACTCTTTTACCTTCCCACACGCGTCGTCCTCTATACACTCTACAAGGCATATGAGGACAATGGTCACAGGCCCAGTGTCACCGTGGTGGTGCCTTCCTACAATGAAGGTACCTTTGTCAAGAGGACCCTTCAAGCTCTCCTTTCCTCCAACTACCCGAAGGATCTGATGCAGATCATAGCCGTGGACGACGGTTCAAAGGACGATACCTACCACAGCATACTCTCGGTGGCAAAGGACCACCCCGACAGGATAAAGGCCATACGTTTCCCGGAGAACCGGGGGAAGAGGGAGGCGATGGCGGAGGGTGTCAAGCACGCCACCGGGGAAATAATCGTATTCATAGATTCCGATACCATTGTGGAAAAGAATGCAATAAGACACCTCGTGGCACCCTTCGCCGACGATAGGATCGGCGGTGTGACCGGAAAGGTAAGGGTGGAGAACTGGAAGAAGAACACGCTCACCAGGATGCTGGGGGTCAGATACATAATGTCGTTTGATTTCTACAGGTGCACATCCTCTGTCTTCGGAGGGGTCACCTGTCTGAGCGGTGTGATATCCGCCTACAGGAAGAAAATACTCGACGATGTGATACCGGAATGGAGAAAGCAGATGTTCCTTGGCAGCAAATGCACCTTCGGGGATGACAGATCGCTCACCAATCATGTGCTGAAGAGGGATTATTTTACGGTCTATTCCCGAAAGGCAGTTGCCCACACACTGGCACCTGACAATGTAGGGAAGCTGCTCAAGATGCTTGTGAGGTGGAACAGGTCCTTTGTCAGGGAGACCCTGATACTGATGAGATACATCTACAGACCCGATGTTATGAAGAGGCGGAAGATGCTTGTCTTCGAATCAACCATGACAACACTGATGCCGTTCCTCATGATGTTCATCATCCTGACCATGTACTTCAGGATAGCCATGGACCCCTGGCATATCATCACCGTTGTGGGTTCAATAGCGGCAATGGCCATGGTATACATGATCTTCTACATCAAGGCCGAAAGGAACTGGCAGTTCGTATACGGTATAGCATATGCATTTTTCTTCATCAGCATACTGATATGGATCCTCCCCTATGCGATGCTCACGGTGAACAGGACCCATTGGGGAACAAGATGATCAAGGGACCGTTCTTCACCGATGGGAATTCCACGGGACATCTCGTGAGCAGGTTATAAACCCCCTGATCGATCCCGTATCGGTGGATATCATGATGGAGGAGGAATACATCCGATCCCTGGACCCATTCTCGATAAAGAGGGAGAAAGGAGGCATCCGTCTCTATGAGGTCCTGGGGTGTGAAGGGGAGGTTCTCTACATCGGCATCGGCAATCTCAGGGTCAACCTACCACAGCATTTACCCACCGGTTGGTTCCCCATAAACGAAGGGAGATATTACAGGAGAAGGGAGATACCCCCCGACCAGACGCTGGAGATGACCAAGAACGGTCTCATTTCGGAATATGAGCGGGAGAACGGGACGCTCCCCAAATACAACCGGTGGAACCGGGAATTCGATATTGGGGAGAGCGAGGAGCTGCTCTCTTTGATCTGATCGACACAAAGAAAGACAGGAAACAGCAGATTTTCAATCCTTGAAACGCTTGATGGTGGCTCCGCGCAACTTTCCATCTTCCAGATGTAAGAACTTGATGTCATCCACATCCCTTATCCTCTTTTTTCCATGGACAAGGGCCCGCACCAGCTGCAAACCCTTGGCACCCCTGTCCCGGTAACGGGAAGAGGTATGGATGGTGAGCAGCTTTCCACCGTACATCTGATATCCCATGGTCCTGTGATCGTGACCCCGGACCAGGACCCCGGCGTTGTTTTCCTCCAGGAAATCCTCCAGTTCCTCTCTACCGAACCTGGAACTCCTGGATATGTCCCCGCGATAGGTATTGGATCCGACCGGATCTCCCCAGATGGTCTGGAGGATGGCATTCCTGTCATCTTTCGACATATCGGAGATAGGGGCTTCCCTGTTCTTTGGAAAACCTGCATGGGATGCGATGAGGCCGTTGCTCGTTCTGAAGAACAGGGGAAGTCTGGAGAATATGCTCAACAGGACCTGATGGATGTCCTCCGAGTTTGCTTCGCCGAAGATATCGTCCAACTCCGCCGGGAGCTCATAGGGTGTGAACGTCAGAAGATCCATGGCCTCGTGGTTTCCTCTGAGCAAAAAGATATCTGCGGGATGGACCCACTTTGCGCACAGCAGTAAAAGCAATGTCAGGAAACCGCCGTTCATGACATCCTCGGGGGCACGATCGATGTAATCACCCAGGAAAAGCAATTTCACCTTCCAATCAGAACCCTTTTTCAAAATAAGCTCTTCTTTGATAGTGTGGAAATTATCAAGGACCGCTCTTGCCGCAGGAAGGTCCCCGTGTAAGTCCCCGACGATGTAGAGTATATGTCCCTTGCCGGGGGGCGCCTTCAGGTCCATGAGGGGGAATTCGTTGAACTCCCCTTCAAAGTAGTGCAAAAATTCCAGCACCCTCTTTCCATCCTTCTTAGTCAGTTTCTCCAGTGAATCGTTGCTCCCCAGAATTTCCCTGCAGAACGATATGGTTTCCATCGAGTTCCTCCCAGTTCCTGTATGAATGGATATTGAAGGACTTAATGTCTCTTGTAAGATATTCCAATTTTGAGCACATTACCCCGAAAGCCGAACATGGCTCCTGCCAAGAGTATACATGAAAAAGATCAAAAAAGCTCCACCCACAGGGGGTGGAGCATGGAACCTTCCCATCACTTCTTCGGGATCTTGTCGTAGATGTAGTCGATACCCTTGTCGGTTATCTTGTAGCGCCCCTGCTTCCTGCCCTGCTCTATCCTTCCGATATGGGGCTCCGACATCTTTCTGAGATAGTAGCTCAGGTTATCCGGGGGATCGATACCAAGCTCCTTGTAGAGAGGTTCGAGGTCTACTCCCCTGAACTCCCTCTTCTTCAGTACCTTGTTCATGTAGAAGGCCAGCATGAGAACCCTCTGGTTCTCTCTTATCGGCTTCCTGAACTCGAAGAGCTTCTTCAGGCTGTATTTCCTCAGGTCCACCCTGTCCTTCTTGGGGGTCTTCTTTGGTTTGGGCTTTGGTTTGGGACCGGGCTTCTTCTTCCTGCCAGGTTTTTTACGTCTCCTCTTCTTCTGACCTGGAAGTTTGCTCTTGTCCAGTTCCTTATCCAATATGTCCTGGATCTCCCTGAACGCCTTCCTTACGAATCTCTTGTCTCCCTTCAATTCTATCTCTGTAGCTCCGTCTTTTATCTTGACTTTGTAGATTTCTTCTGTCATAAAGTTCACATCCGGGCTGTAGGGTAATAATTCCCCATTATATATATAAATTTCAGTGGAAATGGAACCATAGGCACCAACAGGATGATTCCACCTATCAGGAAATATACAACATTTCCCCTCATATGAAGGTCTGGCTTGCACATGGTCGGTCTCCGCATTGGATATGTTATAATATCAAATTGCAGCGACCAGATAAAAGATCACAAATAGAATAACAATATAAAAGGCCAGCAGTGAATAGTATGCGGTGGTCCTTATCCTGTTGGTCCTGTTGAGATAGGTCCTGGATCTTGTGAAATAGAATATCAGCTCAACGGATATTGCACCAGTTATTTGTTCTCTTCCCTATTTATAAGCTACTTATATCACTACACAGGCCTGTAAAAGCTGTCCATCACCCTAGATGATCATAATATTCCTTAAGCCCTTCTTCCATGGTGGTGTCCGGAACCCATCCCAGTGCTTCCTTCAATTTCCGGTTCACACAGCAGGAGCGATATATCTCCCCCGATCTATTTTTCTCATGGACCAAACCGCTGTCGGACCCGGTGATCCCGATGATCTTCCTGGCAAGTCCGTTGATGGAGGTCTCCGCTCCGAGCCCAACGTTGAAGGTCCCCGATAGACCCTTCTCGTATGCCATGATGAAAGCCTTTGCCACATCCATGACATAAACGAAATCCCTGGTCTGTCCGCCGTCTCCGTATATCGTCAGGTCCCGACCTTGAACTGCCCATTCCATGAACTTGGATATGACCCCCGAATAGGGGTTGGTGGGGTCCTGCCTTGGACCGTAGA
Organism: Thermoplasmatota archaeon; assembly: GCA_046483845.1. Taxonomy (GTDB): domain Archaea; phylum Thermoplasmatota; class Penumbrarchaeia; order Penumbrarchaeales; family Penumbrarchaeaceae; genus JAYEPK01. Next base: position 12,067 of record JAWOCK010000086.1, on the reverse strand, counting down.
CGTTGAACAGGCGAAAGACCACGTTCTCCATTCCATGTAGGACATTGTACATTCTGAGCATGTTGCCCGAGGCATACTTGTGGTTCCCGTAGGGCGATAGAGGTTCCTTTGGGGCCCCTTCGGGTGTGGGGACCTGGGCCACATCACCATATACGGCGGCCGAGGAGGTGAACATGACCTTGTTGACACCCGCCTTCCTGCATCTTTCGAGGACGTTCAGGGTGCCCTTGTAGTTCACCCTCTCATCCTCCATGGGATCCTCGATGGAATCAAGGACATCGACCCTTGCTGAAAGATGGAAGACGGCGTCGATACCCAATAGATCGCTCTCTTCGATATCGCAGATGTCCTTCTCCACCATCCTGAAGTACCCTGAACCAATATGGCGCTCCAGGTTTGACATGCTCCCGGTGGACAGGTCGTCAAGGACAACGACCTCGTATCCTCTCCGGACCAGCAGGTCCACAAGATTGGAACCTATGAAACCTGCCCCTCCCGTTACCATAAGCCTCTTCAAAACATACCCTCCGCCCTGCTTTATGCTCCTTGGAATGTATCGAAGGTAAATAAAAAAAGCCCTCCGGAACGGGATCTTCATTCCTTATCCGGAGGGCATGCTCTTTCACGGAACCGATCAATTGTAGTGGTCCGGATTATCAATGTCCAGATCGGGGTCCCATTTATAGTCGTCGTGGGTAAGAACGGTCACCTCGCCCTCATAAGAGCCGCTGGGTGGGCTCTTCCACATAAATGACAGCTCCCCGCTGGAATCGGTGGTGCCCTTGAAGGTGCTGGATCCGTCATCGTAGTCACCGTCACCATCTGTATCTGCTCTGATGACAAGTGTAACCGAGGCGCCGCTCACCACGGAGTCGGAGACCTCTCCGACACCGTCGTTGTCCGAGTCATACCTTATGGTCAGGGTCCCCTTGATGTGGGGGCCTGCACTGGCCCAGGCGATACCTTCCACGAACATGCCACCCACGGAGTTCTGAACTGTCACGGTGATGCCCACCACCGAAGAGGTCTGAGAAGAGGAATCCGTTGCCTGGGCATAAAGGGAATAGGACCCGTCCGTGACATCTGTCGTATCCCAGTCCGCCTCGTAGTATCCTGTCTCGGTGTTGTAGGCAGCTGTTTTCAATGTCCCTTCGTTCACCCGGTACTCCACCGTGGGGGTGCTGTCCCTGTCATCCGAGGCCTGTATCTGAAGCTTCACTGTCCCGGAGACGGTCTCCCCGCTGCCGGGGTTCACCCACGCAACTGTGGGTGGATCATCAACGTTTTCCGTTGTCACCGTGACGCTGTCGGTTGCGGTGTTTTCTTCATTATCCGTTGCGGTAACGCCTATTGTATGTGAACCGTCGGAGACCGACGAGCTGTCCCAGGAAAGTGTCCAGCCATCCCCTCCGGAAGTATCCGTCCCCACAGAAGTTCCGTCAACAAAGAACTCAACCTTCGATATGGTCCCGTCACTGTCCGTGGCCGTGGCCTTCAAGGTCACCACTCCGTCAAGCTCCGATCCTGATGTCGGGGAGTCTATGGACACCGAAGGTGCTCCGGTGCTCACCGCGGCCTCCGCGGCCTCCGCGTCCACCAGACCGTATCCGAAATCATTATCCCGACCTTCTGCTCCGAGGTCCTCTGCATTATCGTTCAATATTTTCCTTACGTCATCGGCTATGTTGTCGTCCTTATCCTCGTCCGACACTCCTGCGGAGAAGACCAGTGCAGCAACACCCGAAACATGCGGGCATGCCATGGACGTCCCACTGAGGTAGTCGTAGTTCTTGCTGTACCTGCTGAAGGGGGGACCGGTGGTCATGTCGACATCGTAGGTGGGCATTGTGGAATATATGTTCACACCCGGGGCGGCCAGCTCTATCTCGGTGCCATAATTGCTGAACGATGCAAGAGAATCAGAGCTGTCGGTGGCGGATACGGCGATCACCGAGCTGTAGGCCGCGGGATATGATACCAATCCTCCGTCGTTCCCCGCCGCTGCAACGGGAAGTGTACCGTGGCCATATGCATAATCAAGGGCATCCTTGAAAGCGGTGGTGCCCGAGGAACCTCCGAGACTGAGCGATACAACATCCGCATCGTCCGAAGTGTCCACGGTCCCGTCCGGGCCTTTGGCCGCCCAGAGGATGGCATCCACTATATCGCTTACATAACCGCTGCCCTTCTTGTCCAAGGCCTTGAGGGCATACAGTCCGGCTTCGGGGGCCACGCCTATGACCCCTTCGGTGTTGTCCTTTGCTGCTATGGTGCCGGAGACATGGGTCCCGTGTCCATTGTCATCCAGAGGATCCGAGTCACCGTTGGCAAAGTCGTAACCTCCCAGATAGTTATCTTTGAGATCGGGGTGTGTATAGTCTATCCCGGTGTCCACCACGGCAACGATCGCATTTCCTCCCGCATTTGCGCCGGTGGTGACGCTGGTTGAACCGTCGCCGGACCCCCACACCTTCTCGGCATCTATCCGGTCCACACCCCAAGGGAGCGTTTCCGCGGATATCTCCATCTTCTCGTCGAACTCCACATATTCTATCTTGTCGTTCTTCTTCAGGGCGTTAATGGCCGATACAGGCAGTTTTGTGGCAATGGCACCTATCTCGCCGAGTTCATGGTCGATCTTGCCATTGTAGTGCCTGATGAGCGATGGGTCCATGTCACCCTTGAACCCCACTATCACGGCCTTGGTCTCGGTGGCCTCTGCCAATAGTGGCACTACCGATATCAGCATCAGTGCCGCCATGCCAAATATCATAATTGCCTTTAAGCTTCTTTTCATTTTGTTCCCCCCTTGTTACCGGATGTTGATGAGACCTATGGTAGGCCCTACACCCATCACAAGTACATGTACATGTATTACATCTAGGTTTATTACATTTATTGTTGAAGCCTGCGATCATTCACATATGATATCAATCGGGTTCGGGTGTATGTATCTTCCCTCCCTTTCTTTACATTCGATATTCTGGACCGTTTCTGTCCGCTGCCCGATCAAGGAGAGCATTCTTTTCATACGCTCCGCTGGAGAAAGTGGCGATTGCCCGAAAAGCGCGGCCCTTCTTTACAGACCCGAACAGGGTCCTATCATGGAGGGTCCTGATCTGCCGTAGCTTTCCTCATCAGTATCCTGTCGGTCCAGAGGATCGCAGGCGGAAGGACCAGGACCGAAGAGAGGAATGCGAAGATTATCATCATCGATGTCAGCATCCCGAACGCATTGTACATTCCAATATCGGAGAAGGCCATGACGAAAAATCCGCCGAAGGTCGTCGCAGCCGCTGCGAACAGAGAGCCCCCCGTTGTGGCGATCGCACGGCACATCGCCTCCCGGATATCATATCTCTCCCGTTCCTGCCGGTACCTCTCAACCAGGTGTATGGAATAATCAATTCCCACACCCACCGTCATGGATGTTATGGTCACCGTGACCATGTTCCACCTGTATCCGGTCAGGGCCATGACCCCCATGATCCATCCTATCACCAGAACGATGGGGGAAGAGGTGATGATCCCATATCTGAAGGACCTGAAAAGGATGATGACGATGACCGTGACAAGTACAGCTGTCAGCAATGTGGATGCGGTCATCCCATCGATCATCTGCTCCAGCATATCGTATCTTTCGAATAGGAACCCGGCGTACAGTATATCGGCATTTTCTTCCAGGGGTCCCATATGGTTCTCAAGACCTTCCAGGAGCACCCCGCCTCCCGGACCTGATACGTTCACCGCAGAGACCATGATCACCGTCCCGTCGAACCCTTCGTCCGATATGCTCAATAGGGCCCTTATCCTTCCGGCGGGAACTTGACCTTCGATACCGTTATCGTAAAGATCTTTCAGAATGGGCAGTAGTATCTCCCTTGAGTCGGGAAGCCCGTTCATATCCGGGTCCGGTGCTTCCGTTGCAGCAAAGACCATCTTCACATAGGGTACTATTGAAACAACGGAGCCGTTCACGTCGGCAACGTGTGGATCGCCCATGATATTGTTCACGGAAATATCGAGAGCGTCAAGGTTTTCCGGATCCGCCATATCTCCTTTCACTATTACGTAACACCGCTCCCCTCCCAGTCCGGGGAACTCCTCCTCCATCACCTCAACGGCCCTGACTATCGGGGAATCCTTTGCAGTGACATCTTCAGGGGTCATGTCCCTATCTATCTGAAGGCCGAAATAGAGCCCCGAACCCGCAAGAAGAAAGGCCGCGACAAGGAATGCCCAGGGGGCCCTCCAGTATGCCGAGACAAGGATCCTCGAGATCCTGGCCGCTCTTCCTGTGAACCGTTCCTTGCCCTTTTTCTCGACACGCGATCTTCCCTTACCGAAGAACCTACCGGAGAAAAGCACCAAAGATGGTACGAAGAACATCATTACCAGGAAAGAATTTACTATACCCAGGGCAAGGAATATTCCGAACGAGGTTACCGCCGGTATTGCCGATAGACCGTTGGAGCCAAAGGCCAGAGCGGTGGTTATCATTGACAGGGTGATGGAGATGCCCATGAACCGTACCGCTTTCATCATCGAAAGAGAAGGGGGCTCTCCCGATCTGGCAAATTCCCTGTCCCTGAACAGCAGGTGAATACCGTAATCGATGCAGAGAACTATGATGACGATGGGTGCGAAGTACATCATCTGGCTGAAGAGCAGGCCCAACAGGGAGAACATCCCGAAGGACATGATGACGGCGGATGTGATACCTATCAGGGATGCAACAACCTTCGGGATGGACCTGAGTCCCACCGCAAGTATCAATATGACCATGACGATCGAGACGGGAAGAAGTACGGAAAGCGATGATATGGCATCCTCCCTCATGTGGTGATTTAATGCAGAAAAGGAGAAGTATTCGATATCGCCCAGGTCCATTTCCTCGATCCTGTTGTTGATATCCACCTCCACGGATTCATCATCTCGGTCCGTCTTATCATATCTCAGCTTGAAGATGAGAACCCCGTATCTGAGGTCGTCGGAAACAAGCTTTGAATATTGGGGGTCCTCCAGGATGGTATCGGCCGCAAGTTGCAGTATCTGATCCGAAGCATTTTCTATCCCGACATGCCGATGGGATATCGATCCGAGAGCGGCCGCGATCGGGTCGGCTATCGACATGACCGGATCACCGTATCCGATCAAATATGGCGATATGGAATCATCCATCCTGATGGTGTTCTCGATCTCCACCATGCATGAGAGTGCTTCCCTTGAGAGGATGGAACCGGACCCCGCATCAAGTACAGCTGTTATCATTTCGGTGGTATTGAACTCGTTGCGCAGTACCTCGTCCCCCCGGACGAAACGGCTCTCCGGGGTGAAATCGGACATGGAAGTGGATGTGTCCATCCGGGTAATGGGTATGAGAAGAAGAATGGTCAATACAGCAAAGAAGATTATGATCTTCACCGGATGTGATACCACTGTCCTTCCGATGGACCGAGTGAACCTGTCGAATACATCGATCTTCATCACACAACGATCCTTTTTACCTGTAATTTAGAAAAGGTAACCATCCATATATGGCTTTCATTCGATAAGAAATGGAAGATCAAAAGTATGGCCCCCTCCTTTGTCCGAAGGACAGGTCCCGTTTGGTGATGAGAATATGAAGTCCATGTTCGGGTCCGAACACGGGACCCGAGCCCTTGATCCCCACCCCACAATCTATCCGTTCAATACAGCATTGGACCATCTAGAGGATCGAAGCACATTCGGGCCCTAATAAACAATGTTTCAACCTCCAAAGGCTTTGACGGTCCAGTATCCCTTTTCAAAGGTTACCATGAAAACCAGCGGATCCTCCCAGAGAAATCCTTCCTTGCCCGCCTTTGTTTCATATCCTATGAACAGATAATCGTCATCATCCGGCTCCCACCCTGAAAACTCGATATCCTTGAACTCAGGATACTCGGATACGATCTCCTCCTGATCAAGGACCCGGGGTTCATATGTTTCCATATATTCTTCGAATGTATGTTCCGTATATACTTCATCGATCAGGTATTCGTTTTCATCAAAGGATCCCACAACATCTTCCTTCGATACGGGTTGGCCCCCTTCCAATGAATATAATTCTTCACCAAGGCAGGAATAGAATTCTTCCTTTTGATTATCAAAATATGTTCCCACCACCTTTAGAGAGAATTCCAGGGCCCCCTCCTTGTTGAATTCGCTGTTGGTGCCATTATCTTCTTCTCCGAGACAACCTGAAAATGTAACGGCTGTCAACAATACTGCTGTTGCGATCAAACCTATTCTAACTTTCATATGCACAAGCCTCCTTTTGACCCCGGACCAACCTTTAAGGATGGTTCCTTTCTGGTTAATTTCATAATGTCCCGGTAGGACATGGACCATCAGTACATTGGATTTCTTGGTGGCCCTACAACATGGGTCTTGACCACTCAACGCTAGGATCACAAGTTGTGAGTTCATGTCCAGGCGGCTGAGGCGACTATCCTTTAACAGGGTTTTTAAACCGGTTCCGGAAAAGGACGGCCAAACACATATTGCAAAGCCCTCTTTCGCATCAGCGTGTTCGTGGTGGGCTGTGAGATGACAGGACCTGACCTAATCCTTCCAGACCATTCTTATGATATAACCGAGGACAATGCTGATGACCAGGGACCCGCCCAAAGACACCATCCAATAGGAGCTTCCGACCATCTGCGGCACTCCCAACATGGGCAACAGGAAAACAAACACCCCAATTATTACAGCAATTATGATGGCCATTATGATGCCTGTTTTTACCCAGCGATGCATGAAAACACATGCGCGCCGTTATATATAAGATTTGTCTGTTGGGACTGTCCGTGGCGGGTTTGTGAGACCTATTGAAACCCGGAAGAAAAAGTAGTGAATGAATGGCCTGAGCGATCTGTCTGCACCTTATGAAATGTTTTGAAAATAAGTTCTGCGGGGAAATAGGGTCGAGAATTACACTCATCAGTGAGAGCGCCCGTATAAAGGCCCGAACAGGGCACAAGGTTCTTTTCAGGTCTTGCGGTGAGGCCACGACCTGCGACATTTCAGGTCACTTTGTGGCCCAGGGTTTTCTCCCCGAGAAAACCCGCTAAAGAAATTCGAACCCCCGGAGCCCCCTGTCTCATTACCAGAAGGTCCTACAATCAAACATGCCTTCGGCACATCCGGGTTTGGGACTTGATCTATACAGGATTCTGTTCTCTGTACGATACAAAGATTTCAACTCGATATGTATTTGAAGAATCCTCTATCGTGATCAATTCATTGCCCAAAACCGGATAGAAATCCCCGCATTCAACCAGTGTGATCTCAACTGCTCCACCGGAACTCAAGTTTCCGAGCTTATGTTCCAGATCTATCGATCCCGGAGCACCATGAGGATTGGTATTGCTTTCCCGCTCCACTACACTTTCATCTATCATGATTTTGGCCGAAAAGGTATCTCCCCTGTTTTCATACCTCCTCAAACGCCTTATATCCCCCTCATCATACCATTCTAGATCCAATGTGATCGAATCGATATCCATTTCTTGGTGGGATATATCATACTTGACGGATTCTCCTTCATTCAGTTCTCCATCAAATAAAAGGGTCTGGTTGTGATATTTCCAAGCATCCTCACCCAGTAGTTTATCATCATCGGTTAGTGATTCACGATATACAGGATCGGGCCCCAGTAAAAAAGCTATAATTAGAAAGGTTGGGATAAGCAGCATCGGTGCATTTGCCGGGAACCTGGATCTTGTTTCTTTTTTATTGAAACGCCTATCATAATGGATAAAGGCCGATGCCACCACCAACCCGATAGATGCGATAATTGCCCAGAAAAGCCTCCCCATTCCCATGTTTTCGGCCACATGAAAATAGAGAAAACCGCCAGCAATCGGTGCCGTTACTCCTGCAATTGCCAACGGCATAAAGGAGTAGCCCATGTATATCGACCGTTTTTCTTTGGACGGTATCTTTGATACATAGCTGAGGAAGGCCGGATAGGAAACCATCTCACCGAATGACAATATAATGATACCCGCTATGAATAAAACCGGGTTCAATGTTATTCCCACGATGAAGAAACCGGCGGAAATGATCAAGACACCCACTATGAGCATCCTCAAGGAATCGATTTCACGGTCCTTTATGAAATATGCCCATAACTGACCCAATGTTATTATCGTTCCGGGGTTGAGAGCCGCAAGGATTGGAATGAACCAGGCCGGAAGTATCCCGAAATCGGTCATGAACAAGGGTGTGAAAGGTTTACGCGTATAGAGCATGAACCAGCAACCGGAAAAGAGGAGCAGCACAAGAAGAAACTTGGGGTCCTTTAATATGACCTTTAGGTTCTTCACCGCATCCATTACCGGTATCGATCTGTCAGGTTCCACCGGATTCCTGTAGGATAGCAGGATTATCAGAAAACTGGACAGGACAAAGAACCCCATCAGGAAAAATACGCTGCCGTAATTTTCAGGTGTGAATAAGAAGGTGATGCTCAGCGGGATGAAAAAGGCGCCAAAATTGATAACCCAGTAATACACGTTGAATGCGTAATCACGGTTCTTCTCGTCCGACGAATAGGAGATCGATGCGGCGATCAGGGCCTTTTCGAAACCGGATCCCAGACCCATTATGATAATTGCCAGAAAGATCAATAAGATGTTATAACCGAAACCCAAGATAATGTATCCTATTGCCAGGGTTACATAGGAGAACAGAAGGATCTTCTTGAAACCATATTTACTTGCAATTGCGGTCGAGATAAGCGGCAGGAAATTTATCAATCCCATTGACAGCCCGGTGAGGATCCCGACCATCCAACTCTCTATTCCGACGTTGTAGACAAGATGATAGGAAAAAACGGCCAGCATCCCGTAGTATGCGCCTCTTTCGAAAAGGTTGGAAGCGTTTACCGCCCAGAACTCTCTTGGTAGCTTCGTTTTCATTTTCTTTCACCGATATCAAAGAGACAGGTATTTGCAAGCTATAACGGTTTCTTCTATTATATTTATGACTTTTTTAAAAACCGCTGATCAGAAATACGAAGATCATGAAAAAAGTAACAGCTCATGTTCCAGTTCAACAATGGCTCAAACGATTGAAGTGATGGCGTATCCCACGATCACTGTTTCATTGAGGTTCGTGTCTCGGATCGGGGCCACCACATGGGGTCGCGATGTGGTATGTTCTGATGGGAATGGTATGGACATTGTACCCGTTGGGTCAAAATACAGTTCGTGACCTGGATCTAATAGGTCCCTTTCAGCATCTCTTCAGCACTCAATCTCCTTATTCCCTTGACCCTATCGAAATCCGCATCCTCGCTCAGGATCGTATTTATACCAGCAGTTTTCATCGACGAAAGATGGAGACAGTCCCTAGGGTCCAGGTTGTGACCATTGAACTGTTCTATCATGCCGGTCATTTTAGGCCTGTCTATCTCGATCCATCTCACAGGAAGAGAAAGTGAAGCTTTGGTGATCCTGACCGCATTGTCCTTTCCCATTTTCCTCTTCAGGACCCAGATCACCTCATCGATCGTCAAAAAGGAAGAAGCACAGATCAAATCCTGGTTCTGTATCCTTTCCAGAACCTCTCTGCAATCTTTTCCCAATACGGTTCGATCCATTGCGGCGAATATGAAGATATTGGAATCGATGTACAACATCAATCCTCCTCATATCTGGATTCCAGTTCCTTCTTGATATCCTTCATGGAAACGGATGAATCCGAAGAAGAGGAGATCTCTCTGAAAACATCTACGGGATTGGTTGCTTTTCTGATTATAAGGTGATCTTCCTCAAGCTCGATCTGAACGGTATCCCCTGTATCGATCCCCAGTGTTTCCCTGATAACCTTCGGTATCACTATCTGACCCTTTCCAAGGACATGTCTTGAAATCATTCTAACCAACTGGTTAGAATAATATCTAACTATATAGTTAAACTTTTGGCATTGATGTGTACCTGTTATGGTCGGTATGTGTTTGGAGCCATGTCTTTTCCTCTCCTTCGGTGAAAGAGAATCCATATCACAGACTATTTTTGGTTAAAATTGCTGTCATCCGGTACGATCCGATCCTTTCTGAAGGTCCGTTTCCAACAATTAGAGGATCGACCTGGGGCCGCGGATTCACATGTGATGCTGGATAGGGTTGAATGATGTTAGGGGAAGCTCCCATTTTCTGCGAGAGTGCGTCCCTTTATGTACAGGCCCGAATGGGCACATATCTGTCGAGCACATTCGACATAGTATTGTTTTAATGTCCAATGTAGTAGACACCTATATAAACATTGAATGGTATGATCATGTATGAAAGATGTGATCCATGACTGGAATCCATGGTGGAATTCCAATGATCAGATCCGATCCTTGAAGGGGGTAGATCGTGGAGCATATCTTGATGGTTTGAAAGATCTGTTGCCCAAAAGGCACATCATCTCACTTCCCGGGATAAGGAGATCGGGAAAGACCACGATCATGTACCAGCTTATCGAACATCTGTTGAAAGACAATCCTCCTGAGAACATCTGTTACATGAACATGGATGATGAGAGATTGGCAGGTCTCGATGATCCGCTTGAAACCTTCCTGAAAGAATACAGAAGGAATATGACGCCGGAGGGAAGGGTCTACCTCTTTCTCGATGAGATCCAATCCATTCATGACTGGGAAAGATGGCTGAAGAGATATTACGATTTGGGAAAGGATATGAAGTTCGTCATATCCGGCTCTTTTTCATCCCTGCTATCATCAGATTATTCACATCTGCTGACAGGAAGGAACATCTCGATGAAGATTGATCCGCTTTCGTTCGGAGAATATCTGAGCTTCAAGGGATTGGACATGAGATATGGTGATAATGATATCATCTGGAGAGTCCATCGTGATGATGAGGACCTTCTGATACATCACCTCGAAGCATACATGAAGACAGGGGGATTTCCCGAGGTCGTCAGGAGCGAGGAAGGTCCTGATCTGCTGAAGCAGTACTTCAACGATATCCTTTACAGGGATATTATAAAGAGACATCACATCAGGTTCCCTGAAAAACTGGAACTTCTTGCAGTGTATTCCCTCAGAAACCATTCGAACATAATGAGTCTCAGGAGAATTGGCAAGGCTTCAGGTTTGAGCCCGGACACGGTCAACGAGTATATGTACTACCTGGAGCAGGCGTTTTTGATATTCAGAAGCAGATTGTATTCGAGATCGACACTCGAGGGAACAAGAACGAATTTGCCAATGAAGATCTACTCAACGGACCTTGGAATGGCCAACTCATTGATGCTTGAACCCATGGATACATTTGGCCGATGGGCAGAGAATCTTCTTGCCAAGAAAGTTGAAAAGGAACTTGGTCATTGTTTCTATTGGAGAGAAAAAAGAGAGGTCGACATACTGATCCCCGACCACAGGATTGCCATGCAGGTAAATTATGGAAGACCAAGAGAGAACGAGATCAGTGCCTTCGGGGATATGCCCTACCGGGATTTCGAGAAGGTCCTGGTGACCAGAGATCAGTATTCCACCGACAAGGATGTTAAGAAGGTTCCCCTCTGGGTAAGACTCCTTTCCGATGGATGGAGAACCTGATGCTTCCATGGTACTGATCCTGTATATTTACATTCCTGCGGTTCCCCCAATAGAGAGATATGGAGTGATCTGATGATCATCTGTACTTATTGATTATCTCAACCAGGGAGTAGATCAAGGTAAGAGGTGTAGAATTCCTGCTCAGTAGTTCGATCCCATTCTTCTCATGTATTTTTCTGATCCCTTTAGAATTCTTTCCTGCTTTATCAAGGTCCTTCATCGTCCTTTGATATAGGTGGTGATCCTTCTTTGGGTCTAAATATCCAAAATGAAATTCATATGGCACATTATTCTTCCAAATTCTCCTTTTTCCTCTTTCCCATCATCACAATCCCCATCATCACAAGAAGGATCAGGAACAGGAGCACAACAACAACTGCCATGACGACAAGGACAACCCAGAGAATGTTCACGGTCCTCTTCAGATCATTCACGTCTCCTTCAAGGCCGTCATCTTCGGCTCCCTTGA
>JAWOCK010000036.1:0-22318 GCA_046483845.1 Thermoplasmatota archaeon | reverse complement strand
TTCGCCTTGCCTTCTCTATGCCATACCTCAATGTCCCATCTTCTACAATATATTTTCAGCATCTGAGCCTCATTGCAATCAAGTTTGTTCGTGGCAAAGAACTTGAAATTGCCTCGGTCACTGTTCGATATCAATAACCGGACCATTCCCATATTTTTCATCTCAACATTGATGACCTTGACCAGATAGGTGTCATCACCTATCTTGGCCGTCTTGAAGCTCTTATCAGGAAACATGCTCTCTGCAAATTCCTTAACAGATATCCATTCACCATTAACTCTGATCAGTCTGTTGGATTTCACCTGACCGATCCAGTTCTTTTCAATAGATTCAATATGATCCGTCAATGACTTGCAGAAGTACCAGCAGTCAAAAGTGACCCACATGAATTTCAATCCCAGATCCACTAATTGGGACAGATGTTGCTTCTGAATATCTATCTTCGTGAGATGTTTGTTATCTGTTTTCCATTTGCTCCCTTTTCGGAGATACTGTGTCTGTAGCAAGGGAAATATTCCTTTACCCGATAAGACACAGTCAACTATGTTCTGTCCAAACACGCTCCTACCTTTCGAATGATCGTGATGATAATCCGTCCCGTATATATTTGGTCCAGATTTCTCAATGATATAATCGTCGAGTATTACAACTCCATTCTTTTCCACTCTGTTAATCATTCCAAACCTGGTTCTGTTTACCTTGTATTCACTCCAGGAATCACTGTTAACGAACCTGTTCAGATTCGATTGGTCTGTATGCTCAAGGAACAAGCCATTTATGTTTGCAATTGTAGGATGTTCGGAGATAGTAATGCCTGAAATGGCTCTTTTGAACTGTATAAAGCTTCGTTTCTGTTTGAATATTGGTCTGAACTCTTCTGATAAATCTTCAATGAAACCTGGAAATTCGACTATAGGCGTGTCCATCCGCATCCCCGGGAATCCTATATGGTCCTCCTATGATTCGAATCTTTCGGTCAAAACGCAAAACTCCAGTAAAAATAAAAAAATGGGGCACCCGCAAGAGCGCCCCGGTCCACCCCCCCGATCACTGGAGCGGTGATTTACAGTTCGGGCATAGGAACCATGTCGGGTCCACCGCTGCTCCGCAGCTCGGGCATGCGTTGCCCGACGGCGCCTCCTCCTGGGGCTGTTCCGTCTCGGGCTGAGCGGCAGGTGCCATCGGTTGGGCTCCTGGTGCTTCCGGTGCGGCACCGGGTTGCTCACCGCCTGCGGGCGGGAGGTCCCCTCCTTCCTGCGAGGGTGGAAGCTCCGGTGTCTCCTCCTGCGGGGGCAGCTCCCCTGTTTGTCCCGGAGGCAGTCCCTGTGCTCCGTAGGCACCGAGCTGCTGTTGGTCATAGCCCGGATACTGCTGAGCAGCAGGCGCAGGCTTCTTCCTCAGGATCAGGATCATAGCTATGATTATGATCAACAGCACAATAACAACGATTACAACTATGGCGATTATCAACACCATGTTGTCATCACCTTGCGGGCTCTGAACATCATCGTCATCGACATCGTCATCGTCATCATCGTCACCTGTGACCTCGGGCTCCAAGACCTCGATCCGGAGGGATATCTTCTCGGTCTGGAACTGTCCGTCCTCGGCCCACATCTGCACCGTTTTCCAGCCCTTTGAGGTATACGTGTGATTGACGTTTATCCCCTCTCCGCTGGAGCCGTCGCCGAAGTCCCACCTGTAGGTGAGCTTGTCACCGTCGGGGTCGCTGAGCGGGTCCACATAGAAGTTCACTACCTCCATGGTCTCTGGTTTCGTCGGGTTCGCGTGGATGACATCGGGCTCTTCAGGCGGCTCGTTCTCATCCGTCAGGATCAGGTTTATGGAGGTCGTTGCCTCTCCTCCTGCCTCGTCCTCCGCCTTGAATACCAGGACGATCTCCACGGTATCCTGCATGCCCGTGGATGTCTTCCATATGTTCTGGTCATCCAGCTGGAAGAAGAAATCCCCCGTTGTCGGGTTGATGTCCCAGTCTATTCCCTTTGTAACATCTGCATAGGGAAGCTGATCGAGTATGGGGTCATGCTCGTCGCCGATAGCCTCCTCGAAGTTCACGGAGAAGGTGATCTGATCGTTCTTGTCCTCATCCGAGGCGATAGGCCTTATGGAGACCTTGGAGAACTGCTTCCATGTCCTTGCGGTGGTGGAAGGTATCATTATCGTCGGATCGTCGTTGACGTTCTGCACATCGAAATATACCTCCAGCTTTATGTCCCCGTTCTCTCTGTGGTCATCGATCTCGAAGACCATCTTGGAGTTGCCGGCCCAGACATCACTGTTTGTGGGTGTAAAGGTTACGATGCCCGTATTGTACTCTACCTTGGGGTCATCGTCCCAGTCGTCGGACTGCGGAGGCCTTAGGTAGCTGTACTCCAGATCGGTCCAGTCCTCTTCGAGGTCCGTATCCTCAGCGATTATCTGGAATTCGAACTCCTGATCCTCAAGGACATCTATGGGCTCGTCCTCTAGATGAATTACCGGTCTAAGAGGCTGAGCATTGTCCACGGTGTATTCGGTGCCGTCTATCCGTACGGCCGTCACCATGGGAGGATCGTTGACCTCCCTTATCACTATGGTCGAGGACAGGTTCACGCTGGAGTGGTCATCGTATCCCATGAACCTCACGGGTGCTGAGCCGTGCTGGTTCTCATAGGGTGAAAGAACGGCCTGCCATATACCTTCGTGCTCGGTTATGTTGATGTGAAGGAGTGCGTCCTCGTCGTCCTCATTCTGGAAAACGTCGAGGTCGGTCACCCATTCCTCGGTGCTGGGGTCCCATATCCTGAAGCCCCTGAAGTTGTTCTCGGGGTCCTTGAACATGCCGTCGAAGCCTTCCAGGGGCACGTAGGTCTCATCATCGTCCTCCTGGAGCTCGGGCATGCCCTGCCAGTTCTGGTTCTTGATCACCGGCTCGTCGTCCCAGACCCTCAGTCCTTCCTCGTATTCGAACATCAGCGAGTCCTTTGCTCCGCGTATGGCCCTCTCGGGGATGCTGTCCGTACAGTTCACGTGAACCGTATGCGGGTATGGGGTATCGGTAAGGTCCTCACCGAGCTGGACAAGCTTGTAGCGTTTGCCGTCCGTGAGATCGTTGTCGAAGACATCCACCTCTGAATCGGATATGTCCACGATCTTCTCGTAAGGGGTGTCCTTGTCAATTATCACATTGATCACTTCGGGCGGGTCATTGTTCTCATCCGTGTACTCCACGAAGATCTCGAACTCCGTATCGTAGTAACCGCCGGAGGGGTCCTGCTCGAAGTCGGACTTTATCTCTACGTTGGTGATCGACGGTGCTATGTTCGGCTCTATCTCCCCTATTGACACCTTGAGGTCGTAGGTGGAGTACATGTAGTGATCGGGGAAATAGTACCAACCGGCTATCTGGCCGTTTTGGATTGCCCCGTGCATGGGCTGTTCCATGAGACCTATCCAGACCGTCCTGTCGGGTGCGTCCGTCCAGTTATTGTGCAGATGTAATCTGAACTCGTCTCCGATGAACCCGCCCCCCTCATAGATATAGCTCATGGCACGATTAGCTCCCGAGAAACCGTCGTCTTCGGTATCCCATATCCCATCCTCTCCGTAATGGGGTGTGAGCACCCATATGTAAAGTCTGTTGTCCCAAACATCCGTTGCTGTGGGTTGGCCGTACCAGATAGATGATGTCCTGTTGATCTCTATTGTGTAGTTCCAGAGCTTGGCGGTGTCGGAACCGGATACTTCCCACCAATCCATGGAGTTATAGATGGACCACATCTTGTTGTCCGTGACCCGGCTTCCGATGTTGCTGAAGGTTGTGGCATTCTTCTTGTAGTTGCCGACTGCGTCCCTCGTAACGGTGGTGGACGTGTCCACGGTGAACTCGTACTCCGCCGTAAAGGCAGGCCTTGTGGTCGGTGAATCAGCAGTGGCATAGTAGTTCCAGCTGATGCCGATGTACATCCACCCCCACTCTCTGTATCCGTTTGCGAACCCGTCGTTGTCCGGTCCCTGCCATGAATGCCTGGGGGACCAGGTATGCAGTGTCCAGTTATCGTCGTGGTACCATCCGTCGGTGTCGTCACCGTCATCGTAGAACCAGGTCCAGCCTCCCAGGTTGCCCTGTCCGAACCATTCGTCGGTGTAGATTACGTATACCTCGAGGAAGTCACCCCAGTCCTCTTTCAAAGTGACCTGTGATCCGGTATCATCTTCCCCGTACTCGTAGAGGGTTCCTTCGCTCGCATAGTACTCATCGAGAGTGACGCTGATGTTGTAAACAGGAGACCCACCGGCGGTGGTTGCAACATCGGAAAGACCGAGCTTGTACCAGTCTATCGGATCCACATCCGCCGGATTATTGGAATGGGCGAGGTTTCCCGATACCGTCTCACCGTTGGGATCTATAACGGATCCATTGGCAAAATCCGGGTAGCTCTGTTCGCCCTCGTCGTCGGTGGCCCTTGTCTTTTCGGAATTCACCATGGGCGGGTTCTTCAGTTTCCGGACACCTTCGGGTATGGAGAACTGGTCGGAGATGGTATCCAGATCGGTCCTTGGTGAATATCTCGCAGGTGTCCGGTCCTGGTCCATCCAGTTGATGTTGGACCTGTCCAGATCGATCCCCGGGTCGCTGACCCTCTCGATCTCGAGAAGGTCAGAATTGCTCACGATGTTCCCATTCAATTTATCGGATTCCTCCTGTAGCGGAACATCCTCGTTCTCCGCCCCGACCAATGAGACCGGTATGATAAGAACACCGGCCAAGATGATGGCCATGAGCAGTTTGCTGAATTTTTCCTTCATGTGGTTTTCCTCCGTTCTGTTGATAACATAACAGGGATAGGTTGAGGGGGCATATATTGTACAGCCCCCATCCCTTGACCTGAGATTTGGGCTGCTACTTTATAATACTTAGAGGTCAAATGGTCATCAATTGCGTCATGGCATCCACCTAGATAAGTTCATAAGTGATGCCATCGATGAAGTCCTATAATGACGAGATTGACCTTCCTAGGTACTGGGGGAGGACGCTTCGTCACCTTGACACAGGAAAGATCCACCGGAGGAATGTATCTAGAAGATGGGTATAAGGTCCATATAGATCCCGGCCCAGGTGCGCTCACGGCAATGAGGCGCAACAGGATAGATCCCCTGAGAACGGATGGGATATTGATCTCCCACTGTCATCCCGACCACTACTCCGATGCCGAGCCCATAATGGAGGGGCTTGGCCTGGGAAGGCGGGGCAGATGGGGTTTCCTCATCGGGCCGGTCTCCGTTATCAAGGGCAAGGGACGGATCGGCCCCGCAGTATCCAGATATCACAAGTCGAGGATCAGACGGGTCATCACGGTGAGATCGGGGGATGATTTCAAGGTCATGGGGTTGAGCGGCAGGGCTACCCCTTCGATACATTCTGACCCCGAGAGCGTGGGGTTCAAGCTCCATACCAAGAACGGAATCCTCTCATACATTGCCGATACCGAGATCACCGATGAGATCGTCAAGGCACACAGGGGATCAAGGATACTCGTAATGGCCGTGACGAGGCCTCTGGGGTCGAGGATCCCGAACCATCTGACCACGGAGGATGGTGCACAGATCGCAGAGGAGATCGGACCGGAACTCTGCCTTCTTACCCATCAGGGGAAGAAGTTCCTAAAAGAGGACCCGTCCAGGCAATCCAGGTATATCGAAGAGAGGTCCGGCATAAGGACCATACCCGCCGAGGATGACATGATAGTGAGCTTTAAGGAAGGGATCGATATATTCTCCAGGAAAAAAAGCCGTGCCATACCTGTCTGAGATTTTCAATTCCGATCTTTTGAACAGACTCCTATTATTCTATCGTCCAGATAGTTTTCTATGCATTCTCATACAGATTCAATTTTATTCAATGTCTCACCTACCGAAATGCTTATTGAACAGGACAATATAGGGGGCTTGATAAATATGGAATATGAAGATTTGATCTCCCATGAGATGAGAAAGCAGCTCTCTTTCCTGTTCAATGTCAAGGAGAACATGAAGGAACTCGATGAAAGGATAAGGACCACATCCCTTTACCTTGCCTGGATGGACCTATCGGACCGTCACAAGGAGATAGGTGACTGGGAGATAGTCGGCAGACCGGACGCATCCATGGTCAAGGGCGTGGTCAACGAAAGGATGAAGGTGGTGGCCAGGGTCAGGACCATGAGCCTTCACGGCAAGAGCGCCCTTGGTGGCCGGCAACATGATTCGATGAAGAAGAACCTCCGGAAGATAGCGGAGGAGAAGGCCGATTTCAAGTACTTCTTTCTCCTGGACCCCTGGACCGTGGAGGTGGTGAAGGAGAACTTCAAACCCCAGAATGTGAGCATACTGCCTCTCCTGAAGGAAGATATCGCATCCGTTATCAGGACGAGCGAGGCAGAAGAGGCAGGTATCCCCATGGGCGAGATGCCAACACAGATGGTGGAAGAGGTCATCACAGAGGAGGATTTCCCGGAGGAGAAGATCATAGTATCTCCCATATCGAGAACATCCATAAGGCAGGGCTTCCTCTACATCCCGAAGGACCGGGGCGAACTCCTGGAGGAAGGTCCGGTGACCGTCTGGATCAGGAAGGATGCATCGCTTACATCCAAATGCATGATATCCCGCACGGGCGGAGTCAGGGTCGGCGGCGGTCTTACAAAATGGTTCAGGTCCATAGGCCTCAAACCGGATGACGAGCTGGTCATGGGAAGTCAGGAGGACGGATCCCTCCTGGTTCTCATGATAAGAAGGTCCCAGCCATACAGAGGATAGAACTTCCAATCGAAATGATGAAATGGTAGATAGTACAATTCCCTCCACATATACCAAAGGTGAAGGGGCCGAAATGAGGTTCTCCAAGGAGGCGATCGGATCTTTAGAACAGCTGGAGCGGGAACTGAAGGAGCTGAAGGATTCCGATGGGTTCCGTATAAGTTCTGAAGAGCACCCCGACAGTATAGATCTGGTCTTTGCCGGAGGGGGTGCCAAAGGCGTGGCTCATCTCGGTGCGATCTGGGCCTTCGACAAGCTGGACGTAAGGTTCAAGAGGCTCGCAGGCACCTCCGCCGGGGCGATCACTGCAGCGATCGTTGCGGCAGGCTACTCATGCCAGGAGATAGTACAGGAACTCTTCGCCGTGGACTTCCTCGAGCTCAGGGACGGTTTCTGGGACCAGAGATTGCCAAGGTTCGCTAAGATAGCTGCGGTATCGACCTCTTACGGTATGTACGAGGGGGAGAAACTGCAGGCCTGGGTCGAGAGGCTTCTTGCAAAGAAGAATGCCAACACCTTCGGCAGACTGCCGTATGAAAGTAAGGGAATGCTCGCCGAACTGGACTCCTCCGATTCGCCCAGACTCAGCATAATGGCCTCCGATGTGACCCATTCATGCGAACTCTTGATGCCCAGGGACCTTGTGCTTGACCGTTACGGTAACATTCGACCTCTATCCTTCCCCATTTCCGCAGCGGTCAGGATGTCGGTAGCCGTTCCTTTCTTCTTCACCCCCTACAAGCTATCCGGCTCACTCATCGTGGACGGCGCATTCGCCTCAAATCTTCCCCTGGAGGTGTTCGACATCAAGGAACCGGATAAGGTCCGGTGGCCCACCTTCGGGATAAACCTGACCTCGGGGGTCACTCCCTCCAATCCAACCACCGACCTCTTCCATTTCGGTCTGGCGGTCTTCGATACCATGAGGTACGGACAGAGCAGGATGAGCTTTATGGAGTACCCCACCCGTATCTGCAGATTGATCGATGTGAATACCGAAGGGGTCAGGACATTGGACTTCGCCATCTCGAAAGAGCAGAAAGAACGCCTATTCATAAACGGTGCCAGGGCAGTGCTCGATACTTTAAAGGGTGATGACGGACAGGGACTCAGGACCACCTGGAACTTCGACAGATACCTGGAGCTGAGGCGTAGATGGGGTTTCCCCCCGATGGACGAGCCCTACCTTTAGATGGGAGGTTCCGGAGGTTTGGGCAGCCGGGGCTCGGAAGGCGGGGGCGGTATGCTCTTCTTTTGTGAACTCTCCTCCGGAGGTCTTTCGTTGGGTCTGTTCCGTGATCCTCCCTTGAGTGAATTTGGATGGGGGCCACCATGAAGATGAGCTCCGAGTGGCGCTCTGTGAACGGGATGATGATCTGCATGGACATGATCATGGTGCCGTCTGCTCCTTATCACCAGGGCGAACCCGATCACCAGCGCAATGATGATGATGCCGGCACCCAATGAACCGATCAGTATGATGATCATCATGCTGTCATCATCCCTTACCTCTACCTCGAACGTTTTCTCGCTCTCGTGGCCCGCCTTGTCCCTTGCCTTGACGGTAACCGTGAACGTGCCGCCACTGGAATAACTATGGCGGATGTTTGGGTCCTCAACCCATTCCGAACTGCTCCCGTCCCCGAAATCCACGAAATAGGAATCCACCCCCACTCCGTCAGTGGTCCCGGAGAGGTCGAAGAGGATGGCTTCGTCCTTTTCGGCACTGCTGGGTGCGATCAGCTTCAGGTCGGGGGGTCTGGCGTCCACATTGACCAACATTGTCCGGACCTTTTCCCTGTTCCCCGCATCATCCTCCGAATAGTAAAAGAGCGTGAACTCGCCCTCTTCCTCCGGTGGCAGGATCATGCCCTTGTACCTCTGGAACTCTGTATTACTGTCCCATCTGTAATACACTTTGGCCCCATCTCCGGTCTCAAGCTCGATGCCTGGTACCTCGGTGTACCAGCCTTCATTGTTAACGGATAGGTCCACGGACCTTCTGGTGGTCTCAGTTTCGGTATCCACTTTGATCTCCATGGTATGGGTCGCTCCGCGGTTTCCTGCCTCGTCCTCGGCATAGCAGCGGATGTTCCACACACCCTGAGGAATGTTGATGGGGGAGGAATATTCCTTTTCCTGCTCCTGTCCTATCCTATAGTATATGGTATGGCCGTTGTCCTCGTTGAATACATCGAGTATCAGTTTTGGAACGCTCTTGAACCAACCGTTCTCTCCGTCAGGGGACCTGGGTTCGGTGCTCACCTCAAGCTCGGGGGCCATTATGTCGTAGGCGATCACTCTTGATACCACCTCTTCCTTGTTGCCGTGGGGGTCCTCGGAGAAGAAGTACAGAGTATGGTTGCCGGGGAGAGGGTTGATCTCGGACGAGTACCTTTCCCATGCCGACCTGTCATCCCAACTGTAATAGGTGGTGGAATAACGATCGTCACAATGAAGCTCAAGACTCAGGGGAGTCGTGTACCAACCCCTTGGATTTGGTACGACACCGCCGGTCTCCAAGGTGGTGATCGGGACAATCGTATCCACTCTGAACTCGAGAACATGCTCGGGACCTTTGTTCCCTGCCAGGTCGACGGCCTGCAGGTGCAGTTCCGAGTGACCTTCCGGAGGATATATCGTTCCGTTGGATGTTTCCTTTGGACCCCCGACATACCAGTACTTGACCTCCTCCGGGGAGCCTCCGTTGTCTCCTGTGTCGGTGAGGACCTTGGGCCGGGTGATATACCAATTATCCTCTCCGTCGGGATCGCCGGGAGTTACCGTTATCTCGGCCTTGGGTTCGTTCGGGTCGAACTTCACGGGGATGCTGTTCCTCTCCTCCTCGTTCCCCGACATGTCAACTGCCCAAAACGAGAGCGTGAACTCCCCTTCCGGGATATCCAAGAAACCTCCCTTGTACTTGTTTACTGTCCCCATGTTCCATTTATAGTAGACCTCGGCGGGTTCGCTGCAGGAGAACCTCAACTCCGGGTCCTGGGTGTAGTAGCCGTTGAGTCCGTTCGGGTTCTGTATCGTTGCCTCAATGGTGGTCTCGGGAGGCGTTTCGTCAAGTATCACCATCTCCTCCTGGTAAGGCTTGAAGTCTCTCTTGGTTACAGTGATCTTCGCATATGCGGTCTCGGTGATCTCGAAGGGCACGCGAACGTATCCGTTGGATGAGGTGATGGCCGAAGAAAGACTGTCCAGAGTGCTGGAATAGACGCAGACCACTGCGTCCTCCACCGGGTTCCCGCCCGAGTCGCTTACCTGCACCGTGAAGTTGGTGTAGTGGTCCTTCTCGAAATCATAGTTCACCTGGAAGGTGTCGGGTTGCCTGGTCCAAAGAGGCGTTTCCGGGGCGCCTAACATGTTGTGCTCTATATATGCATTGTAGGCGAACTCGTAGCTGGGTACAAAGTAGTTCTTGAAAGAGTCCACATAGTATTCCTTGCCCTTGTGGAATATCTCTCCCCCTCTTCCGTAACCCTGCTTCATCATCCTGAGCACGTCCTCCTGTATGCCAGGGGCCCCCGGCATGTATCGATCGTATCCAATGCCTCCTTCGGTGGTCCTTACTGCCCCGACATAAGCTATGGCTCCTCCCTTGGAGTTCTCGGTGAATCCTTCGGAGATGGATTCGAAATTGGTCCCGTCGAACCAGTTGGTCTCGCAGGACATTGCTGTTATGAAAGGTAGTTTGGGAGACTGCTGGAGAGAGGCTGCTTCATTTACGGTATAAATTACATCGTTATTGTCCAGGGTCCCCTCCGACCATACCTGTCGGTGTCCGTGACCCATGTATACCACTATGGAGAGCCCGTCGTTCAGACCTGTATTTATGGCACCGTAGGTCAAGGGAGCCGCCCCGGTGGAATCCTTGTAGGAGCCGGGGCTGTAATATCTCTCGGGAGTCTGGTAAACGCCTTTTAGATACTCGTCCCAGAGATATTCACACTGGGCCGGACCGTCCTGGTCCACATGGGTGGACGATCCGAAAAGACCGGCCTTCCCGGCCCAGTTGGTCGTATGGACCTTCTTCTCGTAGTCAACAACTACCTGGGCCCAGTTGCCCGCCTCCGATTCGGTGTCCACGGATATCCTAGACACGAAAACCTCGGGGATGTAGTCCGATATATCGTTCAGTTCCGCCCAGTTCTGGTCGGCGTCCTGGTTCCAGTTCATGTAGGTCCCGTCAAGGCAGGAGAAGTAGGTGTCGGCGGGAAGTGTCGAAGGCTCCCCGGCGGGAGCGTAGGGGTCCAGGTCCTTGGCCATCCTGGAGCTCACATACCGGACCTCACCGGCCAGAAGGACGTATTTCAGTTCCTGCTGGTCCCCGAAGTAGGTGTCGTGGATATACTGCCATATGGAGGAGGGCTGGTCCATGGAGGGATAGGTAGAACCAACGGTCGATATCGGGACCATGGTGGTCATTGTCCCCTTCTCCTTGTTCCATTCCACGTAAGGCTGCAGTTCGTCCTGGAACTGGTCGTATGCGATGACCAACAGTTCGGTGCCGGATTCGACATGCATGGGTTTTGTAACGGCCCTTGTTCCGTCCCTTGTGGGCTCGGATGTCAACTGTTCCAACGTGGGCTGGGTTTCACCGAGTGTGATATCGAGCTTCACGTTCCTGTAATATGTGAGCCTGTTGACCGAGGGTTCATAGTCGAAGGGGCAGGCCGAGACGGAATAGTGTGCGTATCTCTCACCTTCATTCCAGCCCCAGCCTATGGATGACCACAGTAGCGGTTCTTCAGGGAATGATCCATCCGAGTTGTAGGCTTCAAGGTCCGGATCGAGGACCGATGCCTCTCCCGAATCCAGGAACTCCTCTGTGAGAGGAACAACGGTGGGGGAGGGAGGGATCCAATCTGGCAGGGGCATGGTGATCGGATCGCTCCTTACGAGCTGTATATCGATCACTTCATTTCTCAGTTTGAGGGGGTGGGAGTAGACAGGGACCGATGGCTCGCCATTGGTGGGAGGATAGAGTGCGTTTTTCATCTCCACGGTGCTCCATTCCCTTCCGTCCATGAACGATCTGGCGACGTCGAACACAGGGGGGCCGAGATCGATGGTAAGGATATCCTCCACCGGCAGTTCCTCCGGGATGTTGTCACCAGGGGCGTTCGTAGCAATGACCGGCACCAGCATTGTCGCGATCATCAACAGGGATAAGGGGATTGCTGTTCTCATCATCACCATTTGGCTCACCGGTTAGGGTGACATGACACCACTTCTTAAAAAGTTATTCTGTGTCATTCTCTACATTTGCAAAACCGGATGACATTATATCACAAGGTAAATGGTATAGCCGAGATTTACCATGCCCCTATCTGAAGCGAACATGATACCCGACATAGATGAAAAAGAGCTTACCCCTCTGATGAGGCAGTACCTTGCCATCAAGAAGAAACATCCGGACACTATCCTATTCTATCGTATGGGGGATTTCTACGAACTTTTCTTCCAAGACGCAGAGATCGGCGCCAGGGAACTGGACATTACACTCACCTCAAGGGACAAGGGGCCTTATGGAGGCAGGATACCCCTTGCCGGGGTCCCTTACCACGCCATAGACAGCTACCTGCCCAAGATGGTCAGGAAGGGATACAAGGTGGCCGTGGCGGAACAGGTGGAGGACCCAAAGAAGGCCAAAGGGATCGTAAAGAGGGACGTTGTCCAGATAGTCACACCAGGGACGCTTTTGATGCCCCATGGTCACGAGGAGAAGGGGAACACCTATCTTTCCGCCCTGGTGAGAAGGATATCCGAAAAGAGCAAGCAGGACCTTCCCATGGCGGAGGACCGCGGTCTGTCCCAGGAGAGGGTGGTCCTCCCCAAAGCGGTCTACGGTCTGGCCCATCTCGATATCTCAACGGGCGATTTCTACTGCACCGAGATAGAGGACAGCTCCCCATTCCAGACCATGATCTCGGAACTGCTCAAGTTCTCACCCGCCGAGATATTGGTCCCTGCCTCACTTTCCGAGAAGAAGGACTTCATGGGAGAGCTCGCTGCGAACCTTGGACCCGGCTGTGCGGTCACTCCATTCCCTGACCATCACTTCCTCGATACCTATTCCGAAAAGGTGTTGAAGGACCAGTTCAAGATCGTTTCCGTAGAAGGGCTTGGTCTATCGGACAGACCCATGGCGATCTCGGCGGCGGGAGCTGTGCTGGCATATGCCAGGGAGAACCAGATGTGCGACCTGGCACATATCAGGGACATAAGGACCTATTCCGGCAGCGAGTTCATGGTGCTTGATTCCACAACCCTCAGGAACCTTGAGGTAATAAGGTCCTTCAGGGACAACAGCACCAAGGGAACACTGCTCGAGGTCCTGGACCATACACGGACACCAATGGGCTCCAGGATGATGCGCAACTGGCTGCAGCAGCCCCTGATGGACATAGGGCCCATCAACGACAGGTTGGATGCGGTGGAAGTGCTTTTCAACGACCTCTTCTTACGGTCCGACCTCAAGGAGTGTTTCAAGAGGATCACTGATATTGAGAGGACCGTTATGAGGCTGACCCTGCGGAGGGGGAGTGCCAGAGATCTCAATTCCCTCAAGGGCTCCCTTCGGGCCGCTGATGACCTGAGGGGGATATTGGACGGTTCGGACAGCGTACCATCCTCCGATCTGCTGAAGAGCACTTCATCTTCCATCTTTGACCTTTCCTCCGTCGAGGAGATGATAGGTACCGCGGTAGTGGAGAACCCGCCGCTGTCCATAAAAGAGGGGGGAATGATAAGAAAAGGTTTCTCAAAGGAGCTGGATGAGATATCCAATGCGGCTAGGGACTCGAAGGAATGGCTGAAGGGGTTCGAGGCGGAGGAGAAGAAGAAGCTCGGTATCAAGTCTCTCAAGGTAAAGCACAACAATGTCTTCGGGTACTACATAGAGGTGACCAAACCAAACCTGCATCTGGTGCCTGACGATTACATAAGAAAACAGACACTGGTAAACGCCGAGCGCTTCATTACCCCCGATCTGAAGGAGAAGGAGTCCATTATACTGAACTCCCAGGAAAAGATGGCCAGGATGGAGCTGGATATTTTCGAACACCTTGTGGAAGAGGTTCTTTCCAGGAGCGAAGAGATACTGAGAACAGCAAAGGCCGTTGCGGTGATGGATGTCCTTTGTACACTTGCCGAGGTGGCCTCCAGAAAGAACTACTCGAGACCCAGGGTAGATGAGGGCAGGTCCATACGACTCGTGGGATCCAGACATCCGGTCATAGAGGACAAGGTGGAATGGGGTTTCGTACCCAACGATCTTTCACTGGATGGGGAGCAGAACAGATTCATGGTGCTCACGGGTCCCAATATGGCCGGAAAATCAACATACATGAGACAGGTGGCGCTCATCGCAATAATGGCCCAGATGGGCTCGTTCGTCCCCTCCCAGAGCGCCAGCATAGGTCTCATCGACCGTATCTTCACACGGGTGGGCGCATCCGATGACATAGCCCGGGGTCAGTCCACCTTCATGGTGGAGATGCTCGAGCTCGGGAACATACTCAATTCCGCAACCGAGAGATCCCTGGTGCTCCTGGACGAGATAGGCAGGGGCACCTCGACCTTCGACGGCCTCTCCATCGCATGGGCCGTAATGGAGTTCATCTCGGACAGGGGCAAGATCGGGTGCAATGCGATATTCGCAACCCATTACCACCACCTCACCGAGCTTGAAGGAGGCTTGGATGGGGTGGTGAACTACTCGATGTCGGTCAGGGAGGACAAAAAAGGAATAACCTTCCTCCGGAAGGTGAAGAGAGGGCCTGCCTCCAGGTCCTACGGTGTCGAGGTCGCTGATCTGGCAGGGATCCCCTCGGAGGTGGTGGAAAGGGCCAGGGAACTACTGCGGAGAATAGAGAAAGAGGACCTCCTGGAGGGTAGGACCCGATCCATCGCTTGCGGGGAGCCTTCAAGCAAGGAGGCGTTACCCGCTAAGAGGAAAGGTGCCATGCAGATGGTGCTCTTCCCGACCAATGACATAATTGCATCCAGGGAGGAGGACCCGGTCCTCGAGGAGCTCAAAAGGTTAGATCCCAATAATATGACCCCAATACAGGCCCTTGAGGCCCTTTACAGGTTGAAGAAGAAAACGGAGGACCAGAAATGAAGGTCACACTCGCAGGCGCCACGATCGACAGGCGCTTCTGGAAGGACGATGAAGCGGCAACACCCGAGACCATCTCCGCGGCATATGCCAGAATATCCCATAGTAAGGATACGATAGGGGAGCTCAGGGATAGAGCTGTAAAGGAGATCGAGAAGACAAGGAGTTCAAACGAGAACATCGTCTACAGGATGGGGCATTCATCCATAGCTGAACATGCTGTCTTCAACATCGATGTGGAGGATGCCTCCAGGCTCCTGGTGGAGTTCATCGAGCGACACAGACTTGCCTCCTATACGGAACGGTCCCAGAGGTATGTTTTCTTCGGGGACAAATCATTCCAGGTCCCCGAGGAGGTAACGGGCACCCACCTTGAGAGGGAGGTCCGGGAACTCGAGCGGGAAAAGTTCGATCTTTACAATGAGGTGGTCCAGGACCCTTCCCTCAAGGAAAAGTATGGGGAAAAGCTCCTGGAGCAAGCAAGGTACGTGCTGGGTCTCACATGTCCGACCGACCTGGGACTGACCGTGAATGCCAGGGAGGCGGAGTATATGATAGCTCAGGGTGCTCCCCATCCGCTGGCCGAGGTCAGGGCTTTCTCGAAGGCGCTTCTCGATGCTACTGCATCGCTTGCCCCCTCCCTCATCAAATATACGGAGGGGAACGATCACGTTTACAGGACCGTCAATATGGTTCAGGGCCGGCTCTCATCGTATGACCTCATGAGGTACGACGAGGGAGGAAAAAGGGTGCTGGACTATACACCCAACAGGACACCTGTCTGCTCCGACCGACCGACCTCATGCGACGATCCGGAATCCGAGGTGGTCGCAGGTCTGATCTTCGAGAGCAGCGGATTGTCGCTCGAGGAGAGCAGGTGTATCGCACGGAACATGACGGATGACGAACTGATCGATATACTGAAGCCGGTGTTCCAGAACTACCCTGCTCATTCTTCGCTCCCCAGGGCCTTCGAGATGATGGACCTGACCTTCGACTTCGACATCTCGGCATCGGGGTTTGCCCAGCTTAAGAGGCACAGAATGGCCACGATACTGACCCAGAGATACAATCCGTCCCTATGGGAGACCCCTCCCGTTTACCTCGAGGGAAAGGAACTGACCATGAGGTTCTGGAACCTGATGAAGCGGAGCTCGAGACTTTATACGAAGATCGAAAAGGAGCATGGTCCCGAGATCGCCCAATACGTCCTTGCCAACGCCCACAAGAGGCCCGTGGTTTTCAGGGCCAACCTCCGGGAGCTCTACCACTTCGTAAGGCTCAGGTCCGATCACCACGCCCAGGACGAGATAAGGAACATATCCGATCTCATGGTGAACGAGCTGAAGAGGAGGTTCCCCGTTGTGACTTCCATGCTCTGCGGCAAGGACGGATATGAGAATGAGAAGGAGAGGATGCTGGGCTGTTGAAAGAAAGGATAATATACAATATAATGAGAGTGTGTGGCGATATCATGATATGCGGAACCTGCTACATATGCGGCAAACCGGCATTTGGGACATGCATTCTCTGCGGTCAGCCAACCTGCAGGGACCACCTGGACGAGAAAGGATTTGCCTGTGTGAAATGCTCCCCTGGTGGTAAGAAACCAAGGGTTTCAAACGGACCAGGGGATCCCGGAGGGGTGATGGGGTGATCCGCACCCGGATAGACAGGCTCGGTCATCCGGACCTGGAGATGATCGACGGCCTTATCCAGGAACTGAAGGGAAGCGAGGTCCCGTCCTTCGCACGGTACGAACCCGACCTGGACGCCCTGGCCGAAGCCGCCAGGAGGATCTCACCCTACAAGAGGATCGTGATCATCGGCCACGGAGGCTCCATAACCACCTTCAAGGGAATACTGGATTCGGTGGGAAGGATCTCGGTGGGTGAGAGGGAGTTCCATATAATTGACACTGTTGATCCGGAATATATCTCATTCGTTGAAAGTGTCACTGACCCATCCGACACACATGTGATCGCGGTCTCCAAATCCGGCAATACCCTGACCGTTCTCGAGGTTCTCTCCATATTCGACGCTTATCCCACCACAGTGGTCACAGAGCCCGGATACGGTACCTTGAGGCAATTGGCAAAGAGGAACGATTGGAACATTGTGGATGTTCCGAATGACATAGGGGGCAGGTTCTCCGGCATAACCGCCTCTGCCCTACTTCCTTCCATGGTTTTGGGTATCAAAGTCCCGGCCCTTGTCGAAGGACTGAAGGAAGCTTACAAGGATGCAAGGGAGAAGGGGGAGATGGCGGACCTCTCCGGTGCATTCTACATGGTCGAGCGCATGGGAAAGAGGACGATCTTTCTGCCGGTGTATTCCAAGGGTTACTCCGCTTTCAACGACCTGGTGACCCAGCTCTTCCACGAGACCCTTGCCAAGGAAAGGAAAGGTCTGACCTTGCTTGCATACGAGGGCCCGGAATGCCAGCATCACACCAACCAGAGGATACTGGACGGACCCGAGGATGTTGCCACCCTCTTCATTCTTGTCAACGGAAAGGAAGGGGAGCAGATATCCTGGCCCGGGACCGACATTGAATACAAAGGGGTCCCAATGTCCGAGATGGGGCCCTATTCACTGAGGAGAGCATTACTTTCCGAGGCCAAAGGAGTAATGGGTTCCATGGACGAGATAGATGCACCCTATGCATCCATCACCATCAACGGGGAGGATGAGAAGGCCGTGGGCTACTACATCGGCATGATGCAGTATCTGGTGTATTATTTCGCACTGCTACGCAGGGTGGACCCCTTCGATCAGCCGGCTGTGGAGAAAGCAAAGGAGATCGCGCTTGGACTCAGGTCGGATCAGGGTATCTGATCGCTGTCCTGGTAGTCACCATCATAGTGGACAGAGACCTTCAATGTGAATGTTTTGAACTGATCTTTAAGCTCTATGCTTATGGATATCGTTCTACCTTTGTCGGAAGCGATATCGCCGCCTGTCCAATCAATGGTTTTCTCAACAACATTATCCCCCGATATCCTGAGCTGGATATTTTCTCCACTGGCAGTTTCCGATCCGTGGTTCCTCACAGTTATCGGTATATCATCAGTATCCATGAAGAAGGTATCACCGCTCTGATGGCCCCCTTGTGAAATGCTGACAGTGAGGTCGATCTCGCTGAACTTGGGATCAATGATGGCCAGGAGCATCACGCCGATCAAGACCATTACACATACTCCGAAGGTTATCAGAATGGTCTTATGTTTCTTCCAGAAGCTAACTGGCTCCTTTTTTGGTTCGGGTTCCTTTTCCGGGACTTCCGGCTGCAGAGGCTCATATGTTGGGAAATCCTCTGGTTTTGGCCTGTTACCGCTGAAGTAGTCGAAATCGCTGCCTTCCATTTGCTCCCCCATTCAGTGGAAGGATTTCATGGATTTAAAATTCTCTCCGTGTTTGTTTCATAATTCACACATCCCTCTCCCGATCGCCTTTTTTAACCACCTTTGGAATTGCCTATATCCCAAGGGGTGAATTGAAGATGCATACATCGGGATTATCAACTTGTCCGGAATGCGGGCAGATAACACTTGCAAGGCAGGGAAGATGCGATTTTTGCTACAATCCGGAATGCGACCTGAAAGGATGTTCTCTCTGATGTCCTCCTGTCTCATCTTTGGTCCTTGCCGGAACAAAATGAGAAGATGATCAGCGTCAGTCTGAGCGGTCCGTTCATTTTTTTCTCGTTTCCCACTATTACTTTATGATGCCCTAAAGGAAACCTTTAATAAGAGCGGTGTTTTCAATGGCCCGTCCAACCACACTATTCACGGACGGTGAATTCATGTCAAAGATCGGAATTACAGAACTGATTTTAAGGGATGCGCATCAATCGGTCTTCGCAACAAGGATGAGGACCGAGGACATGCTGCCGATACTGGAGAAGATGGATAAAGTTGGCTACTGGGCGGTCGAGATGTGGGGAGGAGCCACATTCGACGTGCCGATCAGGTTCCTGAACCAGAGCCCCTGGGACAGGCTGAGAGAGATCAAAAAGGCCATGCCCAATACCAAATTGATGATGCTTCTCAGAGCACAGAACATCGTGGCATACAAGAACTATCCGGATGATATCGTGAGGAAATTCGTTCACCATGCCCACAAGAACGGCATCGATGTCTTCAGGATATTTGATGCACTGAACGATCTGAGGAACATGAAGGTCCCAATAGAGGCCGTAAAGGCAGAGGGAGGCCATGTCCAGGCATCCATGTGCTACACCATCTCACCTATCCACACAGTGGAGTATTACGTCGAGAACATGCTGGAACTGGAGAAGATGGGCGCCGATACCATCTGCATCAAGGATATGGCAGGAATGATCTCACCCAAGAGGGCATATGGCATCATCTCGGGGTATGTCAAAGCAGGAGGGAAATGTCCCATTGACCTCCATGCACATTCCATCTCCGGAATGACCGGTATGGCATATCAGAGGGCGGCCGAAGCAGGTGTGGCGGTCCTGGATACTGACATGTCCCCCATATCAGGAGGGACTGCTCACCCCCCTACAGAATCCGTTGTGGAGGCATTCATGGATACCGAATGGGATACCGAACTCGATCTTGGACTTTTAATGGAGATAAGGGAATACTTCAGGGGCATATCGAAGAAGTACAGGCATCTGCTCCGGCTGGAAGCTCTCAAGGTGGACCCTTCCATAGCAATACATCAGATACCCGGCGGAATGATGTCCAACCTGGTCTCGCAGCTGGAGATGCAGGGAGCGGGGAACAGGCTCGATGACGTTCTTGAAGAGGTACCGCAGGTCAGAAAGGAACTGGGCTATCCGCCTCTCGTGACCCCCACATCACAGGTGGTCGGGGTCCAGGCGGTGATGAACGTTCTCTTCGGAAGGTACAAGAGCATCCCCAAGGAAACAGTGGAATACGTCAAGGGCATGTATGGAAAACCACCTGCGCCAATTGACGAGAAGATCTACGAGACCGTTCTCGGCGAGGACTGGAAGGACAAGGTCATCACCTGCAGACCGGCAGACCTTCTCGAGCCCGCTTTCGAGAAGAGGAAAAAGGAGCTCGAAGAAGAGGGTCTCGATCCCAAGGACGAGGATGTCATAACATATGCCATCTATCCACAGGTTGGGCTCAAGTTCCTGAAGGGAGAGGCAAAGCCCGAGTTCGAATCGGAGGACCTGCCCCTCCCACTTGACCATCCCGCCACAAGAGCAATGGTCAAATCATTCTTCCCGGAAGTGAAGGACATATACCTTTACGAGGAACCCTGCGAGGGTGGAGGCGGTCCGGCCTCTATACCAACCGAGTTCGATGTGGAGGTCGACGGTGAGATGTTCGAGGTGAAGGTCAATCCCACCGGTGGTTTCATGGTTGCCGGTGGCGGCGGCGGAGGTGCCGAACCTCCCAAGGACATCGAGGGAGGTTTCAAGAGCCCCATGCAGGGCACCGTCCTCTCGGTCAAGGTGGCCGAGGGAGATGAGGTGAAGGAAGGTCAGATCATAGCCACGGTCGAAGCAATGAAGATGGAGACCGAGGTAAAATCGGACAGGGACGGCGAGGTCAAGCAGCTGTTCATCGAAGAAGGAGACGCTGTGGAGACCGGAACCGTCATGATGCAGATACTCTGAGGTGATCGATGATGGCCAGGGAGGGTTTGATAAACAAGGTACTGATCGCCAACAGGGGCGAGATAGCCATACGCATCATGAGGGCATGCAAGGAACTGGACATCGATACGGTGGCGGTCTATTCCGATGCTGACAAGAACGCCCTTTTCGTGAGATATGCTGATGAAGCCTACAACATAGGGAAGGGACCGGCCAAGATGAGCTATCTGGTCCAGGACAAGCTCATCGATGTGGCCCAGGAGACCGGGGCTGAGGGCATACATCCCGGATACGGTTTTCTGGCAGAGAACGCGGACTTCTGCTCTCTGTGCCACCGCAACGGCATCGAGTTCATTGGGCCCCCCGAGTCAGCAATGAGGCTGATGGGCTCCAAGATCGATGCAAAGACGTCCATGATAGAGTCCGGAGTAAGGGTGGTCCCCGGTGTGGTGAAGGCCATAGCCGACCACGAGAAGGCCAAGGATATTGCGAGTGAGATAGGCTATCCAGTGATGCTGAAGGCTTCTGCTGGTGGTGGAGGTATCGGGATACAGATGGTCTCGGATGATAAGGAAATGGAGAAGACACTGGATTCGATCCGGGTACTTGCCAAGAACTCCTTCGGTGACGATGCGGTCTTCATCGAGAAGTATATCGATGACCCCCGGCACATAGAATTTCAGGTCCTGGGCGACAAGAACGGTCATATGATCCATCTGTACGAAAGGGAGTGCTCGGTCCAGAGAAGGCATCAAAAGCTGATCGAGGAGACCCCTTCCTGTGCCCTGACACCAGAGCTGAGGGAGGAGATGGGCGAGCAGGCGGTCCTTGCGGCAAATACCGCCGGTTACTGGAACGCTGGCACCTGCGAGTTCATGTTCAAGGATGGCAGCTATTACTTCCTGGAGATGAACACCAGGCTCCAGGTGGAGCACCCCATCACCGAAGAGGTGACAAGGACCGACCTCGCCAGGGAGATGCTGTATGTGGCTTCCGGGCTCGACATCAGCTATGCCCAGGAGGACATCCAGCAGAAGGGCCACGCCATCGAGTTCAGGCTGAACGCAGAGGACCCCATGAACCAGTTCGCTCCTGCACCCGGCAAGATAGTCAAATATGCCGAGGCATCGGGACCAGGCATCAGGATAGATTCCGGTGTATATCCCGGTTTCACCATACCGCCCCATTACGACTCCATGATCGCCAAGCTCATCGTATGGGGAGAGGATCGTGAGAAATGCATCGCCAGGTCCAAGAGGGCACTGTGGGAGATGCAGATCGGCGGTGTCAAGACCAACATACCCTTCCACGAGGTCGTCCTGGAGCATCCTGCCTTCATCAAGGGAGATTATTCCACCTCCTTCATACCCAAGTACAAAATCATGGAGAAGGTCGTTGAGTACTACAAGATAAAGAAGTCCCAGCAGGGGGGCGCCAAGAAGGCCGCCGCGATGGCCGCCGTTGAAGCGGTTATAGCAGGTGCCGCACAGAACCAGTGATGGGTCTGGAATAGATAAATTTGTCCCGACCCCCATCATAACATCGAGAATCCATGGGGGTCATATTTTAAATTCAAGAGAGGAACTCCATTTTGTATGAGAATTGATCGGTATGATATTGTTATTTTTTCATCATATAGGAATTACAAAGCCATATATGAATCGTGTCCATCCAATGATGTTTACTGCGATTCATATTGATCGAGTGTTATACTGAGGTGATGCTCATGTCTTAAGCACTCTCACTCCAGTCGTTTGACTCTATAAGCATATATTTTTCTTCTCTTC
>JAWOCK010000032.1:0-14597 GCA_046483845.1 Thermoplasmatota archaeon | reverse complement strand
AGGAATCGTTTAAGGAAAGAACTACTTGGTTACAAGGATCATTCAAACAATGGAAAATACAGTTACCATCGTGATGGTTTGTTGACCATGATTCCTAGTATCCACCTGATCAGATCTGTTTTTATTGTGAAGAATGAAGATAAGAGAAAGGTTCTGGACCTGCTGGATAAATACAATGCAAAATATTATGTGAGGGAAGTCATCCTTAAAAATGAGGACTGTCATGTCCTTGAGATCAAAGAAAATAAGTGACCTCGATACTTTTTACACACTGCTCCAAGGTATATGATTACTTGAAAGTGTAATAGAATGTTCATCCGATGATAAATCAGTAACCTTTAAATCCCAAATCTGTTTAACCTCTTCGTTCTCAATCTCATGGGCCCGTAGCTTAGCCAGGTAGAGCAGACGGCTCTTAACCGTAAGGTCGAGGGTTCGAAACCCTTCGGGCCCGCTATCATTTTCTTACAGATCATAGAACGTGTTCATATCCCTTACCGGGACCCAAAAATATCCCAAGAGCCATAGATATATTCCAGCGATATACAATAAATCTTTTCCTATGTTATAGTACAATTACTGCATTTGTTCATTATATTCTCTGCGGTTCGCTTCCCCTAACCGGTAGGATATTTCCATATCCTCCATGGGTCCCGATCCTGTATCAATACTGATACCATCCCTTACTAGTGAAGATCAGTGATGGATCCCGGTGATAACATATAATTATCATGAGAATGATACTGTATTGAACTTTATGGGGTTAAAAAAGGAAGAAATAGTTCTTTATGCAATTGACCTGCTCGGGCAGGTCGACAAGGAAGATATCAGATTCTCCAAAAAGCAGTTGGCCACAGCCCTTGATATCTCCGATAAGACATTGGACCTGTATCTAACCAAATTATCAAATAAAGGGCTTATTGAGAGGATCAAGAAGCATTTCCGGAAAGATATCAGGGATTCC
Source organism: Thermoplasmatota archaeon (assembly GCA_046483845.1). Taxonomy (GTDB): domain Archaea; phylum Thermoplasmatota; class Penumbrarchaeia; order Penumbrarchaeales; family Penumbrarchaeaceae; genus JAYEPK01. Next base: position 13,633 of record JAWOCK010000032.1, on the reverse strand, counting down.
GTATCGATCAGCAAGAAAGGGCGGACCGAAATAGACAGGATAAAACAGCAGGTATCCAAGGAGCAGCTTACTCCGGAGAGGCATAATATCACCACTATGATGCCTCTTGGAACAATATTGGGAAGGATACGGGATCCTTTAGAACGGATCTTCTTCTTATCCTTATTTTCTCGATCGAAGAGGTTCGACCTGCCCATGTATCTGGAAACGATCAGGACATCCAAGGCCAGGAACAACATTGTAAATCTGATACACGAGATGGAAGATGGAGGGGATACCGATGAGATCCCCGTTGTCGAAACATTCTTTCAGACCTGTTTCTATGGTCTCTCCAACATCCAGAATGTCCTGGAACAGGAAGGCAAACATCAGGATCCCGGAACTCTTCTGATAGTTGCCGAGGCCAGTTTCAGACAGGGAAGGTACAATGATGCCAGAATGATATACGAACATCTTCTATCGGGAAAGATACCGATAACGCAGTACCATTGGACCATAGCAAGTATCAATATTGCCTTCCTGAAGTTCAAAGAGGGATCCCCGGAAGAGGCACTCAATGAACTGGATGAGATCATCGCTGTTAATGATAATAAGATACTTAACGCTTATACTATCCAGATGAAAGCAAGGGTCCTTGCTACTTCGGGGAGGGACGATGAAGCTCTCGACCTATACACCACTGCATTGAACTCCTTTGGAAAGTTCGGGCTTCCCCTTCTGCAGGCCGTTACCTATAACAATAGGGGAATAGTCCACTTCAGAAAGAAAGAGTTCGAAAAGGCGGAGGAGCAATGGCAGAGATGCAGGAAACTTTCCAGGAAGACAAGGACACCTTTCGTGGAAGGGTGTGCCTGTATCAATCTTTCCTCGATCGAGAGGCTGAGGGGGAACTTTGAGATAAGTGCACAGTATCTCAACGATTTCTATGATTTCTACAAGGACATAGATGACCAGGAATCACTGGCCTATCTGGATTTCAACTATTCACTTCTATATCTTGATATGAAGGAAAAGGAAAAGGCATTGGAGCACTTCAAACTCTCTGAGACGATTGCCTACCCTTCACCTTCTCCCATGGAAAGGGAAGAGAGAAGGAAGATGTTCCTGGAATGCGCCAGAAAGAACGGGTACGATGATATTGAAGTTCCATAAAAGGAGGAAAAAAATGGTGAATAGAGCTTTGGTCTTCTCGAAGTTCGGGGATTTGTCCGAAACTGAAGAATGGAAGGAATACGAACTAAGAAAGGCGAACTGGTTCATTGATTCCCTCATGATGTGGGGGTGGACAAGGAGCAACATTATATTCCTTGCTCCGGATAATCCAGAGATAAATTCTCATCAGATTGACGGTGCCCCCGATAAAACAACCTTGGAGGATGAGATGAACTCTTTGAAGAACACCCAGGATTCCGAATACATAGCGCTCTACATATCCGACAACATGCCTTGTTCGGGGGAGAATGATAGCAATGGTGACCCCCTTCAACCTGGTATTTTCTTCGATGCGACAAAACCGGCCAGAGATCCTGCGAACATTTCAAGTGACGAGCTCAAGGACATGATAACGGACATCCAGAGAGGCGATGAACAGGACAGACTATGTGTTATCCTATCCGGAAAAGGTGTTGATGGAACAGGGCCACAGATCAGCTCCAGCCAGTACATCACTATGGTCTCACATGACAGCACATTCGGAGATATGACGAAGAAGGACCTTTTTGATATTGCCGGGAAGATGCCTCTGGTCCAGCCCAATGATCTCCAGCAGGCGTTCGTTCTCGAGAAGAACAGGGTGATGGACCTCGAAAGCGATCCACAATATCCGTTGATGCTCTTGGAATGAGATGATCCCCATAAGCGATGATCCTGCACCTATCGTCAAACCTTGTGCAGATCACAACACTTGATAAATGCCCCGAAACCCAAAATGGACCCCGAGATCCAATAAAAAAGATAAAGATCCCATGAGCGCCAGACCTAGAATGATTTATCAACCTCGATGTTCATACAACATGGGTGATACACCTGCGCTCGATCATGTTATTCGTTGTAGTTCTGCTCGTTGCCGGGGCCTCCATGGCCCCACCGGAAGAGGATTCGAAAGCGGATGAAACCAGCGAACCTTTTCTTGGTCCGGAGGACTCCGGGGCCTTCATAGAGAATATGGGACAGATCGACAGGGATGATATTGTCTATTATACGACTGGGTCCACCAGGTTCGCAGTTGGCGCGGGTTTTATACAGATAACAAGGGATGAAAGTAACGGACTGTCTTCTTCCGTGAGGATCGAATTCAAGGGTTCCAGACCCGAAGAGATCATTCCCGGTGGGATGTCAGATACCATCTACAATCATCTGCACGGAAAGGACCCATCTCGATGGATCGGAACCAATTCCTATTCGAATATAACCGTCAAGGAGCTCTATCCTGATATAGATATGATCATCCGGTCGAGGTCGGGTGGACTGAAGTATGATCTCATGGTACATCCTGGGGGAGATCCAAAGGATATCAAGATCTCCTATATTGGTGCGGATAGGATCAAAATGGTAGAAAGTGACCTCCTTGGAATGGAATGCGGATCCCTAGAGCTCACCGATGGGCCCCTGCTTGTCTATCAGAATGAAAGGTCCATCAATGCAGATCATCTCATCAAAGGCAATGAGGTGAGTTTTGAGATAGATGAATATGATCTCGGAAAGGAGTTGGTGATAGATCCTCTATTACTTGCCTCCACGTACCTTGGAGGAAATGATTGGGACAAAGGACAGAGGATCAGGCTCGATGAGATGGGGCGTCCTGTCGTGGCAGCCACCACCAGTTCCACAAACTTTCCGACCACCGTGGGAGCTTACTCTTCCTCCAGCGGAGGTGAGACGGATATAGTGGTATGTCGTCTGTCTTCCGATCTATCAACCCTGCAGGTATCCACCTATCTCGGTGGTGGGTCCTATGATAACTTCAAGGACCTGGATATATCAAAAGACGGAAGGATATTCCTTTGTGGTGCCACAAACTCCACTGATTTTCCCACAACCCAAGGTTCATATATGGAGAATGCTCCCGATGGAAAGAACGGTTTCATTGCTTCACTTTCATCGGACCTTTCCTCATTGAACTATTCCACATATATTGGTGGAAGCGGTGTTGATATCATCCGGGATATCGCCGTTGACGGATCAGGCAGTGCTTACGTGACAGGTACAACATATTCGGCCGACATTCCCACAACATCCGGAGCTTATCAGGAGGTGCTGAGAGGGGAGTCCGATACCTTCCTGATAAAGGTAGGTTCCGAAGGGACCGATGTTCTGTTCTCCACACTGATAGGCGGTGATCGTTACGGAGAACATGCCCAGACGGTGGTCGTAGATGAGGAAGGCTACCCCTCCATCGCAGGAAATTCCATAAGCGGGGATTATCCCACCACCGAAGGTGCATACAAAGACGGAAGCAGCTATTACGCGGCGTTCTTGACAAGGTTCGAAAAGGATGGAGCATCACTCAACTTCTCCACATACCTTGCCAATGGAACCTGGATAAACTCCATGGCACTCGGTCCCGGAAATGATTACTTTCTGACAGGTTTTACCAGGAATGACGCTGGGGATTTTCCGGTGACCCCGAATGCAGCTGACAGGTCCTTTGATGGGGACGAGGAAGCTTTTCTCATTAGGCTCTCCCATAACGGGACCAGGAACATCTATACCACATTTCTCGGTGCTGATGAAAAGCGGGGCAATCCTCCCAATATGGAACATGTAGAGGTCGGTATGGATGTCGGGGCCGACCAGGACGGGAGGGCATACATTTGTGGGAAAACGGATTCGAACTCTTTTCCTGTCACCATCGGTGCATATGATACCACACGGAGCGATCAGGATTGCTTCCTTACCATCATATCGACCGATTCCGGAGGGATCGAATACTCCACATTCATAGGTGGCTCGGAGGATGATGAGGCATCCGGCCTTGCTCTTGACGGCTCCAAGAACATCTACGTGGCCGGTAACACCTATTCCAACTACCCCTCCCACGATTTTCCCGTCACCGAAGGATCATACGATACCTCCTTCGACGCCGGATATGACGGTTTCATCCTGCACTTCAAACTGGATTCCTTTGTCCCCTCAGAACCCGCATCCCTCGAGTTCTTTTCAGAGGATTCCTTCATCAATCTCTCCTGGCAGCCTCCGGAGGATGATGGAGGAGAGGAGGTGATCGGTTACAGGGTCTATCGAGGCCTGTCACAGAATACCCTGACACACATCGCATCCACCGGAGCTCATGAGAGATATTACAATGATACCGGCGTCACCAATGGTGTTGATTATCTCTACAAAATAAAAGCCTTCAATATCGTTGGATTGGGACCTGGTTCCGATATCCGGGCGATGGCCTCCACCAGACCCGGAGCTCCAAGTGACCTCTTCACCTATTCAGGCAACCACCATATCAATCTAACGTGGGCCAGACCAATTGACGACGGAGGGCTTAAGGATATAACGTATTCCGTTTTCATGGGAGTTTCACAAGAAAGCATGACCATGATCGAGGAAGGGCTCTCTCGAATATACCATAACATAACCGGGTTGGAAAACGGAAGAAGATATCATATGTCTGTCAGGGCGGAAAATAACAGAGGGAGAGGACCGTTTTCAACAGTTATTAATGATACCCCGTTTGGTGTACCATCATTACCATTATCTCTGGGATACGATCTCGAACCTTTCAAAGTATCTCTCAAGTGGGAAGCTCCCCTTGAAGATGGAGGTTCAGAGAATATCACCTACAGGATATATTCGGGCAGGAACATGTCATCGATCGAAGAGATAGAAAGTGATCTGGTGAGAACAGAGGTGACAATTCCCGAAAGTGATATCGGAGAACAGAGAATATACTTTGTAAGGGCAGAGAACGAACAGGGACTCAGCAAGCGTTCGGACATCGTAAGGGTTATCCCTCTCGGTGACATTTCGGCACCTTATGCCCTGGTGGCGGATGAGAGAGGTGATCATATCAAACTCCAATGGGAGAGGCCGGATCTCGCAGGTGGAGCCAGCAACCTTACCTATACACTTTTCTATGGCGATAACAGGTCCCATCTCAACAGCAATATTCACAGGATAGAGGATACCGGATACGATCTCTTTGATGTCATCCCCGGGACCACCTATTATATGAGGGTCCGGGCCAATAACTCGTTCTTCAAAAGCCCTCTTTCCACGATGGTCTCCGCCACACCATACACATTACCATCGGAGCCCTTGAACCTTACGGGTCTCCACGGAGATGGTAATGTTCTCCTTTTTTGGGACAGGCCTCCGGATGACGGGGGTGACGCTGATATGGAATATGAGGTATTGATGGGCACCACACCGGAGCTCCTGTCTCCATGGAGAACGGTCTCCAGATGCCGATCCAATATCACCTCCTTGAAGAACGGCGTTCTCTATTATTTTGCGGTCAGGGGTGTCAACATAAAAGGTGAGGGACCATTTTCGAACATCGTGAGCGAGATCCCAAGAAGCGTTCCCTCGATCCCCAGAAACCTTCATTATTCAGAGGGGGATTCATACCTCAATATCAGTTGGGAAGAACCAATGGAAGATGGCGGGTCCGAGAACATAACCTACCAGGTTCACTTCGGAGTGGATGAGAAGAACATGACACTGCTCCAGGGAGACCTGCGGGCCCGGAATTTCAACATCACTGGTCTGACCAATGGCGTGGTGTATTATTTCTATGTGGTTGCTGTGAACGAGGAGGGAATGTCCGAGAGGTCCGATGTGATACCCGCGAGACCTCTCACATATCCGGAGGGACCTTCCGTATTGAACCTCACCTACACCGAAGAGGGGGTGATGGTAAGCTGGGAACCCCCGAACGATACCGGTGGAGACGAGATATGGTATTACAGCATCTATAGAGGCAGATCGGAGGATGATCTGACAATGATAGAAAAGGTAGGGGGTTCCTCGTCGTCATTTATCGATACTGATATCGATGAGGATACTACCTATTATTATGCGGTTTCCGCCGAGACATCATTCGGAGAGGGGGACCTGAAGGGTCCGATATCCATAGAGACCAGTTTGGAAAGAGAGGAACGAAAGGAAAGTTTGGACCCGATGCTGTTGGCCCTGCCCGTTCTGTTGGTGATCCTTCTTTTGATCATCTCTTTTGTTATCATCAACAGAAAGAGGAAAAGAGATGCCGCAATGAGGGCATTCTTCGAGGAATGAATTTCCATTGCGGAAAAAGAATACATTATATTGCCTATAGATAACATTTTTACAGGATAGTCAGTATCGTATGTTATCGAGAGGGACAATGGTTACGTGAGTTTGTAACATTTGATTTGGAAATCTCCTGAAAAGTATAGAGCCGGGTTGAAAGATTTATATAAGAGGAGATTATACTACCACATGACGGAGTGAAATAAAGTTTTTTTGAAAGACATTCAATCCTCTCTTCCTAATCCCACTCCGTCCTGGAGGGCATCCGACCTCGTGCGCGAGTGAAGATGGAGGCCCTCCACTCTTTGATCATCCCCTACAGCAGGGTTCCATCTGGTGCTTCGGTTATCAAACCCTTTTCCATCTTCAGGTCTGTCTCGTTCCTTGCCCTTGATATGATCTTCTGAGCGGACCGGAGGATCTCGTCATAACCTTTGTTGACCCTCGCGGTCCCATCCTTTACTGCCTGGACACCGACTGCTGCGGCCTCCCTGGGGAACACCTCCCATTCTTCCATGTTCGGTATAATATAATCTGCCTTGAGACCGTTATCCTCGGCAACCTTCGCCAGCTCCGCTGCAGCAGCTATGCACATGTTGTCCGTGATGGTCTTTGCTCTCACATCAAGGGCCCCTCTGAATATACCCGGGAAACCAAGTGAATTGTTTATCTGGTTCGGAAAATCGGATCTTCCTGTAGCAATGACATAGGCTCCCGCCTCCTTGGCATCCCAAGGCCAGATCTCGGGTTCCGGGTTCGCAGCTGCAAATACTATCGGTCTATCCGACATGTCCCTTATCATCTCCTTGGTGATGGTTCCGGGTACCGGTCTTGAGGCCCCAAGTAACGCATCGGATCCTTTTGTGCAGCTGTCAACTGTACACTCTCTGGATACTCCACTGTACTCCATACAAGCCCTGTATTTTTCCCTGTTATTCTCCTTCATATCATCCAGGTCGTCCCGTGCTTCGCTTAGGACGCCTTTTGAATCACACATGATGATGTTTTCGCCCCTCACACCTATCTGAACCAGGATATCAGCTATCCTGATGTTGGCAGCACCGGCCCCAATCATCGTAACCTGCATGTCCCGGACCTTTTTTCCGACAAGCTTTGCCGCGTTCAGGAAACCGGCTATCTCCACGGTGGCGGTACCTTGCTGATCATCGTGCCAAACAGGGATGGACATTTCCTTTCTCAACCTGTCCAGAATATCAAAGCACTTAGGTGTCGCGATATCCTCGAGGTTTATGCCACCCAGGGATGGTTCAAGTACTTTTACCGTATCTATGAACCTTTCCGGATCCCTGGCATCCAGGCATAGGGGAAAAGCATCTACGCCCCCTAGATATTTGAACAGCAGTGCTTTTCCCTCCATCACGGGCATGGCGGCCTCTGGCCCGATATCACCCAATCCCAGTACTCTGGTCCCATCGGAAATGACGGCAATCGTATTTGCTCTGTTTGTATGCTCCCAGGAAAGCTTTTTATTTTTCTTTATCGCCATACATGACCTGGCGACACCGGGGGTATACCATATGGAAAAATCGGAGAATCTCCTCACCGGTGCCTTGAGGGACATCTCCATTTTCCCTTTATAGAAAGGGTGCATCTCCATAGCTATCTCACCGGGTCTGTTTGCCTTTTTTAGTCTATCTTCGCTCAGATCGATCCCTCCTTTTCTTTCAAGTAAGGGACTGTAACTGTCCCGTCCGGTATGAGCAATATCCTTGGTTTTTCATTTTTCCCCTTCAAAGCATTGGTTAGGGCTTCGTCCAGAGAACCATATCCTGACATGAAACCTTTTTCAACCAGTTTTTCGTCCAGGGAGCTGACCAGGTATATGTCCGCACTCCGTCCAAGCTGGACGATCTTTGCTGCTTTGTGATATCCTAGTTTGTATCCCTTGTCTATTCTCCGCAGGACATCGTTGGGATCTTCACTTGCGGACAGAAGGTCCCAGAAGGTCGATTGGCCTATTCCGTCACTGCAGGATGCTACCAGGACCAATGTTCCTCCTTTCTTCAAGGCCAGCTTTCCGTTCTCCATGGCCTTTTGTGCTTGATAGAGGGTCTTGTCCATAGGGCTCCTTGCCACGGAGACCACCACATCGTATCTTTCTGTTATGGGTAAGCAGAATTGGAGTAATGCATGATCACAGGCCCTGTGGAAGGAATCCCACATATCTCCGATATGAACGCTGGAGAGTTCCTTACCCGGACCCTGGACCATCTGAATGGAAATATGTTCCTTTTTCTTCAGGAAGATCTCCAGAGCTTCCATCATGTCCTCATGGACCGGATTACCTTTCAAGCCCAATGTTCTGGAGGCAGGATCCAGAGCGAACCTGTGATTTTTCTCTATGGTCTCGAAGTGTGCCATGCCGGGTATGATGGATTTCCTGCCCCCTGTGAACCCGGCAAAATAATGGGGTTCCACGGAGTTCAAGAAGATGAACAGGTCATGTTCCTCCAGTTCACTGTCTAACCATATTGGGGTGCCCCGGGATGTGGCACCGTGGTCAATGTGCTTTTTTTCTTCCCTTGCATCATGAACATGGACCTTATGGATGAATTCATTGTATCCCGGTCCCAATATGGATGATATCTCATCCTGGCCAGGTTCTTTGTGGGAACCTGTTGCAATATGGACCTTTTTGATATTTCCAAGATGAGACACCATCTCCTTTACAAGGAATTCAAAGAAAAGATGGGTAGGGGTAGGCCTGTTCCTGTCGTTTACGATCAGACCTATCCTGTTGTGGTCCTTGAGAGCATTTTCAAGTTCTTCTGAAACGATAAGTGATTCCCTCAAGACCGCATATGGTTCCTCAGGCGGTCCATCCTCACTTTTTATTTCCAGAACGTCGGCACTATCAAGATATCCGGACCATGTCTTTCTTCCGGCGTATTCTATGAAGCTTCGCATCGGACCACCTCTTACATGGATGGAAAACCAGCTAATATAACTTGGTGAAAAAAGAGAGCGATGATCCATGTATACGACTGAAGATGGTACAAGAAAAAAGCCCCCTTTCGGGGGCTCAGCCATATGACCCGGGAACCCAGAACGTTTTACCGGGGGGGTCCTTCATTTCCTTCCGGCATCGGCGGCAGGGCCGCAGACTGTTCTCCGGATTCCTGGACACCCGAGCCCGGAAGTGCCGGTCCCTCGGGAACCTGTGCCCCAACGAATGTTGGTGCTATCTCTACGATCTTCTGAAGAAGCGTTTTCGGTCTTCTCTCGACCCTCATGGAGCTCAGGTCCTCTCTCCACTTGTGGATGTTCCGCTCCAATCTTACGTTCAGAATGAAAAGACCTATTATCACAACAGCACAAAGTATGGCTGCCACCATGAATATCAACGCCCACATATCGATCAGTTCTTCCTTTTCATCAGGTCTCTCAGGATGCTCATTGCCGTCGAACGGGTCCGTATTATGAAGCATGAGCTCCTCGTAGTTGGAAAAACCATCACCATCGAAGTCCATGGTCCCGTCAAGTGCATTGAACGGGTCCATGAGAAGAGACTGTTCCACTTCGTTGGGTATGCCGTCTCCGTCCGAATCAATATTCATTACATCGAACTTCTGGAACTCTATGTCGGAATAGGTCTTCCCATTATATGCCCTTACGGAAAGGTTGTGCTCATCGTTGGTCAAAGTGTTGGTATCAATGGTCAACCTCCACTCGGAACCGGTATCCATGACAGCCTTGCGCCAGATACTCCCGTCAACCCGATATTCCACGAAGTCCACATATCCGGACTGGTCCGAAACAGTGCCCTCTACCTCGATGTTCCCGGATTGCTCCCCTGAAAGATGGGTTTCCATGGTCAGTGTCGGAGGCGGAGGGGGAAGAGGTGGTTCAGGTGGTTCAAAGTAAACGTTGAACTCTTTTATCTCGGAGAAATCACGACCGTCGAAACCTCTGATGAAAACGGTATGCCACCCCTCGTTGTAGTCCCGTATGTCCAACAGATACTGCCACACATAGGCTCCATCGGCCCTTCTCCAATCATCAGCATAGAGGTGGTCCCCCTGCCGGACAACTGCCACCTCGATATTCCTCAGGTCCTTCTCTATATCATCTGCGGACCCCTTGATCCTGTACAACTCACTGATGATCTGTTCCTCGTAAAGGTTGTCTATGACCAGCACTGGAGGATCATTGACGGACCTTATCCGTATATTGAACGTGGCAACCGCAGTATTGACACCATCCGATACCTCCATGGTTACGGGCACCACTCCATGGAAATCCATATCGAGCTCAACCACCAACCTTCCATCCTCATCGATGGAGGGATGGACCGCAGGATCGGAGGGATTGAGAACAACCTCCAATTCGCCAAGATCATTATCCACATCAGAAACGTATTCCTCCACAAAAGGAGTAGGTGAAACGTAGGTGGTGTCCTCGTTCATAACGATGTCCGGTATCGGCTGCACCACGGGTGCATCGTTAATCGGAAAGACCGTTACCTCCACGGTCTGGTTCATCTGGCCATGTAGGTCGCTGGCATCGTCAGAGACGAATATCCTCATATGATACGGTCTTCCCTCTTCGGTGTTGAAATTCGGATCGCTCCCGAATAGAACAATCCAATTGTCGGGGTCGTCCGTGTATTGGGGCGGAAGAACGGTCATATACATCTCATTGTCCTCGCTCATGAAGATCTTGTGTCCCTCCTGATCATCCCACTCCAGGGGGACAACGTTCATATCAGGGTCAAGCAGTTGGAAGTCCATCAGGATATCGTCCCCTTCTATGTCCATGAAATACGGGGCCCCGGACCTATCTATCATGAATGTCTCCTTTCCGCTTGCAACATCCCTTCCAGATGGCGCTTCGTATTCGATCATGAGGTTATCTACCCCTTCCTGGATATCTATCAAAGGAGGAAGTTCCATGTCCATGTACGGTATGTCGTTCACCGAAGATACATTGATGGTAAATACGTTGGAGGCAACCCCCTTGCCGAACTCGTCCATGACAGAAACCTGTGTGTTGACCTTTCCATACCAGTTCTCGTCCTTGCTGGTATCGATACCAAGATAGACAGCACCATCCCTGGTTCCGTCTTCCTTGTTGATGAAAAGATCGACATGATCCTCCTGGTCGTTCATGATGATCTCGTAGTCAAGTGTTGTGGGATCCTGGTCCACATCGGAGAAATGGTCTGAAAGTGTGACCAGCTGGTCATCCATAACTCCCTCATGTGTTTCTATATCGGGGATCTCGGTTGTGGTGGGCCTGTAGTTCGGCCTCTCACCGATTATCTTGAGGTCCTTGATATCCACATATCCTTCGCTGTCCGAGGATACCTTCATGTTTATTATCTTATGACCATTCTCAATTGAGGGGACAAGGGACTGCAGCTCATCAAGAAGGGTCCCTGATCCAGGATTATACTTGACAACAGCCTCGTAGTCATACTTGACATCGAGGTCGGAAACGATTATATTGCCTCCTTTGCCAGCAGCAACTCTAATGGGAACATATGTCCATCCGTTCCCGTAATTATCCACCTCATCCGGGAAGTGGGTCCTGAGATATTTGTTGATGGCATCCTCCCATCCTGAATATACATGACTCCCGTTGAAATAACCCTCATGGTCCACATCTATGATCTCGTCATTTCCAACGTCCACTTTCACATCCTTTGAATCAAGGGCATATGAGATGTGGATCTTTGGTTTATAGGGTGCATATGAGGATGACGCGGAAGGCGGTCTGTAATCTCCACAGTAATATTTCCGGTAGTAATCAGGGTCGCTGTAATCGGGGCCGTAGTCGTCATGGGGAGTGGTGTCGTATGCTGTTGAGTCCATGGATATCTGTATGCCGTAGTTGGTGTGTGTTCCGGAATTCCAATTCTGAACGAGGTCGAATATGTCGTACTCCGCGTTAAACCATCTGTAACCACTACTGCTCCCCGATGATATTGTATAAGTGTCCTCGGCGTTGGAAACATAGTTCGGGAAACCGCTTGTCGCACGGTTGTAATAGTAACTGCTGGAGGAAGTCCAGGGTGAAACATAGTTATACGTTCGGGAAGAATACGGAGATTTCTGAGAGGAGGTCAGCCTGTGGAGACCGTAGGTCCTCTCCCCGACCCCGTCATACGTCCTTATTTCAACGGGCCATCTAAGCTTGTAATCGAAAAGGGTGGCCCCGTCAGGGACCTGTAATGTTGGATCGGAAGCATCCCATTGAAGGTATACATTGTTGATAGGACAACCGTACCCATATTCATCGTAATACCAGTAATAATAATCATCATCGATATAGAATGGATGGTTATCATAGCCTAAGGTTGAATACGAGCTGTCACTGTAGCTCTTCGGATAATAATAGCCGTATCCATAACCGTAAATACTACCGTAGTAATATTTTCTATAATATCTTCTTACATACGAGTGACCCCAGTTAGATGTCGAAGAGGGAATATCCTTTAGGATCTCAACGGTTCCCGCCGGATGGGTCATGTTTATCTCGGTGGACGTGACATTGGCGCCGCTGGGAAGCTTGAGATATATCAACTTCCCATCTTCCGAGGGAAAGATCTCCTGTGAGTTCCTTGATACCTTGTCCTCGCTCATCACATTAGTCTGGTTGCCCCACTGCCCAACGCCGTACCCGTCGAACCTGTATTCGAGCCGACCATTATCTCCCAGGTCCACCCTCACATCCGAAGGATATGTGCCATCCGTGGAAGGACCTGCAGATATATTGAATGTAACCTGGTCATAGGTCGCGTTGTTGTATATGAAGATGTTTGCGCTGTTGTTCTCAAGGTTTTCATCGAAATGGAGCCTGTCCGCGGTCACATTCACATAGTTCTCTTCATCGCCGATACTGAACGTATCAGTGTCGATGGTCTTGTCCTGGCCGTAACCATTCACCAAAGAGACCATGATCAAAACTGCCAAAACCCCAAGGATCGGAATCTTTTTCATGTTTTTCCTCCTGTGGACCCCTACCTAGTAAAAGGAAGTCTGAAACGAGTTCTAAAACCCCGACACCAAATAAATAATTTTTCCTCTCGCCTTTTCATTATATTTAAAAACCACACCCATTTTTCACTCTATCATGGAATGCTGGCCATATGAAGTATCGAGCTCACGGGTCACTCAGAAAATAGAACATAAGGAAGAAGAGGTTCATCAAGAGGAATATCACGATACCGACAAGCAGCAGCAGCCACCATCTGGGGAAGCGCTTCCTGAGTTCACCTGAACCGAACACTATCGGTATCGGACCGATGAACACTATACCGCCGGTGTCTACGTTCGACATACCCAATGCTTTATCCGGTCCGTTCTCGATCCTGGACCTCAACCCCGATATCAGGAGCAGAACAATGGATATCATGAAAAGAACAATTGAG
>JAWOCK010000030.1:0-15759 GCA_046483845.1 Thermoplasmatota archaeon | reverse complement strand
AACCATATCTCATGAGGAATATTCTTTAACCTAATTATTTTGTCATAGGTTTTTTCTGCTAATTTAAACCGTCCGTTCTTCAGGTATACTTCTGCTTCAATCAGATCAAACTTTATAGAATATCTTGTTCTGTATTTACTTTCATCATGATTAGCATCCTTAAGACCTAACACCGCCGTATCTAGGAAAACGTCCATAAAGGAAGGTCTTTCATATATATCATCGATAAAAGAACTTTTCTCTACTATATTTATTATAGATGTCTCATCCTGCAGTATATCGATGGATTGCAAGGCATGCAAAAGATCAAAGTCCTTCCTTTTCAGGTAAAGTGAGTACAGGAATATACTCATGAACTGGTCCTGGATCCTGTCCATCACCTCCATCAACTTCATGGAATTCCTGATCCCATGTCTTTTGGGAGTGAAGAACAGATGATACAGTTCCTCATTTATCTCCTTGAGCTCCTGCTCCCCTTTTTCCGTCAGCACTAAATAGTCTCTGCCCGTCTCGTACCTCTTTTCGACATATCCCTTTACATTCAGAGATGATACTATCTTCACAAGTGTACTCTTTTCGATCCCCATTGAATGTGAGAGGTCCTTGAATGATCGATGATCGATCTCATGGAACAGTCCAAAAGCGAATGTCAACACTCTTTCCTTCTTTGCCTTGAGCACTCTACCTCCAATAATGCTATTCTTTTTCAGTTTTTCGTCTGTATCAATGAAATAATGGATCATCTTTCTTTCCTCGAACATGAAGTAGAACAGGGAGCAAACCATGAATGCCAACAAACCTGCAGCTAAAATGTGCGGCATAAATGGGAATGATTGCGACCAGAGGAGGTGAAAAATATTTCATGGACCCACCGAACGGCTTATTACCCGTGGGGAACATTTTAAGAGAGGTAGTCCATTATAGGTGGTGATAAGATGAGATACCAGTGGCTCATACCAGTTACGATCATGGTTCTTGCATCGGGTCTTGCGGGTTGTCTAGGAGGAGACTCGGATGGAGAGAGCGAACCGGAGTACGAGGTTAAGAACACGGGAATGCAGCTGACAGGAAACGAACAAGGGCTGGCTCAGGCCCAGCCAGTTCAACTTGAATCCGAGGTCGATATATCCCTGGAGTTCGACAACATCATCAAGCTCACGGTCAACGTGACCGTTGAGGACGGGGATATCGACACGCAACCCGATGAGGTGGGAGAGATCGTCCTCAGCAATGGTAACATCTCCGAATCGGTCAATGGAGGAAACACTCCCGTGGACCAGCAGTTGGTGGTGGAATGGGACGAGGAGAACTATCTCGGTATGGACTGGACATTGACCCTCCCGGTCACTATCAAAGGTGGAGAGGACCAATGGCCCGGACCGTTCATCTGGAGAGGCGTTCCCGATAACGGCTACACCTACACCCTCGACATCACCTACGAGTTCCATGATATGAGCGCGGATCTTTAAGAGCCAGGCCAATAAGATGAACGAGGCAAACATCTGCAGGTAGGGACCCCATGCGGGTTTCATGATGGATGAGTGAGAGCGACTTTAAAGGTACATGCCTGATCCCTATTACGTATGTATATTATCATACCCTCATGTAAAATCAGATTAAAAATCGAATGGGGTGAAAAAGATAGACGAAGGTTTCAAACAACCTTGGAGTAAGTTCAGGTCCTAATACCCAGACCTTGCCCACAGGTATCCCAAGGAGTTGAAAAGAATGGATAAGTGAGTACCACCTATCACCATCATGGACCCCGCGGGTTTCAAGGGTCTCAGGACCAGATATAAATTGGAACCTGGAGATCTGGAAAGTATACTTGACCTCCATATCGAAGTTTATGAAAGGGAGCATGGCTACAATAGTGGTTTCGGAGATTATGTCAAGAGGACGCTGGACGAGTTCCGAAGGGAGCACACCAAAAGGGAGAAGGTCTGGATCATCGAAGAGGGCGGAGATCTTGTTGGCTGTCTTGCGGTCGTTGAAAGATCAGATAATACTGCACAGTTGAGATGGTTCCTGGTGCACCCTTTCTACAGAGGGAAAGGTCTGGGAACCAGGATGTTCAAGGAAGCCATGGAATTCATCAAGGATAAGGAATATAAGAAAGCATATCTCACCACTCAGAACATACTGGAGGATGCGGCCGGAATATACCGGGACCAAGGTTTCGAACTTGTATGGGAAGGAGAGGAAGAGAGAACATGGGGGGTCCCCTCCAGGGAACAGAGGTATGAGAGGAAGATCCGGACCTAGAAACCGTGGGGGTGGATGCTTTTTTTTACCGACCAAAGAATAATTATCACTTCCGGTATCTTGTTCCATGACCTGCCACCTGAAGGAGATCCGGAAAAGATATCGTTTCAAACCATACTTCAACTACGAAGATGCCAAATCTCTATTCAACCATGCTGGTCTGATCAAGAGCGTTCGGAACGATCGCCTTCACTCTCTCATCAAAGGGGTGACCGATCTCCTGATGCCCAGGGAACAGGGAGAGGAAGATATACTTTGGAATGGTCTGTACTTCCCCACAAGAAAAAATGGGAAACTCGTGCTCATACCGGCATCCGTAAGATCCTACAAGCAGATGTTCGGTCTGTTCCCCCATGGCTTGAGCTATTTCGAGTTCGAGTCGGGAAACATGCCCATCAACGAGGAACTGGAGACCATGCTATCCGAGATAAAGCAAATGATGATCCTTATCAAACAAAACGGCATGGGCGGGTTCCGCGGATGTGTGCCTTATGAACTGAGGAAAGGCAGGATAATGGGAAGACACATATTCCCTGAATTGCTGCCAGGGGAAGAAAAGAACGAACTGCTGAGCTTGTACCATGACAGAGAGTCAAGGATATCCTGCAGGGATGGGATCTCGCTGTTCGATTATCTATTCACGGCCTCGGTCTGTTATGAAGCCGCTTTCGGAGAAAGTGCGTCGGGATCGGATCCACTTGAAAGATACAAGAGATGGGCGGACGGCAGGGATGAAGGGATGCTCGATATCGAGGACCCTGAAAGCAAGGAACAGTTCGCGGAATGGATCAACACCAGATCGAGAGGAGGCCATCCCTTTGAGATCGTCTTCAGCTGGTCCGAACATGGGATCCATCTCTACCCTCCGGGAGTATGTTCCAAAGAGTTCATTTTGAGTTATACGAACAAGTTCTACATGGAAACGGCAGTTAAGATGGCAAAGGGTATGATCGATAAGGGGATCCCCTTCCGCTTCGACCAGATGGAAGAGGCAGTCTCGTACATGGCAGGTGACACATACATCGATGTGAACTCAGGCGGCCTATACGGGTTTCGTTACAACCACTCAGAAGAGATGCGGAAAAGATACTTTGATCACATAGAATGGGAGCCCCTGGATATTCCCGTGTTCAAATAGACCCCCGATACATTATTAGAACCTGTTCTTTTTGTGGTTCATATGATCAAGGGGATCATATTCGATTTCGGGAACGTCATCTGCTCCTTCGATAACAACATCTTCATTGATAGGTTGGCAAAGCGGTGCAAATACTCCGGAGAGGAGATATCCAGGCTGCTCTATCTGGAAAGCCCTGTGGTCGAAGATTATGAAACAGGGAAGATAACATCGAAGGAGTTCTTCGGAAAAGTGAAGGGGATGCTCGACCTCTCCATGGACATTGAAACCTTCAGGCATGCCTTCACGGATATATTCACACCGATACCAGAGGTAATCGAGCTGATCAAGAGATCAAAGGAGAGCTGCAAACTCGCCCTTCTTTCGAATACCAATGAATGGGACCATGCCTTTGGCATCGGCAAAGTGGAGGTATATCCTTTGTTCGATGCGGTAACCCTCTCTTATCAGGTGGGGGTTAAAAAACCTGATGATAGGATATTCCTGGATTGTCTTGACAAGTTGGGACTAAAAGCCGATGAATGCATCTTTGTAGATGATATCGAAAAGCATGTCGAAAAGGCCAGAACACTGGGAATGTACGGCATCCACTGTAAAGATGGAAAAGAACTGGAAAAGAAACTCGATAGATACACAGGGTATCTATCGAAAAAAAATGTGAAGGACCCCCTTTGAATCTACCCAATGAGGGCCCATGAAAGATTGAGAAAAGTATCTTAACTGGTATTCCTATAGAATAAAAGCCTTCAATATTTCGATCTCTTTTTCTGGAAGCATTCTCTGCAGTAGACCGGTCTCCCCTCTGTGGGTTTGAAAGGTACCTGTGTCTTCTGGTTGCATTCCGAGCAAACTGCGTCGTGCATCTCACGGGGGCCTCTGTTGAAGTTCCCCCCACGTCTATCGTCGTACATACTATATTTTTCCTTACGCCTTTTGAAAGGCGATACTCATCCCAGTCCGAAGAAGTATAACTACTTATCTATTGAAAAGGGAGAGAACCGGACCATTCACCCAAGATTTTATTCCAACTGATAATGACCCACATGGTAAAAATGAGTGCGGTGCTGAATGAAAAAGAGATGTCCGGCGCTGAGAAGTAAGGTTTTATGAATTTGTTTTGAGCCTGATCTCCGTGCCGGACGTAGCATGGATACAGAGCTTCCTATTTAATCCTGTCCTGTGAAAAGGAAACCTGCACCCGGTCATCCAGAAAGCATGCGTTTCAGTTCCAGACAGTTCTTGGGTGCATAACCGCCCTGATCGTTGTTGAAGAAACAGAACGTGTTTTCGGCCTCAAGCTCTGATATCTTGGTTGCCCAGCCTCCCAGTTCCCGGGCAGAGTAATCATGACTGTACCAGTTCTCCTTTCCGTGGAACCTGATGTATGCCGGTTCGGACGTGACCCTCATCACCGACGGTAGATCGGGGCAGTCAACAATGCAGAACGAAGTGTCATATTGCTCCAGAACATCATATACCTCCTCATCCAACCAGCTCTCATCCCTGAACTCCAGCACGTTATCATATTCCTGGTCAAGTTCCTTCAGGAAATCCTCAAGTAAGCGGTCGTCCCTCTCGATATTTCCCGGTATCTGCCAGAGTACAGCAGCTGTTTTATCCTTGAGCAGGGATATCCTATTGTAGAACCTTGAAAGATGATCGCCCGCATCCTTCAACCTTTTTTTGTGGGTGATCATCCGGCTCCCTTTGAGCACGAAGAGAAAGTCCTCCGGCGATCTCTTCTTCCAGCTTTTCAGCATCTTCTCGGAGGGAAGCCTGTAGAAGCTTGCGTTCACTTCCACGGTATCGAAATGCTCCGCATAGAATTCCAGCCATCTCTTTTTCTTAAGGTCCCCGGGGTAGAATTCCCCCGACCATTCATCATAATACCATCCGGACGTGCCCATCCTTATCATGAAGAATACCTCCCGGGTCCGTGAAGTTTTTCCATGATCCTATTCACGAGATGCGGGTTGTGCTGTTCTCAACCTTGGTCTGCTGCTATTTAATCATTGAGTTCCAGACATTGCCAAACCTTTTTATACCCTCCAACCAAGGAACTTGGGAGGACCCCCGATGAATATTGAAGAGAACGAAATAAAGGATATGGACCTCAGCGAGGCAACGGCACTGGTCAGTTTCCCGACGGTCGGTATGATAGGTACAATAGTCTCCAACTATCTGGTCAGAAAAATGGACCTGGAGCTTATCGGTGAGTTCACATCCGATGAGTTCCCGCCTGTTGTGATCATTCATGAAGGTCAACCTATACAACCCGTAAGGATATATGGAGGGTTCATAAAGGACCCTGAAGGAGAAAAGAAGGAAAAGGTCGCGGTAGTAATGAGCGAGATGCCTCTTCAAAGGGGTCAGTTCTCCCCCTTCGCAAAGAAGGTGATCGACTGGTGCAAAGAGAAAGGTGTTGAGGAGATCATAACCCTGGAAGGCATAAACACAGATCGAGAGTTCGACGGAGATGATAATATCAAGGTATATTCCGTGGGAAGTTTATCCAAGATGGACGATATGATCGAGAGGCTACCGGTCCAGCACATGGAGGACGGAATGATCAGCGGCCTTTCCGGTTCCCTTCTATACCACGGCAAAGGGAAGAGGATGCCGGTCCTTTGCTTTCTCACCGAAGCTTACAACCAGTTCCCTGACAGTCGTTCCGCGGCTGCCACCATCCGTGTCCTTAACGAACTTTTCACGGATGTCAGGATCGATCCGCAGCCCCTTATAGAGGATGCGGAGAAGATAGAGGAGCAGGTGAAGAAAGCAATGAAGCAGATATCTCCGAAGACGCCGCAGGAGACCTCCTCGGACAACCTGAGGATGTACGGTTGATGCAGAATCGATCCATTATTGCTTGGATAGGTCATCCACTATCTTCTGGTAATCATATTTGAGCTTGGTCAGTATATCCTTTCCATCTGTTCTCAGACCGTTCTCCCTTATATCGTACCTGCGGTTCTCGATGTTCTGACGGAGGTCATCCAACTTCTGCACCATCTCAAGTGCTTTTTTCCTTTCATCCTCCGAGAGTTCCGTGGAGCCCTCCCTAACCCTTTCGATCATGAACAGGAGGGATCCCTCTATCCTCTTCAATGCCATCCGGGCGTTCTCATCATGCTCTCCGGGTTCGCCATCAAGGTCCTTTTGCTCTTCGCTTATGAGGTTCTTCACCCTGTCAACCTCGTTCATTATTCTTTCCATCTTGCCGCCTCTTTACAGAACCTTGATCTGATACGATATAAGGTTTTTTCATCATACAGAAAGATGTGGTCTTCAGCTCGGTATCTGCCACCAACTGTAACTATTTTAACAATGACGGCTATAACACTTCCGGGGATGACATGGAAAACCGAGATATGGACAAATTCAAGAAGCTGAGGATATTCAATCTGATAATGGCAGGTCTCCATTTCCTTCAGGGGATCCTGATGTTGATACTCAGCAACGATTCCATGGTTCCGGTAACAAGGGGTTTTCTGGACTATGATCCGGTAGAAAAGAGTTTGTTCCCCGCATCAACGGAGATGTTCGAGATCCCACTGGGAACCCTGATCGCAGCGTTCCTTTTCATATCATCCATCGCCCATTTGCTGATAGGTACCGGCCTCTACAAGCGGTACGTAAAGGACCTGAAAAGGGGCATGAACAGGTACCGCTGGTACGAATATTCCATCAGTGCCTCAGTGATGATAGTGGCCATAGCCATGCTTACGGGGATCTATGACCTCGGGACCCTGATCCTCATATTCTTCATGAACATGATGATGATACTGTTCGGACTCCGGATGGAGGTGCATAACCAGGGTAGAGATAAAGTTGACTGGAGACCGTTCGTATACGGATGCATTGCCGGGGTTATACCCTGGATAGCTATCGGCATTTATCTTTTCGGAGCCGGAGGAGGGGATGGAGGGCCTCCCACGTTCGTCTATTATATCTATGTCTCCATCGCGGTGTTCTTCAACTGTTTCGCCATAAACATGGTCCTGCAGTACAAGAAGGTCTGGAAATGGAAGGACTACCTCTTCGGAGAAAACGTATACATCGTCCTCAGCCTGGTTGCAAAATCACTGCTGGCGTGGCAGGTCTTTGCCGGGACGTTGGGACCGACGTGACCGGGATGCCAACTCTATGGTCCTGGATATCAATGGGGTCACGAACCAGGATTCTTTTTTGAGACCCGGTCATCTTCAATTCCTGAAAGGATGAAAAGGTATTTCGACCTTTGAAGATATGAAAAACTATTTAGGGACAGAGAGAACAATTATCAGTAGGTGTAGAAAAATGGCAGAAGACGATCTCATCGAACAGGAATACCCATGGCTGGAAGAGAACTCACCGGTATCGAAGGCATTCCCCATGATGAAGGAATGGGACATGATCCTCTTGAAGCGGGAGGGATTATTTGCCGGAGCGGTTACGAAGAAGGACCTCCTGAGAACGAAACTGTCCCCCAATGCAAAGTTGAGAAGGTTCATGACCCACCCTCCGGTGGTGGATAGTGAATGGGAGGTCGGAGAGGTCGCCCGCCTGATGCTGGAGAACGACGTTTTCCTTGTACCTGTGCTGAACAACAAGAAGATAATGGGTGTGATCCACGGGGGAAATATGATAGCAAAGGCAGCCGACGGTACATTTGGAAAAGAGATCATAAGGGATCATATGACCTCTCCGGTGCATACCATCGGGCCCATGGAGAAAGTATCCAAAGCTGAATCTCTGATGAAGGAACACCGGATCAGCAGACTGCCCGTGATGGAGAACAATAAGCTAGTCGGGATAATCACCATGGACGATCTGATAGAGAACATATACCACCCCGAACATCGACCGAGGGGAGCCGGAACGAAGGGAGATCAGAACAAGTACGGCGACAAGGTGGCCGAGAAGAAGGATTATCTCAAGATGCCCGTAAAGGGCCTCATGTCCGAGAACGTCACCACAATGACACCCGATTCCAGGGTCAGGGATGTTGTTGCCAGGATCAAGGAGATGAACTTCAGAGGAATGGTCCTGCTCGGTACCGAGGGTGAAATGGGAATTATCACCAGGAAGGACCTGATAAAACCCATAGCGGAGTTCTACAGACCCGGAAACTTCAGCATACGGTTCACGGGGGACCTCGATCGTATTCCTGATCTGAACAGAGAAGAAAGCAGGGAAGAACTGATGGACCATCTCGGGATGCACGAGGATTACCTGGGAAGGACCGATCTTCTGGTATTTCTGAAACTTCACAGGGAGACCAAGAGGGGAAAGAGATTGACGCTCTGTGAACTGAGGCTCACGGCACCGGGAGTGAGATACGTGGCAACCGATGAAGGGTGGGGATACATGCAGGCCATCAGAAATGCTGCCCAGGCATTGGAAAAGCAGATCCGAAGAGGAAAGAGACGCTGAGAGGAGGTCAGAGATAGATGCCTTTTTCTTTGGCTGTCTTCAGAAGCTCAAGTGCTTCCAGGTCCGAGACATCGTACCAATCCTCGTAGACCTGGGCCACGGCACGGAAATTGTCGGGACTCTCCAGAACGAGCACCCCATCCGCCATATCGTTCAATTTTGATGCCACTGTGCGGCTCGACACAGGGGACGCAACTATCAGCTGGGCAGGCCCTGCGTTCTTGCAACACGATATTGAAGCCATCATTGTGGACCCCATGGCTATACCGTCGTCCACCAGGACCACTCTCTTTCCCTTTATATCAGGGAAAGGTTTTCCGGCCCTGAATATCGACCTTCTCCTCTTTATCTCCTCCATTTGTTTCTTGGTCACATCATCCAGAACGGAATTGGATATCCTGTCCGCGAAACCCGGCACCACATAGGAAGAGCCGTCCTCGGCAATGGCACCAAAACCGGATTCTGGTTGATTGGGAAATGGAAACTTCCTGGAGATCACTACCGATAACTTGCAACCCATGGACTGGGCGATCTCGTAACCCACCTCCAGACCTCCCTTGGGTATGGCTATCACGATGTCCGGTACCACGTTCATCTCCTTCAATTTGCCAGCCAGTTTGATGCCTGCGTCCTTCCTGTTCTTGAACATATCCTTACACTCCGAACGGACCCTGAATGGAAGAACCTGATCACCGCTCCTTTAGAGAAGGGTGTTCACGCCCCAATGAAGCCTCACAGGCTTTCTTCCGGGCATGGCCCACTTTCTTTCCACTTAATACCTGGGAGAGGGTCCATTTATAACTTTTGTTCAAGAGATCTCCAGGGTCCTCATCCTGTTAATACCGGCTGCGATGTCCATCTTCCTGAACATTGCATATGAACCGTTCGGACTTCCGCTGAGCACATCGAGGCCATTTTCTTGGATCAGCTCCATTACAATATCAAGCACCTCGTCCAGGGACCTTTTTCCGTCCATATGTTCCTTCGCGAGACGGATGCCGTCGGCAATGGCCCTGGTCTGGGACATGTCCATCAGCTGCTCCAGACCCGTCAGGTCAATATGCGTCCTTCCGAAGAGTATGGAGTGGAGTCCCTTGGTCTTTATGCTCACCGCTCTCCTACCCTTCCTCGTATCGAAGCTCTCCCTGACGGGTACCCTTCGATCCAGCTTTCCGAAAGAGCTGCCCCCCTCGTTCTCTCTCTTGGTAGGGAACTTCTTTGCTATCTCTTTTGCTTCCACGGTAACATCCTTTGGGAGGTAGTTCTCCATCATTATCACCCTGGAAGCCACATCGAAGTAGTCCCCTGACCCGCCCACGACGATAATAGAGGAGACGC
This sequence comes from Thermoplasmatota archaeon, assembly GCA_046483845.1. Lineage (GTDB taxonomy): Archaea > Thermoplasmatota > Penumbrarchaeia > Penumbrarchaeales > Penumbrarchaeaceae > JAYEPK01. The sequence continues at coordinate 5,603 of JAWOCK010000030.1, read as the reverse complement.
CATGCTCATGGTAAAGCGGTCTGACCTTGTCTATGAAGGGGGTTATCGGCTCATTTTCTCTGCTCACGAGCTCCTGCATCCTGTGGTCCCGTATCATGAAGTTGGTCGCCGAGGTATCCTCGTCTATCAGGAGCAGTGATGCCTTGACCTCCAGGGCCTCCACGATATTTGCCGCCTGGGACGTGGAACCGCTTGTGTTCTCTGTGGAGAAGTTATCGGTATCACTTCCAAATGGGAGGTCGTTTATGAAAGAAGAGATGTCGGTCCCGGTCACCTTCCTGCCGTCCTCGGCCCTTATCTTCACAGCATTCGGGTCCGTGACCACGAGTTCCCTGCCGTCACCGGGAACATGGTCGTATATTCCAAGCTCCACAGCCCTCAACACGGTGGATTTCCCGTGATAGCCGCCGCCCACTACCAGCGTGACCCCTTCTTCGACACCCATCCCGGTCACCTCTCCCCTGTTAGGCAGGTCCACGGAGACCCTCATACTCTCCGGTGACCTGAAAGGGACTGCGCCTCTTTCCATCGGTCTGTCGTCTATTCCGCTCCTTCTCGGAAGTAGAGAGCCGTCACCAATGAAGGAGACCAGCCCCATCTCCCGGAGTTTTTCCCTTAGGTATGACGAATCCTCCTTTGTTCTCACATGGTCCATGACCTCTTCTTCCTCATATGCTTCGAAGAACATGGATCCCCTTACAATGGATGGGAGCTCTTCGAAGAACATGTCCATGGCCTTGAACCCGGCTATCCTCCTTCCAAAGGCCGGAAGACCTGCATAGAACCTTGCTTCTAACATCTCACCTTCAATGACAACGGAGGTCCTCTCCAGTATCTCCTGACCAGGTCTGTCTATGGTTATCATACCGCTCTTTCCCGAACCTTTGTCAGGTCGTGACTTCTTTGCTGCCTCCCCGTGGAACCTTCTTGTTATGAGGTCCCTCAGGGCGATCTCCCTTGACAATGGGTGATAGGAATGCTCCGGAAACCCTGCATCCATAAGCCCTACAGAGGCCCTCAAAGAGCTGGGAGCGGCGAATGGGTCCCCCTGCACATGGTCGATATGAAGAATTAGATCCTCCGAGATGTATGATCCCTTTATGCCCTTGTAGGCCTTGTATCCTCTTCCATCGATCGATCCAAGCTTCCCTTTCAGTTCATCTGCCCCTTTGACCATGACGGGTGAATCCGGGACATCATATATTGGTCCTGTCCCGGCATCCTACGTTATCGGAGCAATTTTTTCCGAACGGACGGATGGGGACATCGTTCCTTATAAGAGATGTTCAGACATCGAAGAGGCCTTCCACGCTGAGATATCTCTGGCCGGTATCTGCCAGAACCGCTGCTATTGCCCTGTCCGGGTCCTCCCCTGCGATCTCCATACATGCATGGACCACCGCTCCGGAGGAGATGCCGACAAGTATGCCCTCTTCCCTTGCGAGTCTCCTGCACATGGAGAAGGCCTCTTCCTCCGAAACGAGCCTTATCTCGTCTATGAGGTCCCTATCCACCGTATCCGGAAGGAAACCCGGTGCTGTGCCCATCATCCTGTGGGGTCTGAAGATACCCTTCGAGATATAAGGGGACTCCTTGGGCTCAACTGCCACTGTCCTTATATCCTGTCTCATCTCCTTCAGATATCCACCGGCCCCGCAGATGGTCCCTCCGGTTCCCAATGCAGCGACAAGGATATCGACATCTCCCTTGGTGTCGCTCCATATCTCAGGACCCGTGGTCAGATAATGTGCTTTGGGATTGGATTGGTTCACGTGCTGACCGATATAGAACAGGTCGGGGTCCTCTTCTATCATCTCCTTCATCTTTTCCCTTGCACCTGCAGTACCTTTGTCCCTGGGGGTCAGTACCAGATCGGCACCCAGGGCCCTGAGTACTTTTCTTCTCTCGGCGGACTGTATCTCGCACATCACCAGCACAACCCGATATCCTTTGAGCGCCCCCACCATTGCAACGGCCATCCCTGTGTTCCCGGAGGTGCATTCGATAAGTTTCTGTCCCGGACAAAGCTTTCCGTCCCCTTCGGCATCCTTGATTATCTGGAGCACCGCCCTGTCCTTGAGAGAAAAGGGATTCATGAACTCGCATTTGACATATATCCTGTACCGGGGAGCTGTCCTGTTCAGTCTCAACATCGGAGTGTTCCCTACCAGCTGAAGGATATCATCATGGACTGCCATGGTGGTCAATACACGACCGATAGAATAAGATTCTCGTCGAAGGAGACGCTATTCTAGAGGGAGGTATCATACGGCTATTTCAATCCCATTCCCACACCTCGTCCTCGAGGTCCTCGTCCAATTCGTCAAGTTCCTCCAATTCATCATCTGCCCAGTCCACATCGTGTATCTTTTCTTTGGTCAGATATCCTATGAAGATCAGAGCCCCCACCAGTAAGATGATCAGGACCACACCTATTATGATCATGAAGGTATAGGACCTCTCCTCCGGGGTGAAGCCCTCTTCCTCGATCACCATGGGTCTGTCCTTGATCCATATTGTGTGCTCCTCCATGGCAGTATTGCCCCCCGGATCGGTCACGTTCAACACAAGTGTGTAATTTCCCGTATCCTCAAAGTCCATCCCAAGGGAGCTCCCGTTCTCCTCCCCCAGATAGAACCTCTTCCCGTGATCGTCCAGGAACCAGACGGACCAGGTATAGGTGGAGTTGGAAAAAACCTCCATGTAATTGTCCTTGAAAGTTGCATTGAAATAGACGAATTCGTCGAGATACGCCCATTTCCTAGCAGAGATGGTCCCGGTGGGAGGCGTAATGTCCAGCACCTCGATATCGAAGGTGGTGGTGCCCTGGTTCCCTGACCTGTCGGTAACCTTCAATATGCCAGTGTAGCTGCCGGGTTCCGGAAAGATCACAGTTGTCTCGTTCCTCTCGGATGTGTGGTTCCACCCCTCCTTACCGGTAAATGTCCAGTTGTAGAGGGTATCCCTGCTCAGGATGAGCAGGGGGTCGTTGTCCCGGGTTCCGTAGGAAGAAAACCGAACGGATGTATCCTCACACACCTCAAAAGAGCCGAACACCGAGGGGACCGGTGGCTGTGTATCCTCGATAATGAAGGATCCGATGGTCGAGTTGGTATTGCCGGCCATGTCCTCGACCGTGAGGGTGAGCGTATGGTTCCCGATATGCCTCATATCCAGGTGGTAGCTGTCGCCTTCACCCCTCTTTACCTCGCCGGTGGGGAGGCGGATCTCCCATACCGTCTCTATTATCTTCCTGAACTCCGGATCGACACCCCTGTCCGATGAGTTGGAATAAAAGGTAAAACCTTCATGGGAGAGCTCAAGCGTTCCCGGGAGGTCATCGATATCGGGATAGGGTTCCATGGTATCCAGGGTGAACTCGTAGTTCACACTTACCGGACCGGCTCCATGCCTGTCATGGGCCACCAGTTCCAGGAGATTGTAACCCTCATCGAGATCAAGATCGATACCGAATATCCCGTTGGAGCCGGCTGATGTTGTGTTGAGAAGATCGCCGTTAAGATAGTAACTCACCGTGGAGAGGGGTTCCGTGTATCCGAGGAGACTGCTGTGGCTTTGAACATTTCCTATCCTCAGGGGCAGGGCATCCAGCCTCAATTCCCGGGGTCCGATATTATCAACGGAGAAGCCGGCGAAGGCACTCCATTTGCCCACGTTTGCCATCTCATCGGTCCCGCGCGCCCTGAGCACCATATTTTCCAGGTTCCCGGGTCCTCCCTGCTCCTCCCTCGTGTCCCACACCAACACATTCGTAGTGGAGTTCCCGGCAGACTCCCATTGGTTCCCGTCGTTATCTATCCCGTCCCCATTGGTGTCGTTGTAATACTGGACCTCTAACAGCTCCAGATCATCATCCGCATGGAAGGTCAGATCCACCTCACCTGCGATCACGAACGGGTCAAGGTCGAGATCCACACTCGGAGCCTTGCTGTCGAAGGGCACTCCGATCGCCCAGGGTGAAAGTGATGATAAAACCCCGCTGGTGTTCACTGTGGCCACCCTGAAATAATATTCGACCTCGTCCGCAAGACCGTCTACCTCTGTACGGTTCTCTCTTCCGATGGTATCGAAGAGGTGGACCCAGTTCTCCTCATCGTAACTGAGGTTCAAAGGAGTGGCGTTGATAAAGACCGAGTGGTACTCCATATCCGGTTCCGAAGACCTCTTCCAACTGAGCTCCAGTGAATTTCCCCGTGGGAGCGTCTCAACCTCGAGTTCCCTCGGGGCCCGGGGCATGGAGGTGTTTATCTCTAGGGGGAACTGGGGACGATCCAGGATGCCCAGATAGGGGTCGAAGACCCTGACCACGATGGTCCCCGCTGCGTGTGTGTCCTCAGGTATCAGCATTCGGCTGCTGTAAAGACCATCATCCGCCATGTCATCGCCATTAAGGGGGTCACCATCATCGAAGAGTTCCGACCAGCCGAGCGAGGAGCCCGGAATGGACCACTGTGCGTGGGCTCCGACTGTCCCGTTCCCCTTGAGCAAAAGGATGTCGCCCTCAGAATAGATGATATGGTTCTCCGGCAGCCTGAACAGGTCCACCCGTTGGGGCCTCTTCACGGAGGCCGAAGCATCGTAGAGGATCCCTGTCCCGTCATGGACGAACCAGGCATAGAGAGAGTCATCGGGGGAAACAAATATCCTTGCCGGATCATCCGTTGATCCGTTCCAGGTCCTGATTGAGCCCGTAAAGGAGCCATACTCTCCCTCCTCGAAGAGCGTGACCGTCCTGCCAATGGGACAGGATGTCGAGGTGAGATTGACACGTATCGTACCTTTTCCAATGAGGCTGGAGACGGTCAGTCGAAGTGTGACCTCCGCATTGTCGGTGGAGTAGTAATTCTTGTCGAAAAGCAATGAGTTCGCTATCATGTTCGTTGTGTTGCCGGAAAGGACAACGGCAAAGTGCTGAGGTCCCTTCGGGATGTTGCTCCCGTTCACCTCTATCTTCCACCATCCCACGGCAGGTGAGGGGACGGTCACACTCTCAACCGGGTTGATATCGTCGGTGGTGTCATCGAACGGGTGGATCAGGTCGTTGCCTCTGTACACGGTTCCGTTCGGAGCTGTTAGTATAAGATCAAGATCGTTCACAAGGTATTTACCGGAGAAGTAGGAACCGGGATGATCGCTCCATGCAAGGGTCACCCTGAGTTCTTCGGGGGAGTTAACCCTGAAGACCTTTGTGAAGTTCTCACCCGTCCTCAAACCATCCACATTGTTCTCGAAATCGAAGTTCCCGGTGGAGGGATAGATGGACCCTTGAAGGTTCACCCTGCCCCAACCCTGATCAATGTCCGGTCTGGAATTTACCTCCTGGACCGTTCCTGTACCGTACTGGCCAGGGGTCAGGTCAACGGCACCGTTTATCAGGGTGGCCTTGATGAGTGAATTGAGCGGATGGTCCAGACCTATAGTGTCGTTGTAGAACTGTCTTACCAAGGTTGCCGTCCCGGCGGTTATGGGGGTGGACATGGATGTCCCCCCGTTGTAATGATAGTAGGAATCGTATCCGCCCCAACCGCCGCTGGAACCGATGGAGGACCTGGTGGATAGTATGTAGGTTCCTGGTGCCACCA
>JAWOCK010000093.1:0-8515 GCA_046483845.1 Thermoplasmatota archaeon | reverse complement strand
GGAACCGATGTTGATGATGTGCCCTCCCTTCATATAGGGGAGCATCAGCTGTGTGAGCTTGATGTAACCGGTGACGTTTACATCCACACCCTTCCTTATGTCCGCATGTTTCACGCTACCTGCGCTCACGGATGTGTTGTTGACGAGTATGTCCAGGTGCCCCCAGAGGTCCTTGACCTTCTTTTCCACGGGAGAGAGGTCCTCCGACTGGTCGACCTCAACTATGTGGAGGCGGTCCGGTCCCAGTTCCTCCCTCACCTTTTCAAGGTCCTCTTCATGTCTTGAAAATATCAGGACCTCGGCACTGGCCTCGAGGAGGGACCTCGCTATCGCTTTTCCTATACCCTTGCTCCCTCCGCTGACGAGAGCCTTCTTTCCCTGAAGGTTCATGGAATAAGCTGGAATTGGGATGACTTATACTTTGGTACCTGAAGAAGGGCTCACATCGGTTATCTTCCAGTCATCCTTCGATATGATCCGTCAGGACCACCGTATTGTTTCGGTCCTTGTCCTTTGCGGCATAGAGAAGCGTGATCCTGTAGTTCTCTTTTTTCAACTCCTCTATCTTTTTCATTTGTTCTCCTTTCTCATCCGGTTCCGAACAGGCTCCCCGAAGGGACAAAATGGATTGCTATAGGTCAGGCGGTGGGCCACGTGGGGGGAAAATCTTGTGATGATCAAGTTGGGAAAATGTTAATGAAGGTGTGAGGAGGAGAAAGAGAGGGGGATGGAGTTATGAAAAATGGGTGATGGGATTATGAAATCCGTCACTTTGGATCCCGAATGAAGTTTGAGAACAATTTATCTCGTTACATGGTCATGTGACATTGCTCGGGATAGGAATATAGTAAAAGCGACGTCCTTTGCGGTCCGCTTAAATATCAAGTGCCGTCCTCTGCGGAGAGCTTGAGACATATCTATTCGACAATGTGGGCCCCTGAAAAGAGATATCTGGGCATATTATCAAGTGACGTTCTCTGCAGGCGAAGGATGGGTGTTTTCTGTGGTTGATGGATCTCGGAATGGGTGGTGCATGTCGAGACCTGATTTTAAAAGGGATTTCCTAGAATGTGACGTTAATTGATACCTAGTAAAGTGTATTATGAGATCATTTACTATTCTCTTTTACCTTCCTCTCTGTCATATTGATGAGGCCTTTTTTCTTAAGATAATTCTTTCAACATATCTAGATCGTTTGATGTGATGACCAGGAACTTCTCCTTTCTGGCAGCCTCGCACATCTCTACATCATCGGATATGAGTATGACATCCTCATGGACCAATCTCATTATATCCCTGAGTTCCAGCAAAGAACCAAGATGGATGGAATCGAGCGTTTTGGTACCATGAACCATTATCACATCCAGGGCTTTTTCCATTGTACCCTCGCCAATTGGACGTATAGTCAGCCTTTCAGAATCCCTTGAAAAAGCGGCCATTGCCATCGAAATATCCTTTTTCGAAAGGATCTTTCCCTTTTCTGCCCTTTTGAGGACGCTGACCAGTTCTATCATGGTAAGGGCAGAGGTCGCAACAACATGTTTTTCAGGGATCAACACCTCCATGAGATGGTCAGCAAATTCTGTTCCCTTTTCGCTCTTGTATCTTTTTACCAGAACAGAGGTGTCGATGTAAAAAAAACCATTATTATCACTCTTCGTTCCGAACATCTTCAAGGACAGAGCTGAGGTTCTTGTCTCCCATCTTCTTATCCAGTCTCTTTCTGACAGATCTTACATTCTTTATCTCATCTCTATATTTATAGGCCAGATTGCGGATCGCATCTCTCAAGGCCTCGCTCTTGCTTTTGTAGAGTCCGGTTGCGACGAGAAGTTTGAGCTGCTCATCCATCTCTTTCGGTACGTCGGTGCTGACTACGGACATTTTAATTACCTGTTATTAACATATGATTAAAAATATAAATATTTATCGTTTTAAAAGGTTATTGAATTCTTTGCGCTCATTCTCAAACCGTGACAAAGTGTCACGAGTTGCGGTTCCCCCTGCTTCAGTTTTGGCCAATATGCCATCTCATCTTTGCTGTCTGTAAGAATTGCCTGGATATCGGTCACAGAATAATGCCACTGGTCATTGAACCATATTCTTCGTATCTTCCTATCATTGAATACGATAAATGATCTATCTTTCTCTTTTTCCGGTTCTTTCATTGAAACCACATTGAAGGAATTCTATATAAACGAAAGGTCGAGGGAGAGAGTTTACCGGAACTAAAACAAAGGAGATCTACTGAGAGTGCATTTGCAATTGTAGTACATTTCTTAAGGAACTTAGGTAATGTTCCTTCATTCTCCTCTGTGCCAGTTCCGGGTCTTCTATCTCCTGTATCCTCTCATATCCGACCTTAGCGAGCCATCTCTTGAACGGTTCCGCTTTTTTGGAAGGAATTGATTGAATTATCCTGAAAATGGATTCTGTTTTAGCACAATCTGTCAAACGCATCTTGCCATCTTCGGCCAGCAATTTCAACTGTCGACAAATTGTCGACAGTTCAATTCCACTCGATCTTTTCTCTCTTTGTTTGAGACGATACCAGTAGTCTCTCGGATTGACACTGTCTGTAAGTGCTTCAATTATATCAACTACCGAAAATTACCATTTATTTTCGAACCAGATCCTCCGAATCGTCTTACCCTGGAAGACCACGAGAGCTTTTTCATCCACTCTTTCCGGACCCATATAATTCACCGAAGGTTGATATTGATCATTCATTCTTCATAGATAAATGATCCATGACAGAGAGGTTTATGAAAGAACTTTTAATATTATCCATCAGGTCTCATGGAAACAATCATAGCACTCCCAATATTCGATCTTTTCATGATCTCCAGTCCATTTGACAACATCAGCTTTCAATCCATCGAGATCCATTGTTCCAACCTTTTTATTATCTCCTTGACCAACGGGAAGCTTCATTATTCCAAAATAATGAGCTCACGAGTATGTTTGATATTTCATCCACCTGTCTGAATCTGAGGTTCTTGTTGGGGGCAATATCTTCAATGTCGGGTCTCTTCTTCATCTCCAGATAATGTGTCAGTACAGGGACGGTTCTCATCTTATCATACCCAATATTGTGGCAAGGTTTATAAAGGAAACAGATTCAGATACTGCCATATTAATGTTTTATGTGGCATACATTAATAAAGTTGGTATCATATGTCCTTGTTAACGGAATGATGAACATGGAAATAAAAAGCGAGAGAGCCGGTAAGTCCAGGGAGATCGATGATGGCTATCTCTCATTCATCCCACATCCTCTTCCCCCCGATGATCTCTTATTGATTGGTGAGATATCAACACTTCTCTCTGAGGCGGATGTATCACTCGGCAGATTGGACAGTCTGTCGGACCTGCTTCCCGAACCCGATCTCTTTGTGATGATGTATGTCAAGAAGGAAGCGGTATGGTCAAGTCAGATAGAGGGAACCCAGGCATCATTGATGGATGTTCTTGAATTCGAGGCGGAGGCCCTGAGGCCGGATGCGCCAAGGGATGTCAACGAGGTAGTAAACTACGTAAAGGCCTTGCACAGGGGAATCGACCTTATCAACGAAGGATGGGACCTCAATCTTGATCTGATAAGGGAACTCCATCGGATACTGATGGCGGACTCCAGGGGTGGTGACATGGATCCTGGAAATTTCAGGACCATACAGAACTGGATAGGCCCACATGGGTGTGGTATCGGAGATGCCATCCATGTCCCACCTCCGCCAGGAGAGATGATGAATTGTCTCAAGGACCTGGAATCCTTTATGACGGGAACGTTGCCGATCCCTCCTCTTGTCAAGGCGGCTCTCATCCACTTCCAGTTCGAAACCATACATCCTTTCATTGACGGGAATGGAAGGATGGGAAGGCTTCTGATCAGCCTCTCATTGCTCAAGGATGGTCACATGAGATCGCCCTTGCTCTATATCTCACATTATCTCAGACAGATGAGATCGGTTTATTACGAGAAGTTGCAGAAAGCAAGGGAATATGGCGATTTCGAGGATTGGCTCGGTTTCTTCTTCGTGGGCATATCACAGGTTGCAGAGGAAGCATCTGCCAGGGCGAGGAAGATCCTGAAGATGTCGGGAGACACCAAGCAGCGGGTATTGACGGAACTGGGCAAGAGCGGTCCGAAAGCTTCCATGCTCGTTGATGATCTACTTCTCCATCCTGTGGTGGGGGTCAATCAGATATCCGATCTCACCGGACTGTCGTACCAGAACGCCAACAAACTGGCATCAAGATTGGAATCCATAGGCGTTCTCAGAGAGGTGACAGGTCAGAAAAGGAACAGGGTATTCGAGTTCAGTGATTATCTTGATATTCTAAATGATTAGATTCTATTAATGTTTGATACCTAAAACATTAATAACAATATGGAATTGCTTTCATATTAATGCAAACGTTAACAGATAATTTCACTGTTTCGCCCTACTCCCCCGGCATTCATTTATTATTCGTTGGTCCTTTTTTTACCCGGTAAAAATACATGGAACAGGAAACAACCTGGAAACGGTATATCACCCATGTGGATATGGATGCCTCGGTGGAACAGAGAGATAATCCGCAACTCAGGGGCCTTCCCGTGATCGTAGGAGGCAATCCCAGAGGAGGGGGTGTCATCGCCTTGATCCGGTTCTCGCTGAACCCGGAGTTTGTCATTTTCAGGCCCCTTTCGTACTCATTACCTATGTTCTCAATATCCGCTTTGTCTATCATACTACTCCCTTCCTGTCATCCGGGGGAAGTACCCACGCTTCAATCCACATGATTTACATACGATCCCGTTGCCAAGAGGCCTTCTTTCAAGTGTGACCTAATAATAAAGAGACAAAACAGCAGGGCATCTCCGGATTAAGGCCCGAACAGGGCACAATGTCTTTTCTTTTCTCGCTCTCAGGTCACGTTGTCTTTCTTTGTCCCCACCCTCTTCGCCTGCGCTGGTCTCCACCGCGTGCCCCTCCGGCCTGCTCGGCACTCTTTAGAATTCAGGTCGATAAAGGAACAAAGTAGGTCGAAATACGGAACGGATTCAGGGATAGTGGTTATCAGTTGAATGGATGTGTACAGGTCGAATCATGGTACAGCGTTGGACAGGGGTGGTTTATAAAACAGTATCATGACAGTGCTATCAACCGTCTTCTGCGTGAAATTCATCTGACCAGTTTCGCATGGGATATATACTATCAGACCATGCTTTCACATGTAGTCAGACTTTATCTGCAGTTTTGATCATTGTTTTTATATTATTGTGCAATGATATCGTATATTATTTTGATGACCTCATTGTAATTGTTCCCTTTGATGGAACAGATCCTCTTTATGATCTGCTTTTTACTTGCTGTGAACACCATGTTCGCACGAACATAGCTGTCTATCTGCAGGCTTCCATCGATCGTGTCATCCTTTCCTATCTCGATCGAATAACTGTCCTTTACGATCCTCTTTGATGTTATCTGACACAGAATGATGTCTTCGCCCATCTCCTCCGATAACACGAGGCAGGGGCGTAATTTTCTATTTGTGAGATCGGTGTATGGGAACGGGAAAAGAACTATGTCCCCTCTTGTAAATGCGCCCATGCCTCATCCTCCTCTTTTGAGATCCAATTCCGGGCAAGGGACTCCTCGCTGGCCAAGGAGGTGAATAACCCTCCGTAGGATTCGGTCTCCTTCTCGAACAGTCTTTCCCTTATCAGCTCTCTGATGAAATCCTGCAGTGTGTCATATCCGTGGTTCTCCGCGTAGGCGTTCACACGGGAGTACAACCTGTCCGACAGCTGAAGACTTATTTGCGTACCCATGGATACGACTATGTACGTTAGAGTATAATAATGTATCTTATTTCAAATGTCTTGTTATTCAGGGCAAGGGCTAATTTCATCCAATAAATCCATCCCGCGCTATCGCAGGTATGATCACCATGCTGACAGGTCTTCATTAAGGATCAAAGAGGGAAGGGCCCTTTTCCCTTTCTATCCTGAGTTCAACATCCGCGTTATCCTTTGTACAGGCATAATAGGTTCCGGTCAATTCACGTATCTTTCCTGCAGCCGTTTTTGCCCCTCTTAGTTCTATGATGATCACCTCTTCAACAAAGAGTTGATCTGATCTCCTCTTATATTGTTTATTATCGATAATGATCGAATATTTCTGTTTTCTTTTTATTGGTCCTGATCCGAAACAGTATATGTCGAATCTCGGAACATCAAAAGCCAAAATGTGGAACGGATTCCTCAGGTCGAATAATGGAACAGAGTAGGTCAAAATACGGGACGTTTTGAATCCTGAATCTTTTGTTCCTGAATTCGACCTGTGGATCGAATCACGGAACTTATCGGATCGGGTTCCTGGATGTTACTGGCAGGTAAGGAGAAGTCAAAAAGCAGAACGTAGTGAGGGGGCCCCGGGGCTTTTTATAAGATGTCTGGTGGAAAAAGAGAAACCGGATCGGCAGATAAGGATCATCGTAATTGTCTTTTATTCATTTTTTATCGAATCCTTTTGCTGACCCAATGACTTCGTCAACGAGATCTTCAGTAATGAACAAAGAGGATACATCCTGGATGCTTTGGACCTTCGTAAGCAATTCTTCTAATGAAATGATACCCTCTCGGAAAGCTCTTAGCAGGATACCTATCGTACCGACAGGTTTTATGTTATATCCCATTGATATCTCTCTTATCTCCAGATCGTCAGTCAGGATCAGTTCTGTTTTACCATTAACTGCAGAAGCCAGTATCAGGGAATCATTTAAGCTCATGGAATGCTCCCGTGTAAGAGTTTGGGAAAGTATGCGGTCCTCATCAGTGGTAGAAATGCCCATGAACTTCTCCTGGATCATTATATTAGAACCAGGGAGATCGCGTTTTCTAAGTTCTCTGACAACGGGTGTAGGAACGTTAATGATATCGAATATGTCTAGGGCCTCTACCGCTTCGATCTCCGATAGGTGAATCAGGGGGCCGGTATCAGAGAAGACCTTATCATTCACCGTAGAGGCCCCACTCGATATCGGATCTGATTGCTTCTTTTGTCTTAAGATATCTTTTCCTCTCCACCAGTTCGCGGACAGCGTCTCTTACCGCCTCCGACCTGCTTGTATACCAGCCTTCCTCTATAAGATGATCTATCTCATGGATCAGTTTCGGTGTGATCTTTATGGTCATAGCATCCATTATATCACCCAAGGATGTCCTGCGTATTACTATAGTAATGTCCCCTATATTTATTTGTTCACTCTATCTTACATTTTTTCACTGTCTGGTCCGATGTGAACTTGGGGACCTTTATCTCGAATTCCTCTTCCCATTCGTCTTTTGCTCTGTAAACATCAGCGATTCCGCCTGTGCCAAGTTTTGATGTTATCGTGTACCCTTTGATCAGGTCCTTTATGTCTTTGTCGACAGAGTTTATCTTTGTACCTTTTAGGTATTTGACGTAGGTGTCCGTCAGTTCCAATCTTATCACCGATATTGTGCAATTCCCCTATTTATGTGAATAATATATTTGATATAAAAAATGAATGTTATTTTAATCTGCGGATTGTCTTATAGGTCGAAAGTGGGACGAAGTAGGTCGAAATATAAAACGGAGTGAGGGGAATGTTGGGGGTTTGGCTGAATTGGTCAAAAGCCTAAACATTCATAAAACTCAGGGAGTTTTATGAGTGTGTTTGAAAAATGTAATTTTTCACACATAAGAAAATGTATCAACATATTGTCATTGGGTAAAACTCCGGCAATTTTTAGATCTGTTCCCAATGACAATACCCGTATAACCGCAGTCCGAAGGAACCGGTTATACAAGGGTTTTCTGATATGTGACCAATATCCGATTGGTCAAACATACGGAACAACAGGGGAAGGGTTCCTTTATAAGCCGCTATTTAGCTTCATTCTCTGCCTCATAACGTCCTTCTTTATCCTCTGAACGTGGCCCCTGTGAAGTTTTCTCCGTGAGGTTTCCCCCTGTGAACAATGATCGAGTGCCGTCCATTGCGCGCGAAGGATGGTGTATGAGAAAACAATGCTGGATAAAGTAGGATTATCAACACGATTCCATATTATGAAAAACGGTTGATGGGAAAGGGGGATGCATGTATCTTTCATTTCAGGAATGTAGTCTTTTCACCGCGAGAGGGGACCTTTCCGGATATTATTTATGGTATGTGTGATGACTCAAGAGGTCCTTCGATCCGGGAGCTTGGAATGGCTTTCTATTAGGAAGAAGTCAGGAGCTCTTCGATGAATTTTATGGTCTTGGATCGGTCCCCGTGAGGGTTTCTGAAAAAGATCATTTATGATCCCTGAGTAGTGATTGGTACTCCTTCATCTTGAACATTGTTATTCCAACATATCCTGATAAGGACCTTTTTTGCCGCAATATTCACATGGTAATGATACACCATATGTACATTTGTTGCAATTGGGACAGTGCCATTCTCTCCAGTCCCTGCACTCACCGCATATTTGACAGTGCCAGGTACAATCATCCTGGAC
>JAWOCK010000046.1:0-31577 GCA_046483845.1 Thermoplasmatota archaeon | reverse complement strand
GTCCAGGCGACCTTTTCCCATGCCTTTTACGGAGAGCAGGCTCTCTGTCATATCCCCCAATACCCGACCTCCGTTTCCTTTACCTTCATGCCTGCAACAGCCCTTTTCCACTCCCACTTGACAGCCTCCATGGTCCTTGTTCCGTCCCCGGAAAATGATATTTCGAGGATACCCTCTGCCATGAACTGGCCCAGGGACCCGGGATAATCCAGCATTAGCACCCTGGATCCGCTGTCCCTTGCAGCGTCAAGTGTATCATCCAATGATGAGAACCACCCCTCTTTTTCCCTGAGCTGCATTATATCAGGATGGTCCAGAACCAGGTTCTGCACCTCTCCGGATGCCATAAGCGGTGACAGCAGGTCCATTCTGTGGGGGTCCTTCACGTCGAGGACCAGTGGTTCTTCATATTCCATAAGGTCCGCCATCAGGGGATTGTTCCTGAATTCTCTGAATACGGGAAGCAGTGGAACGGACGAGAACTTGACGAAGAGGCCAGGCATTCCTTGCTGTATGCCCTTGGATAGGAAGCCCAGGCCCAGGGCTGTCTTGCCGCAGCCTGGAGGTCCCCTGATCTCGACGACGCCACCCTTTGGGAAATGATCGCCGAAGTTCCTGTCAAGGTCCTCTATCCCGAACCGTCCCTGTTCCTCCTTCATGCTATCACCGAGCGTGCAGCGCAATGGACCTCAAGGTAATATGGATTAAAATATTTGCCCGGGACAGGGGTGAAAGTGGAGCTCGAAACTCAGGAGAGCCCTTCTTCCTTCATTCTCTGAATGAATCTCTTTTCCCTTTCCATTGACCTCTTTGTATCCATTCCCATATCCCCCTCCACTATCTCCTTTATCCTCTTCTGTTTGTCCAACCACTGCTCCATGCAGGATCGGATCACCTCGGAGGGATTATAGTGATTGTCCTTGCAGAACCTGAAGAACTCGGTGGCGCAATCCTCGAAGTTCTGAGTGACAGCGATATGTATCTGGTCTCCCGATTTGTAGACCTTTGTGGATCTCTTACCCAACGTGCACCCTCCTTATCGGTTCGTTGTACCTGTTTCCATTCCACTGTTTTATATAAATTGGTTCCGACATGAATAGCTCTTTATGATAATCTTGCACCCATGGGAACACGGGATACGTTTATTGGGCAAAATGACATTACGTGGCCCATGGCAGATAAGAAGAAGGGAGTTAAGAAAAAGGTGAAAAGGACCAAGAAGGACCCCCACTCATGGGAGAGGAGATGGAATGCCCGGATCATCAAGGACCCATCATCGGTGGAGGCCCTTGCGGCAGAATACATGGACTATCTGGACCGGGCAAGGACGGAAAGGGAAGCGGTCAATTACTGGCTGGAGAGGCTTGAGGATGCAGGGTCCGTGGACCTCGCAAGAAGGGGCAGGAACAAGCTGAGGCCCGGGAGGGTCTTTCACATGGTCAACCGTGACAAACAGCTCCTTGCCGGATTGGTCGGAGAGAAGGACCCGGAGAGCGGTCTGAACATGGTGGTTACCCACCTGGATGCCCCAAGGATAGATCTGAAGCCGAGACCGGTGGACGGCGATCCCGATACGGGGATCGGTCTGCTTCGTTCGCACTATTACGGTGGTATAAAGAAATACCACTGGGTGAACATACCGCTTGCCATACACGGCAGGGTCGTGAGGGATGACGGTACCCACGTTGACATTTGTATAGGTGAGCAGGAGAGCGACCCCGTCTTCATGATCCCCGACCTGCTACCGCACCTGTCCGGCAAGACACAGAACAAGAGGAAACTGTCCGAGGGGATAAAGGGAGAAGAGCTGAACCCTATCATAGGTTCAGGAAGCCTCCCTGAGGAGGATGATGAGGGTCTGGGGCCCGTGGTCCGGGACGTGCTGGAACATCTTCAAAATGAATACGACATAGTTGAGGAGGACCTGATATCCTCAGACCTCTGTCTCGTCCCTGCCTGGAAGCCCCGGGACGTTGGTCTTGATCGCGGATTGATCGGTGCATACGGCCACGACAACCGGGTCTCCAGCTTTTGTGCGATGAAGGCACTGCTGGATCTGTCGGAAAGCAAGGAGACCCTTTCCAGGTGGCCCGTTGTTATGAACTTCGACAAGGAGGAGGTCGGGTCGGAAGGGGCCACCGGTGCCAGGTCCGAGTTCCTGGAAATGGCGCTATACGAGATACTCTCGTGGTCGGGCAGGAGAGGGAGCAGGAAGGAATTGATGAGGACCATGTCCTCATCCTTTGCCCTCTCCGCTGATGTGAAGTCCGCCATAAACCCTTCCTTCAAAGGAGTCCAGGATCCAAACAACGCCGCCAGACTTGGCGCAGGCATTACCATCACAAAATACACGGGCAGGAAGGGAAAGATGGCAGCAAACGACGCTTCAGCAGAGATGGTGGGTGAGATCAGGAGGCTCTTCAACGAGAATGATGTGATATGGCAGATGCAGGAGACCGGCCGGGTGGATCAGGGAGGCGGGGGCACGGTAGCCAAATTCGTTGCCGTAAGGAACATGGATGTTCTGGATGTAGGAATACCCTTGCTATCGATGCATGCCCCCTTTGAGGTGATGGCAAAGACAGATCTTTACATGGCCAGGTCTGCTTTCAGGACGTTCTTTGGAAAATTGAGGAGATGAGAACCTTCAGATGACCTTTCTTTTGACCCTGCGGACCACCTTCTTCTGCTTATTTTCGGGAGCTTTTTCCTTCTCAACGGGCTCTGCTTCGTCCGTGAAATCGGAAAGGGTCTCGTCCAGCATGCTAAGCAGCTCATCATCGGCCACTTCCTCCTCCTCCTCAGGTGGTTTGACGGGCTGTGGTGGAGAGACCTCCCTGGTTCCACCCTCTTCCACCGCTTCCGGTATGTCCTCTTCTTTATCCGGAGCGGCACTCGAAGATGCTGATGGTATTGGACTGCTGGCATGACCGTACTCCACGATCAACCTGTTGTAGATATCCTCTTTGATAAGACCCTTCTTGTACAAGTTCTCGAAGTATTCCAGGCTCTGCTTGCCCAACCTACCCGAGACCTTCGGGAGAGGTCTCTCGGAAATCGGGGGTCGGGAAGGCATCTTTGGGATGTCACTTTCCGTTTTGTCCTCTGAGTTTTCACTGAGGACCTCTTTGTTGGAGGGGACCTTTTCCATCACATGGTCCTTTGACAGGCCCTGGTAGAGCTTTTTCTCCGCGTCGTTGAACATCCAATCGGTATTCCTGAAGAAATCTTTCAGGTTATTGACCAGCTCGTCCAGGTCCTGTACCTTCTTGTTCATGAGCCTCTTGAGCAGGTCAGAGTCGGATTGCAGTACCATGGAGAGATGGTATTGGTTTCCGGAGGAGAGTATGAAGACGTTCACCATCTCACCCAGTGAGACCGCACCCTCTTTTTTTTCCGCCCCCATGACCTCGATGTTCGGGATCTCGAAGTACTCCCTTAGCGCGCCCCCGGAAGCAGAATCACCCAGCTCGAAATTGCTTTTTTTTGATGTGGACATGGCTCTGGATTCGTCCTCCCCTCCGATGGCGAACATTCTCTCCGGTATGTTGATGAACACCAATCTCTCGTTGGTAAGGTAGATGGTCCCCTTGGACGGTTCCAGAAGATAATCACCACCATAGTATCTCCAGGTGGATTTGAGGGTCGGGATCACATTCTCCTCCACAACCAGCTTTTTCTCGTTCTGGCCAAGGATGAGCTCACCGTCTTCGTCGTATATCTCCCTGAAACCGTCCTTGTCCCCGTATTTCATGTTCCTATCTCCAAGGTGGAATGAGATCTCTGGTTGCGGTCCTCTTGATTAATCCGTTGATTATTTAATGGTTATTATGTCAGTTGCATCCTTCGTCAATGACCTTGACCTCGGTCCCTTTTTTACTGTTCTTGACGATATAAGGCACGCCCCCCCTTCGCTTTATGTACCTCGCGCACTTTTCAGGTTCATCGGTCAGGGCAATTATGGAGCCTCCCCCACCGGCGCCTGTCAGCTTGGCCCCGAAGGAACAGTTCTCAACCGAATCCTTCAGTTTGTCCAGCTCCTTGGAGCTTACCCCCAGTATGGAGAGCAAAGAATGGTTTTTGTTCATGAGAGAGCCGAGCTTCACTATGTCCTTGGTCCTAAGTGCCTTAAGACCCTCTATCACCAGGTCACCTATCTCGTCTATTGTCTCCCGTGCAAAACCGGACCTATCGTAGAAATCCCTCACCTTGCCCACCTGGATATGTGTGATGGAAGGCCTCTTGGTGAAACCCACCACCAGGTCCATTTCGGGGGGATCGATATGGTGGATGTGCCATGTCCGGTCTCCTTTATCTATGGTCCATAGGTGCTGCTCTCTCTTCTCGAAGGTCACAAGGATGCCGCTGCCGTGGGTCGAGCAAGAGGTGTCGGTAGGGGAGGCACCCCCCTGAACGTTGTATTCCACTTCGAAGGACTGCTCTGCCGTGGCCTTCTCCTCCCAACCACCCTTCATCTTCTGAAGAATGGCCACGATGGATGAGGAGAGGGCCGCGGAGGAGCCAAGTCCCGATGCACCGGGTATCCCGGACCTGGTCCTGAAGGAGATGGGTTCCCCGCTCCAAAAATTCTCCATGGCCCATCTCACGTACCTGTGCCTTCTCATCCGAAGGTTTCCCCCGTCCACCCTGGTTTGCACTCCCTTCTTGGCGGTAATGGTGATCCTTCTGTCCAAGGCCAGGGCTATGGCGGGTCTTCCGTAGACCACGGCGTGCTCCCCGAAGAGGATCGCCTTGGCAGGTGAAGATGCCTCCAACATGCCGGGGTGATGCAGCTCGGTATGTAATATCCTTTGGCCACAATTAATGTATAACTGCATCCATATTCATTTACTGGTCGTTCTCCAGAAGGAAAATGGAGAGTGGGAGATGAACAACATCGAAGAACATCGCGGTTCAAGGCCCATCAAAAGGGCCAGACCCCTTTTCCATCAGTGTACGAATGGAAAAGCCCGGATGAATGGGCCTGCTACGGAGCCACTGAGCGACGGTAAGGGAAAGGCGGTCCTCATCATAATACTGATCACGGTCAATATCATCGGGGCGGCTGCCGCACAGGATGAGTCGCAGATCTCCCAGGTCCAGAGTGCGGATTATGGCATTTTCAGCAGCATGGAGACACTTCATGCCGAGCAGGAACTCAGGGACGATGATGCCCAGGTCCGGTCGGAGGTGGATAATGCCTTCTCATCCATGGACCCCACGGAGTACATGTTCCGTGACCTTGGTTCTGCGGGGTTCGTACAGGAAGATATGGAGGTACCGCCTGCGATCACGAAGAGTCCGGTGGTCTTCGATGCGGTCTCCGAGAACCCGATAATCGATGACGTGTCCATCCTGGATTGGGCCCTGCCCCCTCCCCTGAGCGATCAGGGCGTCCTGAACTATCTTATCCTGACCGAAAGCGGGGGCCACATCACATGGTCCCTGGGTTCCATGGTGCCCAGGATCGGTCTCGTTGTGGATTCGTCACTTGACAAATGGGTGGAGATCGATGTGGACGGACTTGCGTCCACGGGGGATAGCAGCGGGAAAGACATCCGTGCAAGGATGACCTTCGGAAGGGACATTCTGGAAAGAGACTGGGAGGTGTCTCTCTTCCCTCCCACCCTCAATTTCAATGATGCAGGACTTAGGATACAGGTGGAAGCCCTGGAAACCCAGAACGGAATGTCGGCGGTCGGTGGATCCGTTCACTTCATCAAGGGTATTTCCTTTGACAACAAGAACTATATCTGGTCCGTGGGAGTGGATCTCGATAACTTCATGGACTCCTTTACTTTAAGGGTCAAGGCCAGGCAGTGGAAAGCAGGCCCTGATGTGGGTCTGATCTCACAATTGCTGAGCACGGGGTCCGTGAACCTGAACGATCTGAACATGCTTGAGATACTGGGCCCTTACACGGTCTCTTACGAGTTCCGGACCCCCCCTGAGGACATGGCTCTCTCTCTCTCCGTGCTGCGGGTATTCGATCAGGTAGTGGAGGACAAGGCCTACATCGAACTGGGCATAATCAACGATCAATTCCACGAAAGGATCGTGGAAAATGGTATGCTCTCCCTGAACGTGGAAAGTTTTGGGGATCCCATAGACAGACTGGAGTGGATCGCTGGGGTAAACGGATCCGATGTTGATGATACAGTGAGGTTCGAGATCAGGTATGTCGAGTTCGGTCGGGACCTTGTCGATGCATATGTATCGATACCCATAATGCCGAGCTACCTGAAGCTGGAGATAGAATATCCCACGGAGGAAGAGGAGGGAAGCACTGTGCTGGACCTCACCACCGAGAACGGGCTATCGCAGATCGAGCTACTCGAGGTCATATATCAGAACTGGACAGGTCGAGAAGGGCTCGGGGATAGGAGCATAACCTCCGTGAGATTGAAGGGTATACCCGGTGATGTCCACATCGAGACCACTGCAGGTGTACCGCAGGAGGAGAAGGACACCTCCACGCTCAACATATTGGATTCTTTCATGTCACAATTGGCAGGTCGATTCTACAGGATAGGAGAGATATTGAGGGAGATCCCAAGGGCAGTCACCGAGATGCCAGGAAGGAAAGGCTCGACGGTCCTTGACTGCAGGGGGGATGCCATATTCTCTATGGATTACGTTCAAACGTCGGGTCTCTACCTTAACAGCACGGGTAATTTCGCAGCTTTCCTCGATCACGGCACCGACATGCCCGGGGTATCGGCCCATCTGGAGGGACTCTCATATTACAGCGGCAGTTTCTCCGACGGAAGTGACATCACACTGGAGCTTGACGAGGTTCAGAACATGCGGATATTGGCCAGGTCCCCGGATGCTACGGCATTGGTCAGTATAGACGAGATGCCGAGCATCCTCCGGGTATCCATATCCGATGAGAACATCTCCTATCGGGGAAGCGATGGTGAAGGCCCCGCTGAGATAGGGTCGATATCTTACAGCTACAGGGACCCTGAACTCTTCTTTGATGTAAACGTATACGATATACCCTCCTCGCTTTCCATGGTCAGGTCCGCCGACCAGGTTCAGGTAAGGTCGGGCAGCGGAGCTGTTGGGACGGTTGAGCTGTTCACGGGCAACAGCACATCCCTCATGCCTTTTAACCTCCCCGAAAGGAACTTCGTCTCCGTGAGGAAAGAGACGGATGAGGTGGGGGTTGGAATAAGGTTGAACAGGTTCCGGTCGTTGACATACAACAACGGCACCGACGGTTTCCTGGAGATAAGTACGGTTACGTCGGCCAACTTCTATGCATTGATAGATGATACCGACAGCGGACTCTACATGGAAGCCGTTTTTGCACCGCTTCCCCCGTTCACGCACATAGAGACGCCCTCCGTACTTGACGCACCCGAATTGGGCATTCCGGATGTACTCGGGATAGAATCCATTTCGGACTATTCAGAGGTCCTGCTGGCTCTATCCCAGATAGGGCGAGCCCCGCTTGTCATGGCATCCGGAATAGCCCGGGGTCTAACAGAGACCATAGGACAGTATTCAGCCGGTTTCTCGATATCTTGGGACCTGGCCGAGGAGGAAAGCAATCTGGACCTGTTCATAAGGATCGAGAAAAAGGGAGAACACGATATAGAGCCTGCCAGATGGACACACGGGATATGGATCGAGCAGGAAGGGACGGGTATGAACAGCTCCCTGAACAGCAACATCTATCTCAAGGGAATGCCGACCAAAGGGGAGGTCTCGCTGTCTTTCTCCAGCAGGACCATACTGGTATACATGGACTTCGGAAGGTACATGCCCGATCACGACTGGATGCTGGTTAGGACCACCGGTGTCCAGGACAGGGACATAACCGTCTACCTTACCGGTCTGGAGGACGGAATGGACTTTAGGCTCTCTCTCAATATAACAACGGACCTGGCCATAGGAGGCCAGATGGACATAGACATGGATGTGGAGATGAACGACCAGCAGGGAAGACCGTTGGACCTTGGCCCGATGATAGCGGCCTTGAGGAAGGGATCACCGATACTTTCCGTAAGGCAGATGTACCTTCCGCGGGTCCCCTCCGACATGCATCTTCAGGCCAGTGTCGGGCAGGGAGTGGTCGCGGAATACTCCGCCTCACGAGGCATCGACCACATGTATTTCAAGATAACCAAGCTGATGGATGGCAGGTGGTCGCAGATCTATGCCATCTTTCATGACCTGCCCACATTCTTCAGCCTGACCCTGACCCCCAATACCGATTTCACGGTTCAGGAGCCGTTTCCCCTGCAAGGGCTCCCACTGCTTGACCTGGTGACCTCCTCCAATGAGATGGATATATTCATAGAGTACGACGGATCGGGTTTCGGTCAGAGAGGACGATACAAGATGTATGCCGATGACATTGGGAACACCTCCACTTATTACAGAGACAGCGATTATATCATAGAGAGCGACGGAATAGGATTCCTGTCCCTGGAGCTGGAGAGGCTGCCTGCCATGGAGGGCTTCACTCTCAGTTCACTGATGATACTGGGAAATGATCTGGAGAGATTAAGGCTGGGTGTTGACATGGGTTTCGGCATCTATCCGGTGATCTCGTTGACCGAGGCAGAGGGCGGAAGCTTCCAGATAAAGATGGAGGCGGAACTGGAGGCCAACGATGATACCTATACGCCGGACCTGTTCTTCCTGAACTTCAGGACGGATAACATCCTGGGTCTGGATGTGATCACCGGGGTCTCGGTCAACAAGGACAACTCCGCGGTAAACATGGATAGCAATGACGGCGGCATCATCATGCCGGCCCCGGTCCTCACTTTCTGGGGTCTGCTCATCGATGAGGTGGTGTAATGGGCCGGAGAGGCATCACCGACAGATGGAAATGGTTGCTGCCCTTTGCCGTGCTTGTTGTGATCCTCTTCTCCTTCTCCATGTACCAGTGGTTCATTCCAAGGACGGAACTGGAGGTCAGGACGGTCTACCATGAGACACCGGGAGGAGGCGGTACCGGGGGAGTGCTGAACGTCAACGTTCTTCTGACCAATAAAGGGAATCGGGATGTGGAGGACCTTACCTGCATCGTAAGGGTGAGGGATATGAAAGAGGAGGTCCTCTCTTTCGAAGAGGTAGAGAATGTTTTCCTCAGCGGCAGGGAAAATATGGAACTGAAGCTTGTCATGGTGGGAAGCCATTACGAGAGATACAGGATAACCGTGGAGGTCCTCTTCAGTTCACTGGGGAAAACGTACATGGATGACCTGGAATATCAGACCAGGGAGGATGCCATGAACCTGGTGTTCGTGGAGAACCTGCCATGAACCGTGTTCATCCGAAATATCTCAGGTCATCAGACCTCTCGGATTGGCCTGGCTCCTCGAGGTTCTCCTTGATCTTTGAGGTTATCTCATCTATCTGCTCCGCTTTTTGCTCCAGGCTGGAGAAATCCACAGTGAAACGGAGATATTGGCTCAGGACCTTGAGGACCGATCTTGCCGATCTCGGATCAACGAAATAACCGGATGTCTCTCCCATGAGACAGATGCCGGTAATGCCCTTGAGGTGCCCCAGACCGAGCAACAGTCCCGAAGCTCCGATTATTCCCGAGCTTGGTTCTCCCTTCTTGAACTCGACACCGATGTCCTCCAGATCCTTCATTATCTCCGTATTTGTGACTGCACCCAGGACCCCCGGCTCTTCGATAAGTTTGATAACTCCGTAACCGCCCAGGGTGAATATCTTTTCCACACCCAGATCCAGCGCCAGTTCCACTGTCCTGTTGGAGAGCTCGTACTGGCCCTCCGGGGTCAGACCCTGATAATCACCTGTCAGAAGAACGATGTCGGGTAGGTCCCCTTCTCTCTTCTTGTAGTACATATCATGCTTGACAAGGGATATCAGACCGTTATCCCCGACTATGACCTGGGGAGGAAGGTATTTGGAATATATCTCAGCGAACTTCACGAGCTCGAGCTCTTCCACTAGGTGCTCTGCAGCGAGCTTTCCCACATTTCCTACCCCCGGCAGTCCTTCAATGAGGACGGCGTTCTCTAGTTCGGGTCTCTCCATAAAATTCACAATGACATCCTGCATATTATCACTCCCGGTCCTTATCGCCCGCCATTTCTGAATAGAACAACCTTCTGTATTTCCCGTACCTGTCCTGGGGAGAATATCTCGGTGGGAAGGTATTCTCGGTGGGTCGGCCGCATTGTGGGCATTCCTGCCTCAGCGATAACCGACCACAGCTTCTGCATAGCCTTATCCTGCTTCTCAAATCTGATTCCTCACATTTTAACCCTTGTTGCGGATGAATTGACCTTCTCCTTCCTTCGAGCGGATCTTTTCCAGGGCGGCCTCTGCAGAGGACCTGAGGACCTCTTCCGCGACCTTGTAGTTGGGCGCCTCAAGGACCAGCCTGAACCTAGGAGACCCGATATACAGAATATCCAGCTTCACCTTCTCTTTGTCTGCAGCAACCTTCTCTGCCTCGTTGAGAGCCTCTTTGATCTCGTCTACGCCTTTTGGTTTGGTTGATGTCAACTCCAGTATTCCGTTGATCTGAACATAGGGAGGGGTGATGTTCTCCTGTGCCATCTTCACGAAGGGTTCGATCCAATCTCCCTGGAAACCGGTTTCTTGAAGGGCGCCCTCCTTTATGGCGCACATCTCGAAAGCTTTGTAGAGGGATCCGTACTCCTGGATGAGTTCGGTCCCGAAATCCTTCATGGCTTCTTCCTTGGAAATGCCCAGGCTCTCGGCAAGGAGCTCCATCAGTTTCTCCGCCTTCTGCTCGCTCTTCCACTGCTGGATCTTCTCTCGCTTCTGATGATCGTTCACTGCCTTCAGTGACAGGTCAACGTACTTGGTCCTGCGTCTTTGATCTATGCCAAGAACCTTGCATACGACCTTCTGCCCCTCCCTGACATGGTCCCTGATATATTTTACCCAGCCGGACGCCACCTCGGCGATGTGAATGAACCCCTCCAGGCCGGCATACTCATCAAGGTCAACGACGACACCGAAGTTCTTGACCTGCCTGACGGTGGCAACTACCAGTTCTCCTTCCTCGGGGGTGTCGTTGATCTGTGCCATTGTTCACAACTCCGGAGATCTATTCCACGTCCTCGTCCACTCTACCTATTATTTCACCCTTGATGTCTGCTTTCCCTCCTTTGGGAAGGGCCATGGTAGAGCCGCAGACATTACAGCTTACCTTTAGGTTCGTACAGTCGAATACCATCTGTGTTTCTCCGCAGTCGGGACATTTGACCTTCAGGAACCTGCTTTTTGTATCGCTCATTTGATCCACCCGTCACTCTGTTAGTTCGAACTTCTTTGCCCTGATCGAGGGGCTCTGCCATGCTTTTCCACACTTCTTGCAGGTGTACTTGAGATTGACCCGTTTGGTCGGTTTCTCTCTGCCTTCCGGTTTCGGCCTGGGAAAACCGCCGTATCCGGCAGTGACCCTCCTGAACCTTCTCTGACCCCAGGCCAGCTCGCTGGCCTTCCTCTTCTTCACCCTGTCCACGCTGTGGCTTGTATGCGTCTCGCAACTGGGGCAGTATCTGCTGATGTTCCTGGGCATCTTCATCTTATATCACCTGGATTTATAATATATCGGCGATGCAGGAAGGCGGTATCCTGGAACCATTATTAATAATTAATGGGATGAATGCTCGGGAGCTTTGCCCTTTTATTCAGATTGATGAACGCTATTTGGTCCTCTCCACCTCTATTTCTATCCAGCTGACGTTGATACCCTCTTCCTTTTCCTCGTCCTCGAGGTTCTCCGTTCCGATCTGGATATCCTTCACCTCGGTATCGTTGAGGAACCGGTTCCTTACGATCTCAGCAACATCAACAGCTTTGCTGATGGCTCTTCCTCGTGCCTTCAATGTGACCTTGTCCGCACCTGCATTGAACTGAGTGACCACTGCCAGAACGTAGTTCATCGAAGGCTTTCTTCCTATGAAAACCGTGTTGTCTTCCATTACTGGTGCCCCCTGTCCCTGGGTCCTTCGTGATTGAGGGGAAGCGTATATAATATTTGTTGGTGAAGGAAGAGGATCACATAGGAAAGCAAATATCTTACGTCCTCCTTCATACGCATCCTCAACGAACGATGAAAGGGGCGCAATGATGATAGACCCATGGTCGTACTCGGAGATCGGTGAATACCATCAGCTCATGAAGGAGTTCGGTATCAAGGAATTCGATACGGGGCTGCTTCCAAAGAACACGGACCTGCCGAGGCTGTTCAAGGAAGGTATAGTCTTCGGCCATAGGGGGTTCGAGTATATCAGCAGGAGGATGGAAAGAGGAGAACCCTTTGCTGTGATGTCAGGCCTGATGCCCTCCGGAAGGATGCATCTGGGACACAAGATGGTGATCGACCAGATAAGCTATCTGCAGGACCACGGAGGAAAGATATTCGTCAGTGTTGCCGACCTCGAATCGTATGCCACAAGGGACGTTCCGCTGGACAAGGCAAGGGAGATCGCGATAGATTCCTATGTCAAGAACTATCTGGCCTTAGGAATAGGAAAACCCGGCCTCGAG
The DNA here is from genome assembly GCA_046483845.1 of Thermoplasmatota archaeon. Classification (GTDB taxonomy): domain Archaea; phylum Thermoplasmatota; class Penumbrarchaeia; order Penumbrarchaeales; family Penumbrarchaeaceae; genus JAYEPK01. The sequence goes on along the minus strand of JAWOCK010000046.1, from coordinate 19,052 downwards.
ATCTATTTCCAGTCCAGAAGGAAAGAGGTCAAGGACCTTGCCCTTCTGCTTGCAAAGAAGGTAAACCTCTCCACCATGAGGGCCATTTACGGTTTTGGTGACTCCACCAACATGGGCCACATGAACTCCCCTCTGGTCCAGGCAGGTGACATCCTTCATCCCCAAATGAAGATGGGTCCGGTTCCCGTGGTGGTACCCGTTGGGGTCGACCAGGACCCGCACATGAGATTGTGCCGTGACCTGGCCTCATCCTTCAGGATGTACAATGCCACCAGGACCTCGGACGGGAAGATAGGTGTATTCCTAAAGGTGAAAGATGATGTGAAAGCGCTCCTGGACAAGGCCAGGTCGGCGCTGGAGAAGGAGGGCTATCTTGATTTCAAGATGATACCCCGGTACAAAGCCCTCTATGTCCACGGGGCCTCCTCGTCCGATCTGATAAGGATGGATGAGATAACCGCGGGGATAGAAGCTGATGAGGGTGGTTACGGTTTTCTACCCCCCGCTTCCACCTACCACCGGTTCATCAGGGGTCTTACCGGTGAGAAGATGAGCTCCTCCAAACCGGAAACAGCCATCTTCCTGGATGATGACCCCGAGGAGGGGGCCGCAAAGATCATGAAGGCGATAACAGGGGGCCGCGAGACCGCCGAGGAGCAGAGGAAGAAAGGGGGAAGACCAGATGTATGCTCGGTCTTCGAGACCATGCTCTTCCATACCGTGGATGATCAAAAGGAGATAAAAAGGATAGAACAAGAATGCAGGGAGGGAAAGCGGCTTTGTGGAAAATGCAAGAAGGAGGCCGCGGACCATGTCAAGATATTCCTCCGGGAACTGAAGCAGAAGAGGGATTCGACCGAGCATCTGGTCGATCGTTTCGTCATGGAGGATTGAATCCAGGATGATCTTCAATAAACCTGATATAGGACCCAAACCCTTGATGGCATCGATCCGTATGGCCAGGTCAAAGGATGGTTACAAGCACTACGAGGCGGGGGATCCCATACACATAGTTGTTACCCAGGATTTCGTTGATGATGCTAACCGATTCTTCCGCTACTGCAGGGAGAAAGGGTATAATCCGTCCCAGATAATACGGCAGGCCATGGCGGACTGGATGGAGCGACAGGAGGGTTCGGGGGGCGGCATTTCCGAGACCTCCGGGGAAGGTTCGGATTTCGATGATAAGGTCATGGCACTGGTGAAGGAGAGGGGTGCCAAAAGGAACAAGATGTCACTTAGGACCGTAAAAGAGATCCTCGATGAGCAGTGACACGGTCATCAGAAGGTTATTTGATACCTGAGTATCGCAGCTATTCCGCCGAACGCCTGGAGCAGCATCAGACCTTCTGAGGATTCGGTCGATATCATCTCCAGGTCCGTGGAGTACATCTCGCAGATCTTTGCATATTCCTCCACCAGGTCCTCCTGCTCCACCAGATTGCATGACGACCCGTCCTCGGGACATTGGAACACCGGTTCGTCGGACCTCTTCTGGTTCACCTCGTAGGTCCTATCGCAGTTGGGGCACTTGTAGGTCCTGTGGAGCATCTTCAGATCCTCTGATATGAGCAGTATCTCCACGGCGCCGGTCTCCAGTGCTTTCCTTACCTGGTCCCTGCCGTAGGAGGCCAGGCCCCCGTCCTCTTCCCTGATCTCCCTGAACAACCTGTTCATCAGTTCCTTTTCCTTGGAGACCTCCAGATGTTCGAGTGCGGGTCTCGCCTTGTCTATCAGCTCGGGAAGCCCGGATTCATCGGTGTAGCCTGTATCGAAGGTTGCCACTATCTTCTTCTGAAGTTCATGGTGGAGATAGTCGTTATCGGCGAAGAAATCCTTGGTAGCGCCGGGTCCTCCTATGAGTATCCCCTTGAGGTCCTTGACCTCCAGAAAGGTGTCCGTGCATAGATCGCCCACCTTCTTGAAGTATTCATGAGCGGCTATCTCGATGAGCCTCTCGAAGCGGAGCCGGGACTGGCCTCCCTTGCCGTGCTTGGAAGGGACCAGTGATTGTATGTTCTTGACCACATCTATCCGCTTTCCGTTGAGGAACCCTATCGTCGCTTCTTTCCGGTCCACCACGATCAGTCCGTAGACCTCCTCCTCGTGGAGCATCTCGCGGAGATAATCGGTGTAAAAATAGCTGTCGCACCGGTACATGAAGGTGGCCAGAGGGGATGGGGGTTCGATGACATGGGTCACCATCTTGGTCTGGTCCGCACCAGAGGGGACGTGTCCCACGAAGAATGCCAATCCGTTCTCCGGCACCTCCTTGAAGGCCCGGAGCCTGGAAAGTATCGATTCTATTGCCGACATCACGTTCTTCCTGGTGGATTTGGATTTGATGTTGGAGGATTGGGAAAGCTCGTTCCTCAGATAGTTGGACACATCGGAGATCTGTTTGGAGGAGGGGATCAGCAGGGTTATCAGTTCGGTTGCCCTTCCTTTGTAGCCTTCGAGCTCTTCTATGTCCCTTTTGAACCTGTACTTCTGCCTTGTTGTGAGCTTTGCCATTTCCGTTCCAGCTCCCGGTCACGGACCGCAGGGGGCTCCAAGTAGTGGTATCTTATTAATAAACTTTCATCCTGTCCATCAGACAGTTCTGACCGTTCGGTCACCGGTCCGCCGCTCACAGGCGACCGGACATGTCTGGTCCACGCATAAATGCACCGTTTCACGAAATAGTATTATATCATAAGGATATATGAACCAATATCCTGAGACCCGGCTCTATGCTGGGTTGGAGTGATCTCAGACCGGGTGAACAGTATGCTTAAAAGCTCTTCTTTTATCACGGCACTGCTCCTAGTCGCGGTCATCGCCCTCCCCATCGTGCCGATGGGGTCGGGGGATGCTTCTGCAGATGTTGAGGAACCGACCAGGTATGGATTCACACCCATATGGGTGGATGTCGGGACCCCCAGCTCCGAGGCCATCTGCTCCGCGGCGGGTGATGTGGACGGACGGAACAACGACGATGTGGTCATCGGCATCGACGGTGCCGTGGTGGTCTATACCAATAACGGAGGCTCCGGTCAGAGTCTCAGTTTCAATGCATATAGTTCCATCACCCTCACCGGATATTTCATTGTCGATGTTGAGTTGGCCGATTACGATAATGACGGGGACCTGGACATAATCGCACTCGGACAGGATGTCTACGGCATGCAGAATGAACAAGGCGGAGGTGTGACCAATCAGATCGGCTCCATGAGGCTATACTACCTGGAGAACACGGGCTCGGGATTCACACTCGAAGATTATTACCAGTTCGATGACACCTTCTATTACATGGCCGAAATATCCGGCATAGGGGCCTGGTTCTGGAGCGACGGAAAGTACGACCTGAGCACCGCGGATGTTGACGGGGATGATGATGTGGACTCCTTGGTCTTCTACAACCGGGACACGGATGGTGACGAGGGAACGGGAGGCGAGGACCTGGTCATCGCCCTTTTGCAGTATTCGGCATCCGGTCTGGAGAGGTCCAATATCACGAGCATATCCGCACCCGCCTCCTGGAACATCAACTGTTTCGCAAAGTTTGCGGATTTCAATATGGATGGGTACATGGATATAGCCTACTCCTACGGAGGGGTTTCCAATAATAACTGGTTCCATGTTCAGGTCGAGGTGCTGTTCCATGCCGGAATAAGCGTTTCCTGGGGCAACAAGCAGACCATGGACAACGGTCCGATGGTGGGAGACGGCACCTTCCCTACCGTTCCCTACGGTCTCACCGTAGGGGATGTGGCCTATGGGCCGGCACCGGATATAGTCGTGTCCATAAACGATAACCGGAACACCAATCCTGCATACACTGATGCCCAGCTTTTCATAGTACGAAAAAAGAACCCCGAACTTACGGGGAACGAGTTCACGTTCTCTTCACCAAATGCCGGCTACTCCGAGGATTTCAATTTTCAGTTCAGGGGCTTCGGGGTCGGCAACCTGGACAACATGGGTGGGGATGACCTCATAACGTTCACCAAACAGGACGACGGCAACGATGAAAATTTCTACAACCAGCCCACGGACTACGGACTGACATTGTTGCAGGGAAGGAGCCAGCAGCCGGCGATACTGAACAAGCTGCGGATGTATGGAACGGATTCCGGCTCCCTGGAGGGGGGGACCGTGGTGAAGACCGTCACCATGGGCGAGTTCGATGGGAACACAACCTACAGCGACCTACTCTATGCGGGGAGCAGCATCAATGTGGGTCTTACCACATGGCCTGCAAATAACGTTCCCACACTTGTTGACTACGATCACGACCCGCTGCCAGCAATAAACAAGAACCGGGAGTGCACTTTCAACATCACCGTTGAGGACCTTGACGGATGGCATGACCTGGGAAAGCTGGAGGCGGATTTCTCCCATCTCGGGGGTTTGCCGCATAAGGCCATAGCCGAACCAACAGGCCACGATCCGGGTAATAATACTTACGGGTTCTACGAGTTCGTGCTCACCATTCCTCCTGAGGTACCTCAGGGGACCCATGTCATAAACCTGACCTTCTACGACAAGTTCGGGAGCAAATCCTCCACCACTCCAAAGTCCTATGCCACCATGAACTTCAGGGTGAAACAGTACAACAGGGAGCCATTGATAGCCATCAATCAGACCCAGAAGATACTGAACGTATCCGAGGACCAGACCACCTATTTTGAGGGAGTCTACGATTGGTTCACGGACCCTGACATAGAACAGGGTTATTCGGACGTTCCCCTGAACATATCCATGAAGACCATAGGCAACCAGTGGCTCACCCACATAGATTATGATGGTGTCTTCAGGGCCGAGCTGGTGAACGGATCAGGGGAAAATCCCTGGTCCTGGGCACTCAAGGTCACCCCTTATAAGAACTTCAACCATGATATGGACGCCGTGGCACCTGATGCGGTGGTACTCCGCGCCAGGGACGGCGAGGGGCTGACATCGGAGGAGCTCAGGATGAAGGTGCACGTGGACTCGGTGAACGACCTGCCGATCATAAAGCCCACCGGCGTTCCCGATGATGATTTCGAGTTCAATATAGAGCAGGATGATTTCGTGAACAGCTACGTTATCAGGGCAACCGACAAGGCCGACGGAGACCCCGAAGGGCGCCGTCTCACCTTCAACTTCATATATGATGACCCCGACGACGAGGAATGGCTTTCCATCACCAGGGAAGGGGTCGTCTCCTGGGAGCCCAAGAACGAGCATGTCGGCCCCCACAGGGTGGTCCTGAGGGTGAACGATTCGAGTGGGTCCGTGGAACAGCCTCTCTGGTTCAACGTTTCCAACGTGGTTGATAAGCCTTATTTCCTCTCGGTGGCAAATGATACGAAGATCATCGACCTGCCCAGGGAGATCCACGGCAGGTATCTTTTCACGGTTTTCGAACATGAGGAGTTCAACCTGACCATCAAGGCAGAGGATAAGGATATGGACATCGGTGAGCAGTCGACCATCATTTTCCAGTGCAACCTGACAACGGGAGATGGGACCTATCTTGATGTGGATCCGAATGACCCCACAACTGCCTATCTTCATTTCACGGCGGAGAAGAGGTACGGCTATCCACCCACCAGGGAGCCGGATTATCCCCCCATTGATACCGAGATCATCATTGTGGACGAGGTGGACCCACTTGAGTTCAGTGTTCTCCCCATCAGGATAGAGATCATCAATGTAAATGACCCTCCGGTATATGTTGGGATAGACAGACCCGAGGAGGGGCAGACCTTCCCGATACTCTACCGTATACCATATTCCGCAGAGGTCGCCCTTGACCCGGACACTGACCTGAACGACACACTGAGATATGTTTGGGATTTCGATGCGTCGGATGGTTTTCAAGAAGATGCTGAAGGGATCGAGGGTCACTGGGATTTCCCAATGGCGGGGGATTACACCATTACCCTTCGTGTCTATGATAATGCAATGAATTCCATTGAGACAAAGGTGAACATCACCGTCAGCGGTGTGAGGGACGAGAATGATTATGATAATGACGGAATGGAGAACCAGTGGGAATTGGACCACGGTTTCGACCCCTATGATCCAACCGATGCCGAGGTGGACTCCGACGGCGATGGATTGACCAATCTCCAGGAGTTCCTGAACGGTACGGACCCCAGGGTCATGGACACGGACAAGGATGGTGTTGTGGATGGAGAGGACTATGACCCACTGGACCCATCCATCCAGAATGAACCAACGGATGAAGGGTCCTGGATAAGCGAGAACACTGGTCTTTTCGTTATACTGCTGATACTGGCCCTCGTACTGGTCCTGATCCTCATCGGCGGTGTCCTTTTCATAGTGATCAGGTCCAACAGGAAGAAGGCGGAAGAGGAAGAAGCAAGGAGAAAGCAGGCAGAGGATATGCAGAGGACCATGTACGAGGAGCAGGACCTGTACAGTGATCTGCCCGCGTCGGAGCAACCTGCAGCGGAATCCGTCCCGGCGGCTCCCGAGAAACCCGCCCTCCCCTCATCGGAGGAGGCGGACGACCTCGGCGATATCTTCGGCGGGGCCGGCACACTGCCTTCCCTGGAAGGGTCCGCTCCGCCCGTCGACCAGGAAGAAGCTTCACTTCCCGAGTCCTCCCGGGAGCAGCCCCCCCCTCAAAAGGCACAGGGAGAGGGTGATGACCTCACAGAACTGCTCGATTGAGGGCGGGGCAATCTTTAATAAAGATATCCCCCAATTCCCGCCGAAAGTAAACAGGGAGGTATACTGTTGAAGAAAGTGGTCATATCTGTCGGCGGGTCCATGCTGGTAAAGGATGATGACGATGCAGAGTACATCCGGGAACTGGCCACTTTGCTGGAAGATCTCTCCTCGGGCCACAGGTTCGTGTTGATCACTGGCGGAGGATCGACTGCAAGGAAGTATATCGATATCGGACGTCGTATGGGGGCCAGCGAAGCGCTCCTTGACAACATTGGAATCCAGGCCACAAGGTTGAACGCATGGACGCTGATATCCGCCCTGGGGGACCTTGTCTATCCAATGCCGGTAAAGAGCATGGAGGAGGCGTTGATCGGTATCTCCAACCACGTTATGGTGGTGGGCGGGGGAACCCACCCCGGACATACCACCGATACCGTGGCCGCACTCATTGCAGAGAGGTGGAAAGCCGATGTTCTGATCAATATGACAAACGTCAATGGTGCATACAACCTGGATCCCAATAAGGAAAGCAAAGCGGAGAGGATACGGATGATGACCAGCTCCCAGCTGGTCGATCTGGTCTCTTCCACCAAGAGCGGTGCAGGATCCCATTCCGTGATCGATCCTCTGGCATCGAAGGTGTTGCACAGGGCAGGGATCAGGACCATGATAATGGATGGAAGGGACCTGGTATCCGTCAGGAACTCCATCGAGGACGGGGACTTCGATGGAACATTGGTGGTCCCCGATGACACAGGAGGTCTTTGAATGGGAGCAGATAAGAAATCACCCAAGAAGGGCAAGAGGAAGAAGAAGGCCATAGCATCCCACGGTGATGTTGGAAAGGGAGCTGCCGGAAGGTCCACGGAAATATCCGACCACAAGCACTGTTACAATTGCGGAAGGGCCATCTCATCGGATAAGGACATATGCTCGGAGGAGTGCCAGCAGGAATGGGATCGGATGTTGAGGAAGAAGAAGCTCATCACCTATCTTCCGGTGATAGGCGGTGTTCTACTCCTGCTTTTCTACATACTTGTCATGAGCCAGGGTGGATGAGCGTAAGATGAAAGAGCACAGGGGTCGAGTCTGCATAGGTGGCACTTTCTCACCGGTCCATTTGGGACATGTTGCTCTTCTTGAGGAGGCTTTTAGAAGGGGCAAGCAGGTCAGTGTGGGTCTTACCACAGATGAGATGTCCGTCAGGACCAGGAAGAGGAAAGTGGATCCATTCGATGTGAGAAGGAGCAGACTGGAGAACGTCCTGGATCCTCTATCGAGAAAGTACGGTGTTCCCTATTCGATCAGCGGGATATCCGACAGGTTCGGTTTCGCAACGAGGAAGGAGATAGATTCAATAGTGGTCTCCGAGGAGACCGAGCACACGGTCGACGAGATAGATGAGGAGAGGAGGAGATCAGGGCTGCCCCCCCTGGAGAGGTTCGTGGTCCCAATGGTCGATGCCGTTGACGGGGAGCGCATCTCCTCCACCCGTATAGTCCACGGGGAAATAGACCCGGGTGGCGGTATGGTGAAAGCAAGGTCAGAGATCAGCCTGTGCATCCATTCCGGGTCCAAGAACCCATTCAAGGCCGAAGGGTTGCTACGGGCTTTCAGGAGGCATGCATCCAACATCCAACTTTTCCGGTATGACGTGTCCCCTGTCACCGAGGCCGAGGGCAGCGAAGGTATCATAGAAGGGGCGCGTTCCCGCTGCGCTCAGGTCATGGACAAGAACCTTAACGGAAGGATCACTGATACGGACTACTTCGTCGGGATCGAATCGGGGATGGTGGAGATGAAGGGGAGCTGGTTCCTCTTTCACTGCTGTATAGTATGGAACGAAGGGGTGGAGGGCATCGGCCTGAGCAGCGGAATAGAGGTTCCCAGCTACATACTGCAGAGGATAATGGTATACAAGGGGAAGAGATGGGATGTCCGGGACATTTCGGGCAACAGGACCTCGATCATCGAGAAGCTGAGTGCAGGGTCCATGTCAAGGGTTTCCCTTGTGGAGGAATCCTGCCGTATGGCTCTGCTGTCGCTCTCGAACCACAAGGAGTGCGGGAGTGATGACCTTTGACGTTCCTGTTCAGTTCGGACCATTCCCTGGTGCTTCTGGTGGTCATAACCGCAGGTTTCGTTCTTTCCATAGTGCTTCCGTGGCTCAGGAAAGCGTCTGCCACGAACGTTCTTTCGGCCACGATCCTAATTGTGTTCGTTCTCCAGTTCCTGTTGACGGAGGGCATCTTCGGGGACATACCGCTGATAGGTGGCCTGAGCGCCGGCAGCAGCTCATTGATATATCGGGACCTGGCGTTCTATCCCAGGAGGCTGGTAGATGACCTTGCTCTCCACCAGTTCATAACCTCCACCTTCCTGCATTCGGATTTCTTCCACATGGCGTTCAACCTCCTGGGGCTCTTCATTCTTGGCACCCAGCTGGAGCATAGGATAGGATGGAAGAGGTTCATTGTCATCTATTATGGGTCCGGGGTGATCGCGGGTGCTGTTGTACTGGCCATATCGCCGTTCGATATCCTCGGCCACAGCATGAGAACAGCGTCCCTTGGTGCATCGGGCTGTATCTTCGGTCTTCTTGGCGGTTTCTGGTACCTCTACCCGAGGGAGGAGATATTCTTCCCCCTGATATTGATAAGAAAATGGCCGGTATCGCTCATAGTTCTGATATACGGCGGTATCTCTGCCCTCTTCATCCTTCTCGGCACCGATGATAATGTGAGCCACATAGCCCATTTCGCGGGTCTGGTGGGTGCGTTCCCCATAGCTTTCCTGGTCAGGGAAAAAGAAGAAGAGGAGGAAACAAAGGAGGAGTGGACCACCAGTGAGGACCTCTTGCAGCTTGCCAAGAAAAGGAGACAGAAGGAGGCACTTGAAAAAGCACGGTCCGCCGATGAGGAGGACGTGAGGAAAGCCTGGTTGGAGGAGTTCTTCGAGAGGGTGGACTGCCCCAAATGCGGTAGAAAGGGAATGAGCTACGAAGGAAAGGACGCAGTCTGTCCGAAATGCGGAAAGAGGATACGTCCCTGACCCCGGTCCGAATTATTAAATAATGGAACTTTGCATTATTAGGTCCCCGGAGGAAATACTTATGGAACCAAGGATAATCTGGCTCGGCCATGCTTCGTTCAGAATAGAATCGGAAAAGGGAACGATCTTTATAGATCCGTGGAAGGCGAAGGACCAGCCCAAAGCTGACATGATCCTTGTGACCCATTCCCATTACGATCATCTGAGCGAGGATGACATTTCGGCCCTCAAAAAGGATACCACTATCATAGTGGGGCCAAAGGATGTGAAGGAGCAGATCCCCGAAACGATCGAGATGGCACCCGGACAGAAGAAGCAGCTTCAGGGTATCGATATAGAGACCTATCGGGCCTACAACCAGGAGAAGGAGTTCCACCCAAAGGAAAAGGATTGGCTGGGATATATCATAGATATTGACGGTTTCAGGATCTACCACAGCGGGGACACCGATGTGATCCGGGAGATGTCCCGGCTGAAGGATGTGGATGTGGCACTGCTCCCTGTGGGCGGAACATATACCATGACACCGCAGGAGGCGGCCAAGGCGGTGGAGCTGATATCGCCGAAGAGGTCCATACCCATGCACTGGGGTGACATTATAGGCGGCAGGGACGATGCCCTAAAGTTCAAAGAGCTTGCAAAATGCCAAGTGGATATAATGGAGCCCGAGAACTGAGTACCCTATCTGGTACCCATCAGCCTTTTCAGTGGCCTGTGGAATGTCAGGGTCTCCTTCTTCCTTATGTTGGGAAGTGAGAATATCCTGATCACCGGCTCCTTCTTGAGGAAACCGTGCTCCATCATGGACCGCCTCATCCTCATCTGGATATCCGATCCTGCGGGGAGGTCCTTGAAGACACCCAGTCCGATAACGTCCGCCCTGTCGAAAGCTACTATCATGAGATTGCTGGGCATTTTGTCCTTATACCTCTCGAAGAGTTCGTGGGGGTCCTGCCCCGGTTTCAAACGCAGATGTGTGAAGATCATCACATTGAGACCAAGCCTCATTATGTCGGTTGCGTAGAAAGGCTTGATATAACCGTCCTCCAGGAGTCTCTCCTTGATCCTGTGGAACCTGTATCTGCTGATATCCAGCCGTTCCAACAACTCACCCTCTCCCGTACCCCCGGACCTTACCAGTTCCAGGAGTGTCGATGAACTTTCATCATCGAGTTCCTCCGTGGGTTGGGAGGTTTGAAAGAAGTCAGACCAGCTCACGGAAGCGGCCAACTGTGCGGGGGTCTTTGCCTCCAGATAGGGGGCGGCTCTCTCTCCCAGGTCCTCCGTGAGAAGGGACTCTATATCGAAGAACCTTTCCACGTGCAGATCCTTTGTTGGTATGAGAACGTGTTCCAGTGCCCCCTCGTCCAGGCCGACCGTGTCAAGGACCTTCTCCTTTATTCTCATGGTGTCCTTGAGGTCCCGGTAATCCTCGAGCAGGTGGAATGCAAGGCCATTGTCACCCTCGAATATGCCGAAGATGATCTGATCCTCGACGCCCTTGTCGAATCTGCTGGTCCTGTCCTGGTCCATGAAGGCCCCCAGCCCGGAGCCGTGTGAAACCGCCAATATGCCAAAACCTATCTTACCGTAGTTAGGGACGTAGAACCTATCGAGGGCCCCCTCCCTCAACAGGTTGTTCTTGACCTTGTTGAAGGTAAAGATGCTCATGTCCATGGCCTCGGATATCTCCTTGTCCTTGTGCTCGGGGTTCCGGATCAGACCGAGTATGACGGCTCTTTCTGTCTCGCTGAGATATTCCGGCATCGTATTTGATAAAGAAGCTTGACTGATTTTAAATCTTTGGGCAGAACCGCTGGTCCAAACGCAATCCATTCAACTCCGGGTCCGCTTCTGTTAAAGAAATTGTCATCTCCTTTGTATCTATGGCCATAATTATTAAGTATAATGCTGAAGTAGGGCGGATAGTTGTTAAAATGCTGATGGAAAGAGTGGGCAGGTCAACTGTCAGGCACCCTTGGATCACCATAGCGGCGGTACTCCTGATAACGGCAGGTTCCCTGTTAACAATGTATTTGAGACCAATGGAGACATCCTTCGAGACCGAGGATTTCCTGCCGGACATGGAGATATCCAGGACCAACACCAAGTATTCTGAGACCTTCACCTCTTCATACAACTTCCTGATCCTGTTGAAGGCCGAGGAGGACATAGTTACCCCGGAAGCTTTCATGGAAATGCTGAATTTGTCCCAGGACTTCCATGAAAGTTCTGTCTACCAGGAGTGGAAGGACCCGGGGACCGCGGTCAACGGACCCTCCTCTCCCGCGGGTGCAATGTATGATATGTACATCTCATATACAAAAGCCCAGGACATACTGGACCTCGGTTCCGTGCTCTCCGGGGAGCTCGAAGTAACGGGGCCACTGAGGGAAGATATCGCCGGGTTCCGGGAAGAGTTGGCCGATACCGCCTGGGAGAACGGCACCGGCAACATCTCTCAGCTGACCGGAGGCATGAAGGACCCATTGTCTGATTTCAACGAGAGGGACCCCGTTCCCGTCTATGAACAGATGAACATCTCGGCAGAGGAATACTATGCTTCATTTCGGGACAGGGATGAGATGAAGGAGGAAATCTCAATACTGTTCTCCTTCAGCTTCTCCTCTCCTGAGATGGAAGAGGCCCAGAACGACATGCGGAACTATTCCCAAGAGGCCGCCCAGCTGCTCAGGGAGGTCCAGAGGACCATTGCAGAGTTGGATGACACACTCGAGAACAGGACCCTCGATCCGTCGGCGGAGGAGAACCTGGAAACCGTTAGGAAATATCTACTGACGGTGACCCAGCGGGTGAACGGGCTCCTGGGTGTGGTCAGTGAAGAAGGCAATCCATCGGAGATCGTGCAGTCGACGAAATCGTTCTTCGGGGGCCGATATATGATGTCCAACTTCCTCACCGATGAGTTCGACCCTTCATCGGGGTCTTTCAGCGCCGGTGGAGCGATCATGGTTGCACCCCTGGACAATATCATCTATGACATGTACGAAGAGGATATGGACGAGGTTCTGGAGATCGAGAAGGCGCTTCTGGACATAGTGGAGGAGAACGACGAAGCGTCCAGACTCTCCATCCGGGCCCTTCCCAACGCAGTTGTCAATGAAAAGATAACCGAGGCGAGCAATGAATCCATGCGGATACTGCTTCCCTTGGCTATGCTGTTCGTCTTCGTGATATTGCTTTTGATCTACAGAAGCTTCTTCGATATGGTACTGAACCTCGTTGCCCTGGTATTCGCCATCATATGGATGTACGGTTTCGGGTCACTGATGGGATATTCGTCAAACCCAATGATCACCGCGGTACCGGTACTCCTTGTCGGTCTGGGGATAGATTACGGGATACATCTCACCATGAGGTACAGGGAGGAGATAAGGAAGGGAAAGAAGGTCAGTGAAGCGATCATGGGAATGTCGGCCTCCGTGGGAATGGCGCTTCTGCTTGCCACCTTTACCACCGTTTTCGCCTTCCTTTCCAATATCGCATCCCCTGTCAAGCTGATAATGCAGTTCGGAGTGATGGCAGCGGTGGGTATCCTCTCGTCCTTCATGATAATGATGTTCTTCGTTCCCTCCGTGAAACGTTTGATGGACGTTAGAAGGGCGAGGAAGGGTAAAGCGCTCTTCAGGGGTATCAAGGAGGGGCAGTGTGATCTCTGCGAGAGTGAGAAGGCGAGCAGGAGATGGACCAACCGGGCCATATTGTTCTTGACCCTAAAGGCAGAGAAGCATCCGATCACCATATTGTTCGTCGTGGGATTGTTGACCGCCGGAATGTTCGCTGCGGCCATGAACAGCGAGGTCACATTCGACGTCAACGATTTCCTTCCCGAAGACCTTCAGGAGTCCAAGGACCTCAACTACATAATGGAGAACTTCGCACTGGCGGGAAGCGGGGAGACCGGAATAATACTGGTGGAGGGCGATATAGCAGACCCGGAGGTCCTCGAGGCAATGGACCGTTCGATGAACATTACCGTGAACAACGGTTCCGGGTACATACTGATAGAGGGGGAGAGGCCAAAGGCCAGTTTCATCCTCTATGCCATGGAGGACACCTATTACCAGAACTTCATCTCCGAACCCGATTCTCCATTTGTCCAGGAGTATCCCATGTATTTCAATCTGAGCACGGGGCTTCCACAAGAAGGCGTGGAGAAAGAACAGGTGGACAAGGTCATGGATGCCTTCTATGATGGTTATCCCTCCACAGCCAGTACGGTGGTACACAGGGAGAACGGGACCTTCACCATGGCTGCCATAGCGTTCACCATAGATACGGAGGACGATTCCGAGGCCTGGGAGCTCTACGACGATCTCAGACGGATAGACGACCCCATAGAGGAGATGGAGGGAAGAGGTGTTGAGGATGTATCCGTGACGGGGAGCTCCATACTCATGGCCGCAATAGTGAGGTCCATAAACGAATCGCAGATCACCTCACTGATATTGACCATGGTGGTCTCGTTCATAGTACTGACCATTATATTCTTCATCGAGGAGAGAAGCCTGGTCCTGGGCGGAGTGGCCGTCCTGCCGGTGGCATTCTGCGTGATATGGATCGTGGGCACGATGTACATCGTGGGCATACCGCTGAACGTCATGACCATAACCATTGGTGCCCTGACCGTCGGACTCGGGATAACCTACGGCATTCACATAACGCACCGGTTCGTGGAGGATATTGGAACCGAGGACGATCTGACAGAGGCCTCCAAGAAGACCATTATCAACACGGGATCGGCCCTCTTCGGTGCCGCTCTGACCACGGTTGCCGGTTTCGGGCTGCTTTCGTTCGCGACCATGCCTCCTCTGCAGCAATTCGGTCGGGTGACGGCCCTGGCCATAATCTACAGTTTCATCTCCTCCATAATCGTGCTTCCCGTGCTTTTGATACTCTGGGCAAAGTCCCGGAGGAGATACAGGGAGAGGAAGAAGACCGCAAATTAATTTAATTCCACGGTATTGGCACCTCCATGAGGGTCCTAGGCATAGAATCCACCGCCCATACCTTCGGAGCAGGGGTGGTATGCGACGGCAGGGTATCCTCCAATGTCAGGGACATGTATGTTCCGGAAAAAGGAGGCATACATCCCAGGGAGGCGGCGGACCATCACGTCAGCGTGGGATCCGATGTGGTCAGGAAGGCACTGGAGCAGGCCTCGGTACGGAAGGAAGAGCTGGACCTCGTCGCCTTTTCCAGGGGCCCCGGACTGGGACCCTGCCTGAGGGTCGGGGCGACCATTGCCAGGGTGATCTCGCTGAGCAATAACGTCCCCATACTGGGTGTCAACCACTGCGTGGCCCACCTGGAGATAGGGGCGCTTTTAGGTGCGCGGGACCCGATACTGTTGTATGCCTCCGGGGGAAACACGCAGGTCATAGCCTATGTGAAGAACAGGTACAGGGTCATGGGGGAGACCCTGGACATCGGCATCGGCAACATGCTGGATAAGTTGGGGAGAAAAATGGGTATTCCTTTCCCTGCCGGCCCAAAGATAGAGAGGCTCGCAGGGGGAGAAAAGGTAGAGGGGCTGGATTGTGGTGTTCAGGAACCTGTGGAATACCTGGAGCTTCCCTATTCGGTCAAGGGCATGGACATGTCCTTCTCCGGCATCATGACCGCGGCATTGAGCATGTGGAGGAGAGGTTCTTCCATCGGCTCCATCTGTCACTCTGTCCAGGAGACCTGTTTCTCCATGCTGAGTGAAGTGACAGAGAGGGCCATGGCGCATATAGGTTCTGAAGAAGTCCTGCTTGGCGGCGGTGTGGCATGCAACAAGCGGCTGAAGGAGATGGTATCCATAATGGCAGAGGAGAGGGGAGCGGTCAGCTATTCCCCTCCACCTTCCCTCGCCGTCGACAACGGTGCCATGATAGCTTACCTGGGGGAAAGGATGTACCAGGGAGGTGTCAGGCACGGCCTGGAGGACACCATCATCGACCAGAAGTTCAGGACGGACCAGGTGGAGATCATCTGGAAGGAGGAAAAGAGAAGGAGGATCATCCATACCCCGAAAACGGTGGATATTGAGATCGGCTCACTGCCCCGGGAAGGCTCAATTATCGGAAGAGGGGCCGAAGCTGTGATCCTGAGGAAAGACATCGGAGGTATTGAAGCTGTGGAGAAGGTCCGGCTCCCGAAAGGTTACCGCATACCCCGGCTGGAGAGTTACCTGAAGAGGTACAGAACGAGGAACGAGGCCAGGATGATCAGGACCCTGCGATCGGAAAGAGTGAGGACACCTTATGTCCTGGATGCGGACCCGGAGAAAGGTGTTTTGAGGCTGGAGCTGTTAAAGGGTCCCAGACTTGCTTCAAGGATGAACCTGATGGATGATAAAATGCGAAGATGGTCTCTTCTTGCCATGGGCGAGATCATGGGGGATATCCACGCAAGGGACATGGTCCATGGTGATCCCACCACCTCCAATTTCATTCTTCTGGATGGCGGAACTTCCCTGGGGCTTATCGATATGTCTCTTGCGGAAAGGACAGAAGAAGAGGAGAAGAAAGGGGTGGACCTCAGGCTGTTCTTCGAGGTGCTCCACTCCACCCATGGAGATTCTGCCGTACTGGAGAAGAGCTTCTGGGAAGGTTACGCCAGCACCAATCCTGACTGGAAGAGGTGCAGGGCAAGGATGGAGGACATAGACAGAAGAGGAAGGTATCTTTCGGAGAGGTGGATGAAATGAAACAGGAGAAGATATACATGGTCACCACGAACCCTGGGAAGTTGAAGGAGATAAAAAGTTACCTAGACCCTATTGGTATCGACCTTGGTCTGCTGGAGGAAACCTTCGTTGAGATACAGGCCGACACACTTGAGGAGGTCGTCCAGTACGGATTGGATCGACTCTCGGAGGAGTTGGAGGGAGACCTGCAGCTCATTAAGGACGATTCGGGACTGTTCATAGAGGCCCTGGGCGGTTTCCCCGGGGTATATTCAGCATATGTTCAGAGAACCATTTCCAATCCGGGGATATTGAAGCTGATGGAAGGCGCGGATAACAGGAAAGCCGTCTTCAGGACGGTGATGGGCTACAGGATGAAGGGAGGGGGATATGCACTGTTCAGGGGAGAATGCAATGGTGCCATCTCCCTTGAGATGAAGGGCAGGCAGGGTTTCGGATATGATCCCATATTCATCCCGGATGGAGAGGATCGCTCCTTCGCGGAGATGTCGGTGGAGGAGAAGAACTCTGTGAGCCACAGGATAGATGCCCTGAAGAAGCTGGTCAGATACCTGAAGAACAAATGAATGGTGCCATGTCAGTACATCCGGTTTCTGAAGAACAGGAGGGACGCAACCATGATCATTGACAACATGAAAGAAGCGATGGTTCCCCACAGTGCCCCTATCAAAGGATAAAGGAAGTGGACGGCCAGAACATATACCACCACTGTCTGTGACCCCAAAAGCATCGACTTTCCCATGCCCCCGGAGAAGGACGCACCGTGCTCCTTCAGGGTTATCAGCATCGTGGAGAGGAATATAGCAGGGAATACTGAGAATATGCCCGAGATGGTCTCACCTATGTTCGAGAGCAGAACGGTGGTGCCTATGATGAATCCGGCAAAGAGTCCCCTGAACATTATCTTGGCCGGGGTATACCTCACCTTGACAGAAAGGGCTGACCTCATCCTGACAACCTTCTCCATGATCAAAAAGAGTGTCAGAAGGGTCAGGAAGTAGATGGATGAGGTCAGCAGCACCGAATGGGGATGAAGGAGAAGAAGTGCTCCCGAAAGTGCTGCCCAGATCAATAAGGAGAACAAAAGAGCTTTCCATGCGGACCCCCTGGCAAGTATAGTGAAAAGGAAAAGGAATACCAGGTTTATGGCCATCTCGGCGGGGACCACCGCGGCCGCCCGGGATGCGAAATCATCCCCCCGGTTTATGGAAATGAAGACGAAGGCTACCACGATGGTCGATGGAATCGTGCCGAGTATCCCTCCGACCCTGGTGCCGAACTTTTCGGCGATGATGGTGATGGCGACCACCACCAGTGCTGCTATTATGAAGGGCAGGATGAACTGCAGAACAATGCTCAGCATCCGGCCGATACAGAAAGGTCAATGATATTAACTTTTTGTCGATAATTTCCGTCCCACCATACGTGATCAGAGAAGGGCCTCTTCCTTGATCACCTGGACAAGGTCCTCTTTTATCCCGGCCTTGTCCGCCCGCATCTCCAGTTCCTGTATCCTCTCTTTGTGGGAGTTGAGCTGGTCGAGGACCTCCGAGAAGCAGATGACCTCCGATCTGTTGACCTGCCTCACCGGGACCCTTTCCAGGGCCAGGTCGTCCAGTTCGATACCGAACTTGAGGTTGCAGAACTTGATCACCGCCTCTTCATCCCCGGAATAGAATCCCAGGGTCCTGTGGTTGGAGAGCTGGTAGGTTCTGTAGATGGTTATACTTCTCGGGCACATCAACCGTCCCATCATCGGGGGGGATATTACCTGATTTTGAGGGATATCCCGGAGGGCTCCCTGCAACTTCTTCAATTCTGTCCATGATAGATCAGCTAGATCTCACTTTCCGCACCCCTCTCTTAAAAAATTGATTTTCTCGTATGGTTCACCCAATAATATCAACACCTTCGTATTCCTATCACAGAGGATCTCGAATGAATTGGTTGCAAGAATGAATTTTCCCTTACGCTCCAGATCTATTCTGTCCGTATCCTTCTCAAACCGGGCTTTCAGCATATATTTGATACGAACCTTATCTGAACCCTTCTTAGGATGTCTTCTCTTTCCGGTTCTTTTCTTCTCAATTATATCGTAGCCAGACAATGATCTTAAAGATCAGATTTTGACCTTAAAGGTGCCGAAAGAGGGTAATATCTATATATCGTAAGTATGATCGACAACCGGAGGATACTATGTCCAGACCAATCCCGATTTTGATTTCCGTACTGCTTTTGACCTCTGGCCTATCTCTGATCATACCCATGACAGATGGAGCGGGGACCTCACCGATACCGGTAGCTTCCGGATTCTCCGGAGGTTCGGGCACGGAGAGCGATCCATATCAGATCTCCAATGTTACCCATCTACAGAACATGAGCTCCGATCTAGATGCTCATTATATCCTTGTGAATGATATCAACGCTTCTGCAACAAGGACCTGGAACTGGAATGGGACTGATTACATGGGTTTTGTACCGATAGGCAATGATACGGACACTGAAACCCTTGGATTCCAGGGAACGGAATTCACAGGCTCCCTCGATGGAAGAGGTTGGAACATAACTGGACTGTTCATCAACCGTATTCACCCAGATAATCTTGTGTGGTGTCAGGATT
>JAWOCK010000091.1:0-7382 GCA_046483845.1 Thermoplasmatota archaeon | reverse complement strand
GTGAAGGATCTTGAATCTTTTCTTGGGGAAAGCTTCTAAATATTCAAAAAAACACCCTCCCCCATCGCGTGACCTGCACATCTCATATTATGCTGATAAACGATACAAATATATCGATTGTAAGCAAAGTATGTTGGCATTCACGTTGACCCGCAACGAGGGATAAAAAACATGTCTCGAGGCCACAAGTGAGGCCCCACCCCGAGATATAGTGAACATCAAAAACATTTTTCTTTAACAGCAATATCATTGTGCTTGTTTGGCCCTGTGATCATGGAGAAGAATTCATCGTATTCAAGAAGACAAAAAGAATAAATATTAAATGTATCAATAATGATACTAATGTATCAGAAAGGATACACAATAAATAAAATTGCATCCACCGTTGCGATGAATGTCCTGAGGGACCTCTATCAGAATTTGCACAGATATATTTCACCTTCAGAGATATCAAAGGACCTGAACACCACAAGAGCAAATGTTCACAGGGGCCTGAATAGAATAGAAGAGGTAGGATTATTGAGAAGGTCCTCGGAGAAAAAACGATCTCTGGTGAGGATCGATACATCTTCGAGAGATGCATTTCCATTCTTTCAGCTTTTCAACAACGAGAGAATAAGAAATCTTGAAGATAGTACAGTACAAAACATATACAATATCATAAAGAATACAGAAATAAAATCAGTTATCCTTTTCGGGAGTTATAGCAGAGGGCAGGCAACAGATAGAAGTGATGTCGATCTTCTCATCATAACAAATAAATCTGATATCGAAAAAGAAATCAGGGAAAGAGCAATATCAATGCTTCCCGAAACCAGGTTTGACATCCATTTCTATACTGAAGAAAATCTGGAAAAGAGAAGTGATCTGATCATGGTTGATGCGATATTATATGGAATATCTTTCACAGGGGATCGGTTACTATACGAAAGAAGAAAATCTCTGGAAAGCATTGATACTTCCTACATTCGCTGGAGACTCGATTCTTGTATGAACAATCTAAAAAGATCCCAGAAAACAGAGGGGGAAGCAGGAAAATATTTTATCAATGTTGCAAGAAGAACCCTGCAAGAAATCATCTCGGTAATGAGATTGGATCATGATATGGATAATACCAGACAATCCATAAAAGAAGGGATTGATCTGGTGAAGGATGATTTGAAGCGCAGAGGGGAAAAAATATGGCTGAGTTAGAGGACCTGGAAAGAGCAAAAGGTTTGATCAGATCCGCAAGGGACCTCTTTAAAATGAAGGATTATGTTGGAGTAGCCGGTTTGGCATATCAGGCTTTCGAATCAGCTACAATGGGTCTACTTGAGAAGAAAAATGGGAAAGACAAGAAATCTCATTATCAAAGGAGAAAGAGAGTCAAGGAAATCCTTACCGAGCATTCTTCAAAGATTGATGAGCTTTGGGATGTGAGAAATGTTGACTTTTATGGGAATTCCAGAATTGGTGAAAAGAAAAGAGATCTGACCGAAGAGGAGATCGAAGACAGTTTGAGTGAGGTGGAATATATTATTGAAGAAATTGAGGGAATACTCGACGAAGAATGATTGTGTAATATCGTTTTATTCAAGGAATTCACTACACCTGCTCATTCGAGGCCCCACCGCGTGACCTGACTATCCCGATCACAGGTGCCCCAAACCGTTTTCATCCTTTCCAAAACACCATCTTTCGCGCGCAATGGACGTCACTTGATAACGGGTCCAGATATCTCTTTTCAGGGGCCCACATTCGAAGATACATATGAAAATGACCTCCGCAAAGGACGGCACTTGATCATTGTTCACAGGGGAAAACCTCACAGGGGATCACAATTCCCATTTCATTAAAAGAGGATAAGGAGTGCGTTGAGATGAAAGAGAAGATGAAAGGTGGGTGCTTGACTGGTCCGCCAACCGTTTTTCATAGTATGAAATCATGTTGTTCCATCTGGGGCCCAGACACCCTAATACAATAGTTCGACTCATCAAATAAACCTCTATGAAACTCGGTTGTTAACCCACTATCTTCTATGAAACCGTGTTAGTATCAACCGTATTTCATGATCTCAATCGACTGGTTTTCACAATACTTTTTCCCCCACTTTCAGGACCTTCCCCATTTCATCCCATTCATAATCCCCACCATTATTATTGAAAAGGACCTTCCTTTTTATCTCACTGGAGTTTTGCGTTTTGGCCGAAAGATCCGGATCCTAGGAGGACCATATAGGATTCCCGGGGATGCGGATGGACACGCCTATGGTCGAATTTTCCGGTTTCGTTGAGGAGCTCTCAGGCCAATATTCAAACAGGAACGAACATTTGCACATTTCAAGAGAGCAACTACAGGATCAATTAATTTCGAACATCTAACAATTTCAAACATTAACGGTCTTTTTCTGGAGCATACGGATCGATCAAATATTCCCTTGCTTCAGACACAGTATCTCCGAAAAGGGAGCAAATGGAAAACAGATAAGTCACCTTGCTTTCTCCTACGCTTGGTGTGTTGAGGAGAAAGGTTGGTACGCCTGGACTGAAGCGCCATTTTGTCCTGTTTGATCTTCTGAAGAGCTTCATATCTTTCGTTCAGAGAAGTGGTAAAGAATGCTATGAAATGATACTGTAGGCCATCTTGTACCCATATAAATCTACGAAGGTGAAAAGGTTGAAGATTGTCAAAAATGCAAAATTCCTGTTAAGATAATATAGGTTATAACCTATAATCATCCTCGCGATTCTACATGATTTGGAAATTTTATACTCATCATCATTCATTTCCTATCGAGTTCTCAGGTGTGATATCGTATGAATAAAGAAAACCGTGAGATCATCATAATAAAGGACCTGAAGAAGTACTACGGGAAGTCCAGAGGTGTTGAGAGAGTCAATTTAACGGTCCGTGAAGGCGAGATATTCGGATTCCTCGGACCCAATGGAGCGGGCAAGACCACCACTATCCGAACGATGATCGACTACATCCGACCCACAAGTGGTACCATCAGAATACTCGGGAAGGATCCTGTCAAGGAAGGTGCCGAGATCAGGCGGGATGTCGGTTATCTTCCATCCGATTTCGCCATGGAGTCACACATGACCGCTCGAAAGTACCTTAGATTCCTTCTCGGAATGATGGAATATACCGGAGAGGATCGTATCGTGGAGTTGTCGGAGAGATTCGAACTCGATCTGGATAAGAGGATCAAGGATTTCTCCCGGGGGAATCGGCAGAAGGTCGGCCTGGTGTCGGCGTTCATGCATTCACCTAAACTCCTCATCATGGACGAACCCACATCGGGTCTGGACCCGCTCATGCAGCAAGAGTTCTACAAGCTCGTGCTCGAGGAGAAGAAGCGCGGAGTGACAATATTTCTCTCTTCGCATATACTGTCCGAGGCCGATGCGGTATGCGATCGCGTCGGTGTTATTCGCGAAGGAGAGTTAGTTGCCGTGGAGACCATTGAGAAATTCAAGGAAAAGACAGGCCAGTTGATGAAGGTGAGGTTCGAGCGCATGCCTAATATTGAGGTATTCGAGGACATACAAGGTATCAGTGATGTGAAGATAATGGGAGAGAACACACTACAGCTTACGGTCTTTTCGAACGTTGATACTGTAGTGAAGGAGCTTGCGAAGTACAAAATAACCAAGCTCTCCTTCGAGGAGAGTTCGATGGAGCATGTGTTCCTGAAGTATTATGGAAAACAGGAGACAAGATATCATTTCAATGGGACAGAGGGGGTGGTCTCCTGAGCTATTTATTGTTCAAGACCATGTTCGCCAGCTCAAAGCGTAGTCTCATAATATTCTCAATATCTATGTTGCTCTACGGGATCTTCATCATCAGCCTCTACCCCTCAATAGAGAATACCGTCGGAAACCCGACTGTCGAAGGTGAAGGTATAGAACTCGTGCAGCTCGAAGACGGGAGTCTGAATCTAACCTGGGACCTGAAGAAGGATATCAACGAGTACATTCCGGCAGGATCCGGGAACTTAAGCGTTTATGAGAACATATCCGGCAAGATCGGCAATAGGGAACAGTTACCCTTCAACTCATCCCTGATTCTAGATTGTGATCAGACGGATGAATTCGGATTCCAAATCTTTGAGACGGGGGAGGATAATTACATCATTATCGATGATCTGGAAAGCTACCAGGTATTTTGGATATTCTACATAAACGAAACCGGTGGAATTCTGGTATCGGATTCCGTGGCCGTGACCGATCTGGATGCCTCATCCATAGTGGACCAGTACCTTCAGGACACACCCTGGATGGATGTCTTTGCTGGTGGCTACGATCTGAGCTTTGCTACGGTTGAGGGGTTCATTGTGATCGAGTATTTTTCCCTTTTACCGCTGGTATGCGCGATATTTTTCGGCATAAGAGGCCTTTCAGCTGTAACCAGGCATGTTGAAGATCGCTCACTTGATCTGCTTCTCGCAACCGGTTACACGAGAAGGAGGTTCTTATTTGAGAAGACAGCAGTAGTCGTCGTCCAGATGATGATAATCCTGATAGCGATATACATCGGCCTGGTACTTGGAATGCTGATGATAGGCGAACCTGTATTATATGGGCCATTTGCGCTGGTTGTGTTTGGAGGCATTCCCTTCATTTTCGCCTTCATCGCCTTGGGGACGCTTCTGTCAACAATGTTCAACGAGTACAGACCCGCGATCAGTGCGGTTCTGGGGATCGCATTTATTCAATATATCTTCCAAGTCGCTTCCACCCTTAGTGACACTGTCTCTTTCCTGAAATGGGCGACGATATTTACCTTCTGGGACACCAACGAACTGGGATTGGACCATGTGGTCTCCGTTTTGAATATAGTAATAGCCTTAACCGTAGCTGCGATCCTTTACATTGCGGCAGTTGTGTATTTCAACAGAAAAGAGATACCCGCCTGATTCGTGACTTTTTCCGTTCTCCAAAAACACCCATCCTTCGCGCGCAATGGACGTCACTTGATAATATGTCCAGATATCTCTTTTCAGGGGAGCACATTGTCGAATAGACATGTCTCTAGCTCTCCGCAAAGAACGGCGCTTGTATATAAAGGGGTCCGCAAAGGACGTCGCTCGTCTCATACGCAAAGGGCGGCACCTGACCTCTGCAAACAACGGTGCTTTCCCCCCCAAAGATTGAGGATACACTTTCTTTATCATCCTCCACCCTCTCCTTTCGGAGAAGGGATACCCTTCTATGAACATTCCAAGACCCGGGATTATCTTTCTTTAGGATCGGGCCGTTCATTGTTTCAGCGCACGCTAGCTCATCTTCGAACCTTCCCCAAGAAAAGATCCAAATATTCCATGTTGTTAATGACTATAAGATTAATATATGTTCCAAAACATCCCCTATTAAAGGAAGTAATTGACCATGAAGAAAAAAAAACAAGACCTTCATTGAAATGACACACATCTTCATCTCGAAAAAAAAGGTGGCAAGCAAAGAAGAACTGGAAGAATTTGCCCAAAACGAGCTTGGAAAGGAATACGATTACCTTTACCGCAAGTTCATCTACAATTTGATCGGTCAGGGAAAAGTGGAAAGGATAAAGAACGGCATCTATTACGCCCGTGACATATTCTCGGAAGAGGAAACCCCGCCTGACAAGTATCTTATCGCATCGAAGATCAGACCCAGATATTATTTGGGTTATCATACCGCATTGGAACTCCTCGGTTGTGCTCAATCGGTGGATAATAACAGTTATATCTGCGTAGATTTGAAGGGACGATTCAAACCCTTTTCATACGGGAACCAAAGGTTCATTCCATCGATAGTGAACGATCTGACCACAGAGGTTGTCCGGAGAAAGGTAGGGACCTCGGAAGTTATGACATCCTCTCCTTCAAGGACGTTCGTCGAGTGCATTCAGCGCCCGGACCTCTGCATTGGATACGAAGAGGTATACAAGAGCCTCGAATCCATGGTCGGGGTGAACATTGAGGGATTGCTCCTGGTTCTGGAACTATACGGAAAAAGATCATTGTACAGAAGCGTGGGTTTCTTCCTCGAGGAGCTTAAGAACGGATCGCCCTATTATTCTCATATCGAGGACTGTGACCTTCAGAGGATCCATGAGAGGATCGGAAATGGTCGATCCTACCTGGTCAAAGGCACTAAAGGAGATTTCGTAAAGAGATGGAACCTCTACATCCCGAGAGGATTCAGGGACCTTTTCCTGGG
Source organism: Thermoplasmatota archaeon (assembly GCA_046483845.1). GTDB lineage: Archaea > Thermoplasmatota > Penumbrarchaeia > Penumbrarchaeales > Penumbrarchaeaceae > JAYEPK01. The sequence continues at coordinate 1,191 of JAWOCK010000091.1, read as the reverse complement.
AGTGAGGTAATTGGATCTGAATGGATTTCCACAGGGTTCCATCGAGAAGATAGAACGTCTCTTCGACGTTCTGGAAAGGATAGGGAGCATAAAGTTCCTCTCAAACCGACTGAGCTTCTATGGCGGATCGGCCCTGAACTTCATCCATTTCGGTGAGGTCCCGAGATTGTGAGTGGACCTGGATTTCAACTACAGACATATTGATAAGGAAAAGGATTGGGGGGATGTCAGGAAAGAGATCGATCCGCTCTTGATAAGGGTACTTCATGACCTCGGATACGATGGCGATGAAATAAGGATCCAGGCAAGATATCCTCTTGGGAGAATTGTGGCATCTTACAGATCGTCTCAAGAAAGAAGAGATACCATCAAGGTCGAAACCGGATACATGAGACGCATGCCTATCATGAAAGAGGATAGACCCTACGAGATCCGGAATCCGAGGTCCGGTTCTTCGTTTACGGTATTATCCCCTGGTAAGGAGGAACTTTTCGCAAACAAGTTCTGCACCATGATATCAAGAAGAAAGGGTTCCATGAATGCAAGGGACATGTTCGACGTTAGGACCATATCAAGGTCAACATTCGATAAGGACCTGTTCCTGGACATAGTGATGATCGAAGGCCTTTTGATGGATCTGGACCTCACAGACCCGAAAATTCTGATCGGTACGGTACCTTCGTCGAACCTGAAAGGTCTGGTCATAGGAAACATTGACATGGTCTCAATGATGGATTCCGTGATATCCTTCACTAAAGAGGTCCAGCAGCTCTTGGAGGAAAGGCATTGGAACGAGTTCAGGTATAGATTCAAGGCAAATGGAAATATGGATCATACTTATTTCCGATATGATGATAGATTCAACGATCGATTGAGCGAACATCCTCAACTGATATGGGTAAACATGAAAGGATCCAATAAAAGTTGATCGTTATTGAAGATCGCTCAAGGGATTAAAAACACCCATCCTTCGCGCGCAAAGGACGTCGCTCGTCTCATACGCAAAGGACGACACTCGATCATTGTTCACAGGGGAAACCTCACGGAGAAAATTTCACAGGGGCCACGTTCAGAGGATAAAGAAGGAAGTGATGAGAGAGAAGATGTATGGTCGTCGATGAGATATTGGAGACCGTTTATAAAAGGATCCCCAGGTCTCGTTCCGCACATTGGCATCCCTTTAAAATAATA
>JAWOCK010000071.1:0-4420 GCA_046483845.1 Thermoplasmatota archaeon | reverse complement strand
CGGGGAGCACCTCCTCCACGATGATGATCTGGGGTATCAGCATATTACCTGGTTTTAGGATTTCAGAACCTGTATATATCCCTTACCGTGCGATCGATAACCCGGTTATTAATCCGATACGATAAAATGTAAGAAGTGCATCATGGGACAATATGAGTCCAGGGAAGAAGAATTACAAGGTAAGAACGGGAGCACGCACGGCCTCCAAGGGTCTCGAGAAGGAGCTGAAGAGAAAGGCCAAGAGGCTCTCACAGGACCCATCACTCGCACTTCCCAGATGCACCACCGAGGTTTCTCACTTCAAGAAGCTTGAAAAGAAATTGGAGGAGATCCAGAAGGTAAAGGACAGCAAGAAAGCCCTGGAGAAGTACTCCAAGAAGGGTGATCGGCTTGCCCGCGCATACGCTGCCACCTTGGTGCTTATGCACGAGGAGAAGATACCTTACATAGCGGTCCTCAAAACACCCTTCGGGGAGGCGGGATATGCACTGAGAGGTTCCACCTCCAGAGAGAAGCTGGCAGGCATTCAGAACTACGACAACCCCAGGATCAAGATGATGGCATTCCTGGATGATGTCAGGAAAAAGAAGCTCTTCATGTTCGTTACCGATGACGAGGTGATATGCACCGGGAGCGATCCAAAGCCTCCAAAGGAGATACTGGACGCGCTTCCAAGAAGGCTGGGAAAGGGGATCAAAAAAAGCGGGGATATCATCCATTCCCCGGACCTGGCCCCGAGGGATGTCCGGGAAAGAAGGTCCCTGGAGCACCCATATCTGATCGTGGAATGGACCTCCGCGGGGATCAAGATGGCAAAGAGCTATCCCTATACCCTTCAGAACAAGGACAATACCTTCGCCACCTGTGCGTCCTACATGGCCTCTGCCAAGATGTCAAGGCACTTCGATCTGGATGTGGTGGTGGAGCCCATCTGCGAAAAGAAAGGGGATTGTGCGTGCAGACCTCCTCCGAAAGAGGAGAAGAAAGGTTCCTTCCTGGAGAGGATGGGCAAGGTCAAGGAACCCACCTCCAAGGAGCTCTACCTGGAAGGGAAGTTCATGGACCATAGGCTGATCGAGAAGGAGATCGATGACTACAGGGACAGGCTCAACGAGATAGGGGAGACCGTATACATAATTGGCAATCGCTGTTATTCCGATGACGCGAATGCAATGCTGGATTCCATAGGATGCACCAGCAAGGAGAGGAGGGTCCTGGAGGTCTTCCTGGAAAGGGCGGAGGGACCCATATTATCCTCCGACCCCACGGCCAATAAGATAATGGAGCCCTTCTGGAAGGATGTCGGCAAGGGGGTATTGCAGGAGATCTCGGGAAGCAAGAAGGTGGCCTCGGAGGTATTCGATGAGTTCCCAACACCCAGATATCAGCCCATGAACATAGTCCAGGAAGCGGAGTTCAGGGTGCAGGAAAAGAAGGTCAGAAAGGAGCTCCCCGAGCCAAAGGACCCCCCGAAGATGATCAGATTCGCTTACGAATGCGCCATTGCATATCTGGTCAGGGGAGCGGAAGGTGCTTCCAAGGTCGTCGAGGAATACAGCGGCGGAGATATAAAGCTCAAGGCCGCAAAATATGCCTTTGTCAAGGCGCTCAACCTTACCAAGAGCGCGGGATGGAGCTACACCACCCACGAGATGGGATACGCACAGGGTCTCGATTCCATCGTCAAGGAGATGGTCACAAGGAACCCCGAAGCGTTCAAGAAGGGACTTTCGGAACTCTGGAAGGCCACCGGGTCGACCAAGGACCTGAAATGGAAATAGGGGAAGCCCGGGGCTTTCCTGACCTTATTTTATGAGGGGTTCTACCTTAACAAGGATTAAATACAATCCAACAGATGTTCGGAGCGGATAAATTGTGGATTCATTATTCTGGTGACCCCAGGGGTGAATTGAAATGGAAGGCGCCGTTGAAAAACCGAAACCGCAGGCCGATGACGAGCCCGATAAGGAGACGATGGACCCGGACGAACAGGGAGAGATGATATCCCTGGACGACGAGGATGTCGTCGTCAAGGACCAGGAGACCGGTACCAAGAGGTCCTTACTCGACATAGGGTGGCTCTTCAGGAAGGGCCCGGTGGTAAAGAAGAAAGCAAAGGAGGAGGAGCTCGACGAGGAGACCCTGGAAGAGATGAAGCCCCAGGAGAGGATGAGGTACAGGAGAAGGGTCCAGGATAAGAAGCAGAGAAAGGGCCTGAAGCTGTTCGACATACCCGAGCTCAACGAGGAGGAATGGGAGGTCGTGGAGGACCTGAGGACCATAAGGGAAGCCTATTCCTACACCCGGATGATAAGGAACCAGAGGACCAAGGACCTCTGCTATGAGGTGATAGAACCTCCCCTGAACCCCGAGGAGAAATATCTGTATAACTGGTTGAAGGAACAGATAGAACACAGAATAGACCGTGACCGCTCCCAGGGGGACGATGTGGAGAACGAACTGAAGCTCCGCAATCAGATGAGGAAGTTCCTTGCCAAGGCCGGAAGAAAGGTGGAGCTGGAGTCCTTCGAGAAGATATTCTACCATCTTTCGAACCTGTTCTTGGGATACGGGAAGATACAGGTATTGATGGAGGACCCGGACATGGAGGATGTATCATGCGACGGGACCGGGATCCCGATATATGTTTTTCACAGAAAGTACAAGAACACCATGACATCGGTGATCTTCGAAAGCGAGAAGGAGCTGGACGACTTCGTTGTGGGGCTCGCCCAGAGGTCCGGCAAACAGATCTCCATAATGGACCCGATACTTGATGCCACACTCCCCGACGGATCGAGGTTGAACGCCACCTTCGGAAAGGAGATAACCACCAAGGGATCCTCGTTCACCATCAGGAAGTTCAAGGAGGACCCGCTCACAATGATCAACCTCATACTTTTCAAGACCCTCTCCCCCGAGATGGCGGCCCATCTGTGGCTTGCCGTGCAGTACGGGGACACCATGATGGTCTCGGGGGGCACCGCATCCGGAAAGACCACCACCCTGAACGCGGTGAGCCATTTCATTCCCCCCTCGTCAAAGATCATCACCATAGAGGATACCAGGGAGATGCAGCTCCCCCACATGAACTGGATCGCGGGACTCACCCGGGAGAAGAAAGGGGAGAACACGGGCCAGTCCATAGACATGTACGCACTTCTTGTCTCGGCCCTCAGGCAGAGACCCGAGTACATGATAGTAGGTGAGGTCAGGGGCAAGGAGACCATGGCCGTCTTCCAGGCAATGGCCACCGGACAGGTCACCTATGCGACCATTCATGCGGACTCGGTGGCGGCCATCGTTCACAGACTGGAGAACCCCCCCATCAATATTCCCAGGATACTGATCCTGGGGCTCAACCTGGTACTTCTGCAGGCGCAGGTCAGGGTCAAGAACAAGAGGACCAGGAGGATAAAGGACCTGGTGGAGATCGTGGGTCAGGACCCCGTATCACAGGAGATAATATCCAACAAGGTATACACCTGGAACCCCGCCAAGGACGAGTTCAGGTTCTCGGGTCACTCCAATCTCTACGAGAAGATAATGGACAGGGAAGGTTTCACAACGGAGCAGATCACAAAGGAGATCCACGACAGAGCGGATGTACTCCGATGGCTTGCCTACAAAGATGAGACCAACTATCAGGAAGTGGCAGCGGTGGTGAACGAGTACTACAGGGCCCCCGAGCCCCTCATGGAGCGGGTGAGAGAGGAGCTCCCCGGACTGAGGCTGGAGAAACCTGATCTTCAACTGTGAAACCCCTGACGGCTCTGAGATCGATATGACCGTTCTGTCAATGCCTTCATTCTTCCATCGGATATCGGGGGCCCCGGGAATTGACAGGTTCCTGCACCGGAGGTGGAGCACCGAGTATCTCTTCTTCGAGTGAAGACTCTTTTTCCCGATCAATGTCCTGTTCGGTATGGTTCTCCTCAGATTTTTTCCTTCTCGCAAGTAGCAGTATAAAGATAATAACCATTATGATCATCAATGGAACAATGATGACAAATATCCACCAAGGGAACTCGGTATCCCCATCGGTATGGTTTCCCGGTATTGGGTTATAATTGTCCGCAATGAAGATCTTTCTCTCCGAAGATGAAGGACCTTCTCCCACCGAGTTGTATGCGGATACTTTGTAGACATAGGTCCTGTTCGGTTCTATGTCTTCATCAAGATATTCATTCGTTGGTCCAATCTCATCAATAACAGTGAAATCAGTTCTGTTCTGTATCTTTCTATAGATCCTGTAACCTTCAATGGAACCTTCTCCGGTCTCAAGAGGCTCGAACCAGGAAAGCTCAACTCCTTCATCAAGCAAATCCAACACAAGTGACCTCGGTTCACTTGGTAAACCGCCAAGCTCGATGAATACCGTTAAGTTATCACTCAGCTTACCTTCTCCCAGTGAATTCAC
>JAWOCK010000081.1:0-15983 GCA_046483845.1 Thermoplasmatota archaeon | reverse complement strand
TCATAAGTTTTCCAATTTTCTGTTGGGTTAGGAGTAGGAGTGGGTATTGGTATTTCCGTAGATTCTGGAGATGTATTGTTAGTTGTTTCAATCGTTGGAGTTGTATTTTTTTGATTTGGAGTAGGTGTTACTTTTAGCTTTACAATTTGTTTTTTTAGTTGTTTATTTTGATAAATGGCATAAACAGCAATTCCCGAGGCGATACGATCAGCAGCGGCATCGAGGGCGCCTGGAAACCGAATCCGACCCAATGGGATATGGGTTATCTCAAGGTGCTGTTCAAATACGAGTGGGAACTTGTCAAAAGTCCGGCGGGAGCGAATCAGTGGATGGCCAAAGACGTGGAAGACGAAGATATGGTGGTCGATGCGCACAACCCGGACAAGAAGCTTCGGCCAATGATGACCACGGCGGACCTCTCCCTTCGTTTTGATCCGATCTACGAGCCAATAGCGAGGCACTACCTGGCCAATCCTGAGGCGTTCGCAGATGCCTTCGCCAAGGCCTGGTTCAAGCTGACCCACCGCGATATGGGGCCCCGCTCGCGTTATCTTGGGCCGGAGGTTCCGGAGGAGGAATTCATCTGGCAGGACCCTATCCCCCCTGTCGATCACGAACTGGTTGATGACAGTGATATCGTTGATCTCAAGGCAAAGATTCTGGCATCTGGCCTGTCGGTGTCGGATCTAGTTTCGACCGCCTGGGCGTCGGCATCCACCTTTCGCGGGTCAGACATGCGCGGCGGTGCCGACGGGGCCCGCATTCGTCTTGCGCCGCAGAAGGATTGGGAAGTCAACGAGCCTGACCGGCTGACCAAGGTACTCAAAACTTTGGATAGCATCCGGAGCGCATTCAACGGCACGCAGTCCGGCAGAAAGAAGATCTCGCTTGCGGACCTGATCGTTCTGGGTGGCTGTGCGGGCATCGAACAGGCGGCCAAGAATGCCGGTCATGATGTGACGGTTCCATTCACGCCCGGACGCATGGACGCCTCGCAGGAACAGACCGATGTGGCCTCCTTCGGCGTGCTAGAGCCCAAGGCCGACGGTTTCCGCAACTATCAAAAGGCCAAGTATGCCGTATCGGCCGCTGAGATGTTGGTGGACAAGGCCCAACTCCTGACTCTGACGGCGCCGGAGATGACAGTTCTCATTGGCGGCCTGCGCGTCCTGGGCGCGAACTTCGGCAGGTCCCGGCACGGTGTCTTAACCAAGAGGTCAGAGACGCTGACCAACGACTTCTTCGTGAACCTGCTTGACATGGGCACGGAGTGGAAGGCAACTTCGGAACAAGAAGACCTGTTCGAGGGCCGCGATCGCAAAACGGGCGAACTCAAGTGGACTGCAACCGGTGTCGACCTGATCTTCGGTTCGAACTCGCAGCTTAGGGCTGTGGCCGAGGTTTACGGTTGTAAGGACTCCCGGGATAAGTTCCTGAGCGATTTTATTGCAGCCTGGAACAAGGTCATGGATCTCGACCGGTTCGACCTGGATTGATCTCAGTCTAAACGTCTTCATACAGAGTGGGCAAGAAAATGCTCAACTAATCGACTCCATCATACGTCATATCGATGCTGTTGTACCGCAACGTTAAAAAATTGGTTCCAAAAATGCATCCGTGTACTTTAGGGGTTTGGGAATAAAGGTCAAAGACGACAGTCAACACATGACTATTGATCCAGAGATCTTGAATACCAGATCAAAGAAAGGGTATCGATCCGGAGAACCTGGATAAATATCGGGACGAAGTCTGTGAACCGTTATGTGAAATTATTATTTTGCAGAGATACTGCGATTTTTCATGGGATCAAGGATAGCTCATTTGCAATCATAAGGTATTTATGTATGTGCATACATGCATACAGTATATGATAAAGAACAAAGTAAAATTCTTCAAGGCTTTGGGCGATGAGACCAGATTGAAGATTGTCAGATATCTTTTAGACAATGATCATTGCGCTTGTGATTTTACATCTATGACAAAGAAACACCAGACCACCGTTTCAAGACATCTCAAAGTACTAGTGGATGCAGGTATCTTAAAATTTGAAAAAGATGGTAGGAACATAATCTATAGCCTGAAAAATGACGAAGTAAGAACAGTATTATTGAATTTTGGAATAAAAGGAATAGAAGCATGTTGCTAAGGAGGTTATGATATGGAGGATAAGGAAATAAAGAAAGTCGTAAAGGAAAGGTATTCAAAAATAGCAAGAAATAATGGTACAGGTTGTGGCTCCTCCTCTTGCTGTACATCAACAGCTGAGGATTTATCTAAAACGATTGGTTATTCTGAACAAGACATTCAAGGAGTCCCTGATGCCAATTTAGGTCTTGGCTGTGGAAATCCAATAGCAATTGGAGAGATCAAAGAAGGCGATGTGGTTCTGGATCTGGGATCCGGAGCAGGATTCGATTGTTTTCTAGCTGCGAAAGAAGTAGGAAGTTCAGGAAAAGTAATCGGTGTGGATTTCACTGAAGAAATGATCAATAAAGCAAGAAGTAATGCTCAGAAATATGGATATGATAACATAGAATTCCGGCATGGAGATATAGATGATCTGCCTGTTAAGGACAATTCTGTAGATGTGATAATAAGTAATTGCGTGATAAATCTTGCACCTGATAAGTCAAATGTTTTTAAAGAAGCATATAGGGCACTTAAAAATGGAGGCAGGATGTATGTTTCTGACATTGTTTTATTGAGAGAACTTTCTGAACGGCAAAAGAATGATGAAGAGTTAATATCCGGATGTGTCGGAGGGGCTCTATTAAAAGACGATTACTTAAAAATCATTAGAGAAAGCGGATTTTTAATTAGTGATATGTTAGAGGATAAGGACATAAGTGAAAGGCAATATGAAGGACTTCCCATCGAAAGTATAAATATTGAAGCATCTAAATAAGGAATTGCAAATGGGCACATGTTATTGGCGATTAAAATAACTCCTTGCTCCCTTTGGTCGATCGGGTGCATTGCTTTTCGCCCTTCCGGCTCAACCTCACATAACACGCGGCTATCTGGAGTGCACCCTATGGGTGCTCCGACCCTAATTCTCGCTTCGCTACGGGACTTCGCATACCCGCCAGCCAAAAGGATATAACCTTTCAAGATCACAAATTGTGACATCAAAAAGTCTGTCGAACTTGAAATCACAATTTGCGACCTCAAGTTGGGGTGGGAGACGAACAAACCCGTATGCTTTTACCGAAGAGGGAGTGGCAATGCTCTCTGCTGTATTGAAAAGCAGGATTGCCGTGGAAATGAATTCATTCCAACGCATCGCTTCATCACCTTGGATGCTCGGTTCTTTAAAAGGCCGGACTCATTTGAGATCGGACAGTTGAATTCCGAAAAACGGATGGACGTTGCACTGGCATACCATGACCTCCTGAAAAAGTATTAGAAAAAAGAACACTTACCATCGGGTATATCACGAATGGTCCCGGATCATCTGCATGGAGGCGACTCAAATGAAGGAACCAGAAGTATTTCGGATGAAGATAATTCAGAGTGGATGGAACAATCGTGTTAGGGGAATGCCATACAGGATAATAGATATTCCCGATGACTGCACCCTGTATGAATTCGCAGAGATCATAACCGATCTTTTCGAGTTCGACTTCGATCACGCTTTCGGATTCTACAGCGAGATCAAGAATCACTTTCGCTCACCGGAAAGTTATGAACTGTTCGCGGACATGGGAGAGGATACCACTTCAAAAGGAGTGAAGAGGACACCTTTAAAAAAGGTTTTCAGGGAACATAAGAAAAAATGGTTGTTCCTCTATGATTACGGGGATGATTGGCATTTCATCGTAGAAAAGATCCAGGATGTAAAATATGATCCGGAGGAAGATTATTACACGTTGATAAGGTCCGAAAAGGACCCGATGCCCCAATATCCCGATCTCGAGGAGTAAGACATCTGCCGATAAAAGATCACCTGGCACATATCACAATTTTGGTACCCGACAAGAAATATTTCAAAATGCTGTCAAAACAGGTTCAAGAAGGATATTCCTCCTCAGAACCTAAATCTTTACTACCAGATACACATTGTTCCGTAACATGGGTTATCATCCTTCCTATTCCAATCCTGAACATCGATTCTTTCTGGATCCTCACGAGGATTGTGCCTTCACGAGATGCCCGGAATGCGATATAAAAACAAAGCTCCGCAAGTTCAATCTGGCAGTCCACATCCAACCGAATACCTTTTTGATGCTCGGCAAGACCTGCAAGTGGTGCCCTTGCTGTGATCTCATGATAGCCAGGAAAAGGGAACTGGAACCGATGATAGACGATGCCATCGAAAAGGTAGATCCTGATATCACCGGTATCAGGTATTCGAGACCATGGAACGCAAGGTCTTTAGAAAAAGCCTCTCCGAAAAAATACCCATTAAAGATACAACCTCTGCCATACACCCATTCAAGGATGTTTGGTTCTTTGAGAGCAACCGTCCCACGTGATCAATGATGGGAAGTAACTATGAGGAGGACCGAAATGAAAATCGGAAGAAATGATCCCTGTCCCTGCGGGTCCGGAAAAAAATACAAGAAATGTTGTCTGAACAAGGAGAACCCGGCAAATCGTCAGGATCGAAAAAAGGGAACCTGGAAGGAGGCGGAGGTGGATCATTCGATGATCCGGATGGAGGGGATGTTGCCTTTTGGAGAGCCCAGGACCCCGGAGGAGCAAATAGAGGCCCTGGAGGACATTCTGAAAAGATGTCCCGAATTCTATCCTGCAGGATTGGACCTGGGAATTCAGCTTCTGATCAAAGGTGAACTCGAAGAAAGCAGGAGGACCTTCGACAAGTTTCTGAAAATGATGAAGGTCCGAAATGAGAAAGGGGAGGTCATAGGGGTTTCGATCAAATCGATCTGTGAGATATTAGAGGAATATTTCTGCTTTCGGGAAGCCATCGAATATTACGAAATGATCTCGGACCTTGATGTTTATCAGATATCAAAGGCAGTGAACCATAGTGATATCGCAAATTGTTGGTATTACATTGGTGATCTTGACCGTGCTCTTGAAGAAGCCGAAAGATCGGTGTCGATCGCACCGGATAACAGCAAGACGCTTTGGAATCTTGGTAGGATAAGAATGGCGCGGAAAGAATTGCCCCTGGCAAAAGAAACACTGGAGAAAGCTGTCGAGATCGACCCCGACAACAGGATCGTACAGGGCTATCTCAGGGCATGTAACGTAATGTTAAATAAGAACCTGAATGACTGGATGTCCTTCCTCACGAACGGATATGATGCGGAGGCCGTGGAAAGGATGGAGGAAGAGGAAGACTATGAAAATGCGGAGAGGGAACGGGAGTCATATAACGAAAATATGATCGAGGGATTTCGCTGGGAACTTGCCATGGACGATAAAAGAACATATCTTGAAAAACACGACATCTTTTTCAGCTTGACCTATGCTTTGAACATCCTTAAAGAGGTACTCCTTGATCAGGAATTCCTCCTTTCGGATATATTGGCAGTGGAGACATCAATGGACCGCTTCCTGGCCAGATTGATCATAACAACAGGGGACATCGATGATGAGATATTTGATGAAAATATCAATGCCTTACTGGAATTCTACAGGTTCCTCGAATCAAAGGATATAGTGGATGATCTTTCCGATCTCGAAGATGAGGTGGATGAACTTCGAGATGAGTTCCGGGAAAAGATGCATACTTTTAATATTGCTCGTCAGACGGGCGATCCGGATATCAAAATGAGAGCAAGAGATAAGATATTCGGGAGTCTTTACTGGTTGTAACGCTTGCAAGTTGTAACAACAAATGGGATAATATTGACAGAGAAGAAGGTCCGGGACCATTTTGACCATCGTTTCTTTTGATGGATGTCAGAGGTCCGAAACCCGGTTGCGTTCTTGAAGGGGGCACTTCATTAAATGTAGGGGCTCCTGGCCATTTTACAAACAGATATTCAATAACGGAAGATTATAATAATAACCATAGTGTTATGGCCAAGGACAGTAACGTTATGGTGATAGTTTGTGCGAACACACTCATTGCATGCAGCCAAAGGATGCCCATCCCAGATGGCTTGAGCTACGTGATCTTGTCAGGGCACTTCGTTTCCCTACTCGATGGGAGATAATCGAATTCATAGGAGATGGAGCAAGGAGTTCAACGGAGATCTACGAACACCTGCTAGCGGGGGGAGAACGGTTGACCAAACCCGGGTTCTACTACCACATTTCAGAATTAAAAAGATCCGGCATAATCGATGTGGCACAATACAGGGAAGAGGGCGGCGGTGCTCCGGAAAAGATATGGAAGCTGAAGATCAGAAAGATAGAATTCGATCTGCTGGAGGGTGATCCGTGAGCACGACCGTTATCGTGATCAACATCATAGCACTTCTGGCTCTCGTTGCTGTGTTCGTCAAGGATAGAAAAAAGACACTTCAGGCATTGAAGATCGGTCTCATGTCCTTTGTCAAGATGCTTCCGATCGTATTGATCATCATCATTGGCATAGGACTTCTGCTGGGTTTCGTTCCCACCAGTACCATAGAGAACATCGCCGGAAATGATTCGGGTATTTTGAGCGTGATCATGATAAGCCTTCTCGGTGCCGTCATGTTCATTCCGGCACTTGTATCATTCCCACTTGCCGCCTCTCTTCTCGAGGGAGGGGCCTCGGTGACCGCGGTTGCCGCTTTCATAACCACGTTGACGATGATAGGGACCATCACTATCCCAATTGAAATAAGGGAGCTTGGAAAGAAGATGACCATTCTCCGAAACGGGATGAGCTTCATCATTGCGATCATCATCGCCGTGATCATGGGGCTGATACTTTGAAGAATGGAAAAAAAGACCCGAAAAAGGGTCTGCTCAGGGATGTTGTACTTCTCATTCTTGCGATCCTTGTCACCGCATTGCTCGTCACCCTCTTCCCGGAGAACAGGACCAGGGTCATCGATACTTCATGGGACTTCCTCATCGAGATGATGCTCATACTTCCCGCGGTGATGGTGATCCTGGGAATATTCGCTGTTTTCATTCCAAAAGAAATGATACAGAAATACCTGGGGAAAGGATCGGGACTCAAGGGAATAATCATCGGATTGGTCCTGGGGACCCTCCCCACAGGTCCTCTCTATGTCGCATTTCCCATGGCATCTGCAATGATGAAGAAGGGGGCGAGAACTTCGAGCATCATTGCTTTTCTTTCGGCCTGGGCCTGCATAAAGATCCCGCAGGAGATGGTGGAGCTCAAGTTCCTCGGACTCGAGTTCATGCTCCTTCGTCTGGGATTGACCATTCTCTTCGTCATCATCATGAGCATTCTAATCGAGAGGATAATGGATTGGAGCGAGAAGAAGAAAGGTATCGCATCGATCGAGGCTTGATGAAGATGGCAAACATTCGGAGATTGAAAACGATGGCACTTGCGCCTCTTATAAAATTCGTCCTGAAACACCCGGGGTCGATGAGATCGTGGATCTTTGTCAAGGCAATGCAGATATTTCCTTCAAGGATAAGCGGAACCTACGATGAGAAGATGGAAATGGATGGGGAGGATACATACCAGGTTCTGGAGAGAGGGTTGAGGAGTATTTCAAAGAAGCCTGAAAATATCCTGGATATATGCACCGGAACCGGGGCAGCAGTCATCGAAGCCGCCAGGGTATTTTCGGAGTCAAAGGTTGAGGGTGTGGACCAGGCAGAGAAAATGTTGGAGATCGCCAGGGAGAAGGCGCGTGATCGAGATATAAAGAATGTCAATTTCAAGTTCGGAAACGCAATGGAACTCGAATATGACGACAACTCTTTCGATCTGATAATCACCTCGAATGCTCCCGTTTACCTGTCCGAGGCGGCCCGTGTCCTAAAACCCGGCGGTCTGATATTGATCGCATTCTCCTTTGGAGGGAGTGCTTTTGCAAGTCAAGAAAAACATGCGGTTCGTTATTTTGAAAGATGCGGTATCGAACTGACGGATCTGAAGATCATCGGGGACGGTGCCTATGCTATAGGCAGAAAGGAGGAAAAAAAATGGAAATATTCGACCTGAAGAAGATACAGAAAGGACCTGACAGAAAAAAGAGCATAATTCTGTTCGAAAAGGACGGCATCAAACTGCGAAAGATCATTCTGGGACCCGATGAAAAGATACCAGCATGTGACATGACCACCCGGGTCATATTCCATGTTGTTGAAGGCAGTGTGGAGATCATCGTGAACGGCGAGGTACACAATTTGCAGGAAGGGTTTTGCCTTACCACGGAACCTGCCACAATATCGATGCGGTCAGAAAAAGGTTCCGGATTGCTGGGAATTCAGATCGCCTGAAGAATAACGACCGATTCGGGAAAGGAAAACAACCCATCAATCATCGGTTCCTTCATCCGATATTTTCCATAACTCTTCGAACCTGCCCACGAGTTTTCTGGCCAGCTGCCTGTTCCAGAGATATATCGTCGCGATGGATGAGAGATCAGTGGAAAGAGGGTCCCAGATGATAAAAAAGACCTTCTCACGGTCCACAACAATGAATGGGTTGGTGAAGAACTCCGTGTATCTCACATCGATCCCGTTCATCCCATCCACCTTCCCGAATATCAAATCGGAACCACTCTCTCCACGGGGCCTTACCCCTCTCAATACCTTGATACTGACCCCCCTATCCTGCATGCCTGATAACCTCTCCACGGCAGCGTCAATGTCGATCCCCTCGATGATTCCCCCCATATCTTCCAGGGGATGATTGAAATATGCCATCAATTCCTCCCTGGTCTCGGTGGATACCCTCTCGAGGATCTTTTCCATGGGAAGTCTGTCCGTTATAACGGTCCAGAAATTATCTTCCGCGCCCCCGGGAATATGGATCCTGTTCAGCTCCTCTTCGGCTTCGGGAGCCATATCAAGGAATTTCTCCAATTCATCTTCCTTGCTTTTGAGCAGGGCCTTGACCGCTGTAGCAGGAGGAGTGGCCATGAACAGTTTCGGCCTGGAATATTGAACGCTCAACAATCCTCTATTCTCAAGTGAGTAGAGTACCTGATATATCTTTCCGAAGGGGACTCCGGACAACTTGTGGACCGTCTTTGCCTCGGCCGTACCTTTCTTCAACAATGCAAGGTATGCCCTGATCTCCGAGCTTGTAAGCCCCATCATCTCCAGAAATTCCGTCTTCAGTTTACAACCCCCTTTGGTGAATAGTAGAGTGTTAAGCGGATATATCTTATTACTATTTGCCTGATCGAGGCAGAAGATATGTTTTCAGGCAATGGTCCCCTCCTCGGGAGAATATTCGATAGTTACGGCGATCTCGTTGTGAAGAGACCGATCCTCACCATCATTGTAGGTGTCATACTCCTGGGTGTCGCCATATTCGGGGTAATGCAGATGACAATGGACCCTGAACTGGAGATATATGACAAGAGCAGCGAGACCTACGGGGATTATGAACTCTACGAAGACAATTTTGCAGCTGGAGAGACAATATTCATCCAGGTTACGGTTGCCGGAGGATCGAATGCCACGGACATGGATGTCATTCGGATCATCGGATCCATGGAAGAGAAACTGATGGAGAGCGATGAAGTGATCAGGGTAACGTCGATATCCACCCTGATAAGGGACCTTGACCTCTCTGGTAACGGAACAATACCTTCAAACAGAACAATGGTCGGGGCGATCCCCGATGATTCTTTACAGACTTTCGTTCCGGCTCCGGATACCCTGTTGGTGATCGTCAACATCGAATCACGGGATACGCTGCCATTTGTGAACGAGGTTATGGATGGGTTCAACAAAGAACAGGGAGCCGATGGTGATATCGGTGCGAAGGTTGTGGGAAATGCTGTTATGCTGGAGGAGATCAAGGAAGGGATGATGATCGAGATGCGCTCTTTGATCGGAGTGGCGATCCTGATAATGATCGTCATTCTCGGCATCATCTTCGGCCATGTGAAGCTGAGGTTCCTTCCGCTGATCATGGTCATGACCGGTCTGGTACTGACGGTGGGCCTGATGGGTTATGTGAAGCTGCCTGTATCAATGGTGGTTATCGCAGTCTTTCCACTCTTGATAGGACTCGGTATCGATTACTCCATAAACCTCCACAACAGGATACAGGAGGAGGTCGGCAAGGGTAATCCTGAAGAAGGCATCCGCAGATCAATATCGAAAATGGGTCCGTCCATGTCAATCGCACTTCTGGCAACGATCCTCGGATTCGTGACACTCCAGTTCTCAACAATGACCATGCTCAGGGAGTTCGGCATAGTTGTCATGATCGGTGTTGTCATGTCGTTCATCGTATCCATTTCCTTGCTTTTCAGCATCCTTTTGCTTTATTACAGATCATTTCCGGATGGGATATTCAGGAGATCGAAAAAGAATGATAATACCAGGAAGGTAAATGGTGGAAGATGGAGCATCGACAACTCCCTGGCGGGCATCACCGGATTCTCGTCCCGTCACCCGATTCCCATAATTACCATTGCCATCATACTGGGAATTGCCGGGTTTGTGGGGGGTGTGAACGTCGATGTTGTCGTTGACCACGAGGAACTCGTTCCCCAGGACCTTGGATCGTTGGAGGACCTCGAGGAACTGAGGGATCTGATCGGTGGTACCGAAGAGATGATGGTACTTGTCCGGGCGGAGAGCATAATGGACCCGGAAATAATTCAATGGACCACAACGGTCTCAAATGAGATCGAGAACAATGTTTCGAAAATCACAAAGGTCACAAGCATTGCATCGTTCATGCAGATGAACGTTTCCGAAAACCAGTTGTCCCGGATCCCATCCGGCATCCGTGCCAGTTTGGTAAATGATGAGATGACCATGCTGGTGATCCGCCTCACCCTGAACGAATCTGATCCCGACAAGGTTTCCGGCATTATCGATGCGGTGAACAATATCATTTCGGATCCACCTGCAGGATCAGACGTCACGTTGACAGGGCAGCCTGTGCTCAAGGATGAAGTGATGGGCGGGATGATAAGCGACAGGGACCTCCTCACCGTGATCGGCTGTATATTGATCTTCGCTGGACTTCTTGTGGTCTACAGAAGCTTCGTAAAGGCTGCCATCCCGTTGATCCCGATAATTCTTGTGATCGGATGGTCGATGGGTTCGATGTATCTCCTTGGAATATCATTGAATCCTCTTACGATAGGTCTGGGGGCGCTGATCTTCGGCCTTGGGGCGGAATACACGATCCTTCTCATGGAAAGATACCATGAACAAAGGGGAAAGGGTGAATTGCCGAACGATGCCATGAATACGGCATCCAGGAGTATCGGACGGGCCATATTCACATCGGGAATAACCACCATTGGCGGATTCGCCGCCCTGATCATGTCCTCATATCCGTTCATAAGACAGTTCGGTATCGTGGTGGTCATGGATGTTCTACTTATTCTTGTCAGTTCTCTGCTTGTCCTGCCGCCCATCATAGTCTCCATTGACAGAAGATCGATCGCCAGGAAAAAGAATAAAGAGCAGTTGGAACGGGTTCGGGATGATCAATGAAAAGGTCACGGACCCCGACCTCGCATACCTGCATAAGGAGTTGGAATCCCGGGTCCAAAATTCACCATTCAATTGACGGTATTCCTGGTGATCGTCATGGAAGGGTCCTCGCATTAGCTTGGAGAGCACTACTGATTGCCATGAGCTCCACACCCTTCGACCCCAGACAGTAAGATACTTGAACCCGGAGCAACATCTTATAGCCCGGATCGTTATCCCGGAGGAAGTGTATCATATGAAAACAGGTAATGTTGTAAAGATCCAGACCTATTGTCCGGAGGGACACGCCGATGAGGTCCGCATGGCGATAGGTAAGGCGGGTGGCGGGGTGATCGGGAATTACACTTACTGCGCTTTCCTCAGCCAAGGGCATGGTTACTTCCTGCCCATGGAAGGCTCCAACCCTGCGGTCGGAAATATTGGAAAGATCGAGATGGTCCCGGAGATAAAGATAGAGTTCGTCTGTGAGAGGTCCAGGGTGAAAGTTGTGATAGAAGCAATAAAAAAGGCTCACCCTTACGAGGAGGTGCCGATCGATATCATCCCATTGTTGGACCATACTGATCATTGACACTCGAATAAGCAGAGGTATCGAATGACACCGGAATTGATCGAAAGAAGATGTATGGTATGTGGTAGGGGCCTGATAATAGAATTGAGTGAAAACGGTGAATACACCGGAGGTCATTATTTCGGCAAGGTCAGATTCCCGGTGGGAGAAGGTGAGGATAGGATTGTTGGAAAGACCCGGATTGATGACATGGAATTGGACGTGGTTGAATGGACAGGGGAGCATGAAGAGATGGAATATTGGGAATGCCACGAATGCTTCAATGAAGAATGACACAACGACATGGACCCGACAGCAAGGTCGGTGAACCTTTACCAAGATATCCTCCGGATACGGATGATGATCGCATCCCGAAAAATGTCAATTCCTCCCAGAGGTCCACATCGCAGTGAACGGGATATGCTTTGGTCAAAAAGAACAAGAAAACAGGTCTCTTCGAAGAGCTGCATGAGAAAATATTAATATCTCCGTATCACGATATTATAATGGCTGATAACAATGATGCATGAAGACCGTGAGAAAATGAAGGAAAGTACATTGGAAATGAAAAGGGCCATCGATTCACTCACAGAGGAACTTGAGGCCATTGACTGGTACAACCAGAGGGCTGACGTATGCGGCGATGAGGAGTTGAAGAAGATACTGATACACAACGCCAACGAGGAAAAGGAACATGCCGCGATGCTCATAGAGTGGATAAGAAAGAACGATAAGGAGTTCGAAAAGGAGCTCAAGGAATATCTATTCTCCCGGTGATGGCTTAAGGACATACTGGTCTTCGAAGAGTCCTTACTATCTGAATCCGGAAATGGTAGTGGTCGATAATCCACAACTTTATAGCTTATAAAGTGTAGAGTAGGGGCATCGGAGTAGATAAAAATGCAGTTGTCCAACATGTATGAAGCACTGATCAATGATCGGGTTAAATATCCCGAGAGGACCTCGGCCACGCTTGAAAGGGTACTGGAAGTCGTCCGGAACGTATTGGACGGGGATGAAGCGGAGCATGTCACTTACGATATTCAGGGTGCTCTCCGGAACACGCCTGGCCGGAAGCCCCTGTCCGGGGATGAGGCAAGGAAGATAATCAGGTCTATGGACATTTCCGGGATCGATCCGGGAAAGATGGACCGGATCGCCGACCAGTTGATGCTGTCCGAGCTTTCCACGGAAGAGGTGCTCCAGCTCCACGAGGATTACAAGATACCCGTGTCCCGCCTGGAGACCGATATCCTGCCGGTGAAGGGGGACGGCTGCTGGATAATGGACAGCAAAGGGGATTGGTATCTGGACCTTGACAGCAACTACAGTGCTTCCAATCTCGGAATGGCAAATCGCGAGATAGCCATTGGTCTTAAGAACCAGGCCGAGCAACTGATCTCCATGAAGGAGGATCGGGTTCAGGTGGCAAGGGCCCGTTTCCTCAAGGAGATAGAGCCCATGATGCCCGATGGCCTAGATTATTTCTACTGGCAGAACTCGGGCGGTGAGGCGGTGGACAAATCCCTGAAGATCGCAAAGGCATATACAAAAAGCAAGGATGTAATCGCCTTCAAGAACGGTTTCCACGGGAGGACCCATGGTGCCGTGGCCGTGACCTACAATGAGAAATACAGAAAACCCTTCTTTCTCCACGAGGAGGAATGGGTCCATTTCGCCGATTTCAATGATATCTCCTCTGTAGGATCCCTTCTGGACGAGACCAAAGCGAAGATCATCATAATGGAAATGGTCCAGGGGGAAGAGGCGGGGAATCTTCCTGCGACCCAGGAGTTCATCGATTCACTCTGGAAGCTCGCCAGAGAGAAGAACGTGGTGATCATCGACGACGAGGTCCAGGCGGGTTTTGGAAGGACAGCGGTAAAGAGCGGGGACTGGTTCGCCTGCGACAGCTACAACGTGGTCCCTGACATCATGGTGATCGGAAAATCGTTCGGCGGAGGATATCCGGTCACAGCGGTGGTCACCAACGAGAAGATAAAGAACGGGATGGTCCCCGGATACGACGGCTCCACCTTCGGCGGAAACCCCATGGCGATGACCGCTGCCCTTATCGCAACGAGACAGATGCGCCGAAAGGATATAACGACCAACGTTGTAGAAAGGGCCAGCCAGATGGAAGAAGGCCTCAAGGAGATCTTCCGGCAATACAGGGTCGTGGAGGGCTTCAGGAACAGAGGGCTCATGATATCGATCGACCTGGGAAAGGAAGAGAACGTCACCAGGATGCAGGATGGGCTCAGGAAGCGGGGAATAAAGACATCTCTTTCAACAGGAAGATATATCCGTTTCCTTCCGCCAACCATCATATCGGCAGGGGAGGTCGACCTGGTGCTGAGGACACTGAAGGAAACCCTTGACGATCTCTGAGGATATATTGGCATGTTCAACGATCCCACTTGTGTTCTGCTATTTTGTGGTATTATGCCAGATGATCATGTGGTGGGTCTGAAAGCTTTTTCAATAAGTAGCACGATATGTTCCGGAGGGTGCTACCATGACCGTTGACAGAGTGGGCGTCTCATTCGAACCCGAACTGCTGAAGGAGTTCGATGTACTGACCCTTGAGAAAGGTTATTCCAGCAGGTCCGAGGCCATACGTGATCTTGTTCGAAGGGCCATCATCGAATCGAAGATAGAGAAGGAGCAGGGAGAGGTAATCGGAACGCTCACCTATGTCTACAATCACCACACCGGAGAGGTCAACAACAGGCTCATGGACCTCCAGCACGACCATCATCATGAGATACTCTTCAATACCCATGTGCACATGGACCATGACATGTGCCTTGAGATGCTCATTGTGAAGGGAGAGGCGTCGAAGGTAAGGAAACTGGCGGATTCCATAAAGGCGATCAAAGGTGTGGAGCACGGGGAGCTCGTCATCACCAGGTCCCACATGCGATGAGGACGGAAAACTATTACATCAGAATCTCCCTTGTATAACGGGGTAGCAAAATGAGATGGAGAGGGCAGGCATTATTGATGCTCGTTTTCCTGATATCATTTTCCGTGCAGCCGGCACAGGCGGAGAACGAGCCCGATGGTTCTCCGGATTCGCCCGAACTGCTCGATGAAGGGGATACCAAAGGCGAGCTGAAGACCAACGGGACCGATCCGGACCTCGGGGGGAAGGATATGTTCGAACTGGTGCTTCCCCCGGGTCATCTGGTCTACTATTCGATAAAGAAGACCGATACCTCCAGCAGCGAGATCTCCATACAAAGGTTTGACTCCGACCTGGAACCGATACAGGACATGTACCTCGGCCCGAACTCACTTCAGGTCCCCGGAGAGGTCTTCGAGGACCATATCGTGAACAACGGAGAGGAGGCATCCGTATATCTGGAACTATCAGGGAGAGGGAACTACACCATCCATGTGAAGGAGTTCGACCTCAAGGACCCCGAAGAACCCGATGACCAGTACGGGACCGTGTTCCTCTCGGACACGGATAAGGTCAATGCAAAGGTATACACCCTCAAATACAGGGGGATGGAATACCAGGACACGGACCGATACGTTATCCGGCTAGAAGCCGACCAGGAAGTGACTGTCACCATAAAGAAGACCGATACGGAAGGGGGCGTGGTCTACGCCTATCTCCATAAGGACATTTACTCCTCATACAACACAGACGAGGCGGTCCTCAGGGAGCGCGGAGATACGGAGCAGCTGGAATACTCCGGGAGTTACTATTCGGATGACGAGGTCTACCTGGATATAGAGGGGGAAGGCGATTACGAGCTGGAGGTGCGTGTGAAGGAAACACCGGATATGGCGGTTCCTGTACTCGCCCTGACAGGGGGAATAATATGCTTATCCGTGGTGCTGGGGTTCTCCACGTACATAATAGCTGCGATCGCTCTGGTGGTCTACTTAC